>NZ_JAHGAD010000021.1:0-28047 GCF_030248375.1 Vibrio sp. B181a | reverse complement strand
CTATGCCACTACATTATGAACTCCGCATAGTCCTCTCCCTTTCTAAGGGGGAGTTAGAGGGGGTTACCAGTGTTTAGTTCAATGCTGCCACGGCTGCTTTCACTTGCTCGGCAATTTCCGCATTACGGAACTGACCCGCTTCCAAATCAAAGTTATCGTAGAAGCTCGGAATAGATTGCGATGCTTTCACTTCAGCACCAAAGTAAGGCGCAGAGCCTGTCGCCGCAGCGAGAACCGTTTGTGCGCCACCAGAGCCAGGTGAAGTCGCTAAGTACACCGCTGGTTTATTTTGGAATACGTTGCGATCGATGCGTGTCGCCCAATCGAACAGATTTTTGTAAGCCGCTGGGTAAGAGCCGTTATGCTCGGCAAAAGAAATTACCAAAGCATCCGCTGTTGCGATGTCAGCAAGAAAAGATTTTGCGCCTTCCGCCTGACCAATTTCTTTCTCTTTGTCTTCACTGAACAAAGGGACATCATAGCGGTTGAGATCTAATACTTGCACGTCTGCACCTTCAACAAGGTTGGCAGCGTAAGTCGCGAGGGTTTTATTGATAGAGGTAGAGCTAGTAGAAGCGCCAAATGCGATAATTTTCATGGTTGTAATCCTTTGTTCACGTTTTGTACTCACTAGAGTAAAAGGTGAGCCCAAGTGCCACAACCACAAAAATTTTAAGGAGAGATTCGAAAATTTCGAAGGAGTTTAATTCAACTCATTTTGCTTCAACCAGAAACTTAGAGCTGCCAATCGAAGCATATATAACTGAATGAGACTTAAGCTTGCGCTTGAAGCTCTTGCCATAGATCGCTCACGATCACACGATCGGCAGGCGTCAATTCTGAACGTGCTTCTTCAAGGCTGTTTTCAATGCGAGACTTCAGCTCAGTCACATCGTTAATGCCTTCTTCCTCACACGCTGCAGCAGACAGAGAAATGTGACCACGCAAATAACCACCAGCAAACAATTCATCATCCGATGCCGTTTCAATGCGAGCATCAATCAGTTCTAGTAGTTTTTCTTCAAATTCAATAATCATGGAGCTTCTCTGAGGTTATTTAACGATAAAGTCAGACGTTTCCAGCGGCTTGGTTTGGTAAAAGGCACACAACGCATCCGATAGCATTTTCACGCGAGGCGGAAGACCGTTTTCTAGAATACCCATTACTTCATTGTGCACTTTGTGCATGAAACCAAGACGATCTGGTTCAAAATCGCCGTGTAGATTGTCACAACTGACGTTAAAAGGGAAGTCAGCACTTTTCGCTAGAATCCACTCATACGCTTGAGGGCGAATTTCCACTTTTTCAAACTCAGCTTGAACCTCGGCGGTACGGCCGTCAGGTTCATACCAGTAACCAAAATCTTCCAGCAAACGACGTTCTGGTCCTGCTACACACCAATGGGCAATCTCGTGCAGCGCTGACGCGTAAAAACCACGAGCAAAAATAATCCGATGATGCGGATGCTCTTGGTCTGCTGGTAAATAAATTGGCTCATCACCACCAAGCTCCAACTTGGTATTAAAAGTTTCAAGAAACGTGTCGTTGAAGATGGCGATAAGGTCTTGATATTCGTGGTTCATCATCGATTCTGTACTTCAAATTGATATGCGGTGCGCATTGTCGCTGTTTTTCTTCAACAGGTAAAGCCACACAACAAGTTTGGTTATTAGCTGGATTTATCTGAAAGTCGCTTTCTCCATACTATTTCTCATTCGTCACAGATCACATTTCCCACTACACTCACGCCTTATTTTTAAGCTTAATGATGGCGACATCAACGCCACTTAAAGCGAGATTCTTTTAGGGTTTAAGCCCCTTCCTCAAGGCTTAAATCTTGTTGGTAAGTTTTGCTGCTGTTTTCCTTAATCTCAAGGACTAAGACAGCGCCCTTTTATTTGAGTGTCCCCTTATGCTGCTAAGTGTGTTGTATATCATTGGTATCACGGCTGAAGCCATGACTGGTGCGTTGAGTGCTGGTCGAAGAAAAATGGATTGGTTTGGTGTTATGTTGGTAGCCAGTGCAACGGCAATTGGCGGTGGTACGGTGCGCGATATTCTTCTTGGCCACTACCCATTAGGTTGGGTGAAGAACCCAGAATTTTTGGCAATCACTTGTGTAGCTGGTGTTCTGACAACTGGCTTAGCGAAATGGGTGATTAAATTCAAAGGGCTATTCATTCGTTTGGATGCACTTGGCTTGATCGTATTTAGCATTATCGGCACCAAGGTAGCAATTGGTATGGGCTTACACCCTGGCATTTGTATGGTGTCAGCGCTAGTCACTGGTGTATTTGGTGGCCTGCTACGCGATTTGATTTGTCGTCAAACACCACTTGTGTTGCATGAAGAGCTTTACGCATCGGTGGCACTTATCGCATCAGGTTTGTACCTAGCGCTACTTGAGTTCAACGTACCAGACGTAACCGCGACGATTGTGACTCTGATTACTGGTTACATGCTGCGAATGGCTGCAGTACGCTTCAAATGGCGCTTACCTTCATTCCACTTGGAAACAGAAGGCTCGATTCACTGATTCGACTCGAAAGCTATTGAAAAGGGATGAAAAAAGGCTGCTCACTGAGCAGCCTTTTGTGTATCTATCGATTTACGTTTCAAACTTAAATCTTTGGAGTCTCGGTTTGTACGCCATGGTTTTGACCACGATGACGTAGCAAGTGATCCATAACGACAATGGCCAGCATCGCTTCTGCAATAGGCACAGCGCGGATACCCACACATGGGTCGTGACGACCTTTAGTGATCAACTGAGTTGGCTCACCTTCTTTAGTGATGGTTTCACCCGGAACCGTAATACTTGACGTTGGCTTAAGCGCAATGTTTGCAACAATCTCTTGACCGGTAGAGATACCGCCAAGAATGCCGCCCGCGTGGTTGCTACCGAAGCCTTCTGGAGAAAGCGTATCACGGTGCTCGCTGCCTTTTTGGTTTACCACATCAAAACCGTCGCCGATTTCCACGCCTTTCACCGCATTGATGCTCATTAGCGCGTGCGCGATGTCTGCATCCAAACGATCAAATACAGGCTCACCAAGACCAACAGGTACATTCGTTGCCACAACCTGAATTTTAGCGCCAATAGAGTCGCCTTCTTTTTTCAGGTCACGGATAAGCTGATCAAACGCTTCGACTTTGTCTGCATCTGGGCAGAAGAACGCGTTGTTTTCGATTTCATTCCAATCCACTTTATCGATTGAAACGTCACCCATTTGTGACAAGTAAGCGCGGATTTCGACACCAAACTCGTCTTTCAGGTATTTCTTAGCGATTGCACCAGCCGCCACACGCATTGCCGTTTCACGAGCAGACGAACGGCCGCCACCTCGATAATCGCGCACACCGTATTTTTGGTGGTAAGTGTAATCAGCGTGTCCTGGACGGAACTTGTCTTTGATGTCTGAGTAGTCTTTAGAACGCTGGTCTGTGTTCTCAATCATCAGACCAATTGAAGTGCCTGTAGTTTGACCTTCAAATACGCCAGAAAGAATTTTTACTTCGTCCGGTTCACGACGTTGGGTAGTGTAACGTGATGTGCCAGGACGGCGACGGTCGAGATCCGTTTGCAGATCTGCCTCAGTGATTTCCAAACCTGGAGGGCATCCGTCTACGATACATCCTAGTGCGATACCGTGACTTTCTCCGAATGTCGTTACTCGGAAATGTTGTCCGATACTGTTTCCTGCCATTACTTCCTCAAGTTCTTGTCGCCACGCTCTCCATGAGCGCAACTGCTTTTCAATTCTTCGTGGAATCATAGTGGCGGTATTACGTTTTGATGTAAAGCCCGATTTGGTGGAAAAAACAAAACAGCCGAAATTTTCCAAGCTCAGTGCGAAGCGGATAAAAAAACACCGAGCACTGGGCTCGGTGTTTTCATTATTTGATCAACTCGTTTGTTTCGACTGACTTAGTCTTTGTACAGTTTGAACTCTTCTGCACACTCAACCAGCTGGTCACGCGTTAGCATGAATACGCCGTGACCACCGTTCTCGAACTCAATCCAAGTGAATGGAATTTGTGGGTACTGTTCCATCATGTGAACCATTGAGTTACCGACTTCACACACAAGAATACCATCGTCTGTTAGGTAGTCTGGTGCGTTAGCAAGAATGCGACGAACCAGTTTTAGACCGTCAGTACCTGCAGCTAGACCCAGTTCAGGCTCGTGCGTGAACTCGTCTGGTAGGCTGTTCATGTCTTCTTCGTCCACGTAAGGTGGGTTAGACACGATCAGGTTGTACTTCTCTTTTGGAAGGTCGCGGAACAAGTCAGAGCGGATTGGGAACACTTGCTGCTCCATGCCGTGATCTTGTACGTTTTGCTCTGCAACTTGAAGTGCGTCAGTTGAGATATCGATCGCGTCAACTTCTGCTTCAGGGAAAGCGTGCGCACAAGCAATCGCGATACAGCCAGAACCCGTACATAGGTCCATAATGCGTGTAGGCTCTTCCACCAACCAAGGCTGGAATTCCGCTTGAATCAATTCACCGATTGGAGAACGCGGCACAAGTACACGCTCATCAACGAAAAACTCAAGACCACAGAACCACGCTTTGTTGGTTAGGTATGCAGTTGGTGTACGCTCGTTGATGCGTTTTACTACACGCTCAACAATACGCATACGCTCGCTTGTCGTAAGGCGAGAGTTCAATACGTGCGGAGGCACATCAATCGGCAAGTATAATGTTGGCAGGATAAGCTGAACCGCTTCATCCCACGCATTATCAGTGCCATGACCGTAAAACAGGTTAGCGGCGTTAAAGCGGCTTACCGTCCAACGAATCATATCTTGAAGGGTATGGAGCTCCGATACCGCCTCTTCTACAAAAATCTTATCCAAAATTGCCTCCGAAAAGCGCTACAATACTGCCATAAATTGTAAAAATGAAATTGTTTACCTAATGAGCAAAAAAGACACCGAACACGATGACGATTTCGCCTTGTTTAAGGATGCAGTACAGGGCGTAAAAAAGTTGCGACAGGATACCATAATCCAGCAACCAAAAAAAAATACTAAGCAAAAAGAAATCACACGCTCAAACCGTGAAGCGAGTGATTCTGAATTTTACTTTTCCGATGAGTTTGTCCCGCTCTTAAATGCGGATGGACCAACTCGCTACGCGCGTGATGATGTTTCGACTTATGAAGTGAAACGTCTTCGTCGTGGCGTGTACGTGCCTGACGTCTTCCTAGACATGCACGGCATGACACAACAAGAAGCCAAGCGAGAACTCGGTGCGATGATCGCGTACTGCGTGAAAAACGAAATCCACTGTGCGTGTGTACAACACGGCATCGGTAAGCACATCTTGAAGCAGAAAGCGCCGCTTTGGTTAGCTCAACATCCAGACGTAATGGCATTCCACCAAGCGCCTCTAGAGTTTGGCGGCGATGGTGCCCTACTGGTGCTGCTTTCTATTCCTGAGAAATAACCCACCGACTCCGAAAAGTATTTCGCTGACGAGCAAGAACGACAAAGGCAGGTTAACCCTGCCTTTTTTGTTTTTCTCAAGACATCACCCCGAGAACTCTTGTTCTATGGCGTGATATGCCAAAGCACTTCACCGCGTTGTGTTTGCGGGTCAAACTCAATACACACCAAGCCAGATGTCGGGAACATCGGCGGCGTCATGTCTTTCACAAATTCCGCAGTAAGGTAGCCCACCAGCGGCAAATGTGACACAAACAGAAGAGATTCAAGCTTCTCAACTTCAATTAGCGCATTAGCGAAATCAAACACTTGGTCGGATTGACCATAAGGCGTGATGTCTTCACACGTTTCGATGCTTTTTGCCGAAAAGTGTGCGCTGATTTCTTGCCAAGTTTGCTGCGCTCGAATGTACGGGCTCACCAGTACTTTGTCGAATTGAGCAAAACCTTGCTCTTTACATGCTCGGGCAACTGCTTCCGATTCAGTTCTGCCTCTTGGGGTCAGTTGTCTTTCTGCGTCGGTGTTCGCAAAATGCTCTGCTTCACCGTGACGCAAGATAAATATTTTCATGTTATTTCCTAGGGATAGCTAACGCTACCAAAAGGTTGACTGCTATCTTTATACGGATAGCGGGCTAACTTTAATAATGTCGAAACAAAAATACTGATATAATTATCGGTTCATTATACCAATTCGCTTGCTAAAGATAGCGACTTTCTTAACAATCTATTAAAAAGAATATACTCAGTTCATCACATTCTACGATGAAGTTATGAACTCAGTGCATTCCTTCAAATAGCTCGAACCCCATAGCAATTTGCTGATGGGCTTATGCAGTACTCTTACGAATAACAAAAATGCGGCAAGCAGTATTTGTCGAAGCGCAAACTTTGCGCCTCCCCACTCGGGGATCATAATTACTGTAATGCGAAATCTGGAGACGCATCGTGCACCTAAGTCCAAACGATTCAAATCAATACCGCTACATTACATTGAGTAATGCCCTGCGCGTGTTGCTGATTCATTCCGACACGGTTCAACAGTCGGCAGCAGCCCTAGCAGTAAACGTTGGACACTTCGATGATCCGATGGATCGTCAAGGTCTGGCACACTATCTAGAACACATGCTTTTTTTGGGTACGGAAAAATACCCTAAAGTGGGCGAGTTTCAAAGTTATATTAGTCAACATGGTGGCACCAACAACGCTTGGACGGGTACCGAGCACACTTGTTTCTTCTTCGATGTGACACCAACCGCCTTTGAAAGCGCACTTGATCGTTTCAGTCAATTCTTTACCGCACCACTGTTTAACGAAGAAGCGTTAGACAAAGAACGCCAAGCGGTCGACTCCGAATACAAACTCAAACTGAACGACGATTCTCGCCGTCTGTATCAAGTAAATAAAGAAGTCATCAACCCAGAACATCCGTTTTCTAAATTCTCTGTCGGCAACTTGGATACGCTTGGTGACCGCGAAGGCAAATCGATTCGCGACGAAATTGTTGAGTTTCACCACTCACAGTATTCCGCTGATTTGATGACGCTGACTTTGTTTGGTCCGCAATCTCTTGATGAGCAGCAAGCGTGGGTAGAAGCCATGTTTGCCGACATTCCAAACCACCAATTGCGCGGCAAATCGATTGATGTCCCTATTGGCACCGAAGATAGCACTGGTATTTTGGTCCAAGTCGAACCAATCAAAGAGTTCCGTAAACTGATCCTCACGTTCCCAATGCCGGGAATGGACGCACACTACAGCGTGAAGCCTCTCTCCTACTTTGCTCACCTGTTGGGCTACGAAGGTGAAGGCAGTTTAATGCTTCAACTCAAAGAGAAAGGCTGGATTACTTCCCTCTCTGCAGGTGGCGGGGCGAGCGGCAGCAACTACCGCGATTTCACAGTAAGTTGCACCTTGACACCAAACGGTTTGGATCATGTCGATGACATCGTTCAAGCGGTATTCCAGTACCTCACTATGATCAAACAAGATGGCATGGATGAATGGCGATACTTGGAAAAACAAGCGGTATTAGAATCGGCTTTCCGTTTCCAAGAGCCATCACGTCCAATGGATTTGGTCAGTCATCTGGTGATCAACATGCAGCACTATCAACCAGAAGACACGGTTTATGGTGACTACAAAATGGCAGGCTACGATGAAGCGCTTCAACGTTCATTGTTGCAGTACCTTTCGGTTGAAAATGTTCGCGTCACATTGATTGCGCAAGGTTTAGAATACAACCGAACCGCAGAGTGGTACTTCACGCCTTACTCAGTCATCCCGTTTAGTGAAAACCAACGCCGCTTCTATCATCAAATTGATCCGAGTTGGCAATTCGTTCTGCCAGAAAAGAACCCATACATTTGTTATGACCTCGACCCAAGACCATTTGAAAACGGCGGGTCGTTGCCAGAATTGGTTGAAGATCTCGAAGGTTTTCGACTCTGGCACCTGCAAGATGATGAGTTCAGAGTGCCGAAAGGTGTCGTTTACGTCGCTATCGACAGTTCACACGCCGTTGCATCGCCAAAAAATATCGTGAAAACGCGGCTATGTGTTGAGATGTTCCTCGACTCTCTAGCAAAAGAGACTTATCAAGCAGAAATCGCGGGGATGGGTTACAACATGTATGCTCACCAAGGCGGTGTCACGCTTACATTATCGGGCTTTAGCCAGAAGTTACCTCAACTTTTAGAAATGATTCTGCATCGCTTTGCAGCTCGTGAGTTCAACCCAGATCGATTTGAAACCATTAAACAGCAGCTTCTTCGTAATTGGCGCAATTCATCTCAAGATCGCCCAATTTCGCAGCTTTTTAATGCACTGACAGGTTTGCTCCAACCTAACAATCCACCTTTTGCAACGCTGGTTGAAGCATTGGAAGAGATTGAGGTGGATGAGCTGTCTGTGTTTGTTGAATCGATTCTCGCTGAGCTACACGTTGAGATGTTCGTTTATGGCGACTGGCAACGTCAGCAAGCTCATGACATGGCAACCACATTAAAAGACGCATTGCGTGTGAAAGAGCAGCGTTACGAAGAGGCACTTCGCCCACTCGTCATGCTGGGTGAAAATGGCAGCTTCCAACGCGAAGTAAACTGTAACCAACAAGACTCGGCGGTGGTGATTTATCACCAATGTGAAGACATCTCGCCGCGTAACATTGCGCTTTATTCCTTGGCGAACCACTTAATGTCGGCAACTTTCTTCCATGAGATCCGAACTAAACAACAGCTTGGCTACATGGTGGGAACGGGGAACATGCCGCTTAATCGTCATCCGGGGATTGTGCTTTATGTGCAGTCACCAAACGCGGCGCCAGCTGAACTGGTTACCTCAATCGATGAGTTCTTGAATGCGTTTTATATGGTGTTGTTGGAGCTTAACGAATACCAATGGCACAGCAGCAAGCGCGGATTATGGAACCAAATTGCAACGCCTGACACCACATTACGCGGGCGAGCGCAGCGCCTATGGGTAGCAATTGGCAACAAAGACACCGACTTTAATCAGCGCGAAAAAGTGTTGGAAGAGCTTAAAGAGTTGACCCGTACCGACATGATCCGTTTTGTGGTCAATGAACTAAAACCTCGCACCGCCAATCGTTTGGTGATGCATTCGCAAGGTATCGCTCATGAAGACGCGCCGCGTATTAACCTTGGCTTAGAAATTGGGTCAATTGAAGAGTTTCAGTTGCGCCCGAAAGATTTCGGTCTCGGGTAAATCATTTTGATTAGCACTGACACAAAAAAGGCTTGCATCATGCAAGCCTTTCTATTTTTAACGCTAGCCGTTAATCGTAGAAGTTACGACCTTCACCCGCACGAGTTAACAATCCATCGCACGGCGCGTAACGATCACCGTATTTCGATGCAAACTCGTTCATTTTCTCAACCAGTTCTTTCAAACCGAATTGATCCATGTAACGGAATGGACCACCTAAGAATGGTGGGAAGCCTATACCAAAGATCGCACCGATATCACCATCGCGTGGAGAACGGATAATACCGTCATCTAAACAGCGAACCGCCTCGTTTAGCATTGGCAGCACACAACGTAGTGCAATGTCATTGTCGCTTAGCTTGGATTCTGGCGTCAGGTTCAATAGCTTGTAAACTGACTTATCGACTTCTTTCTTCTTACCTTTGTAGGTATAGAAGCCTTTACCAGTCTTACGACCTTTGCGGCCATCGTTCAGTAGTGTGTCGAATACGTCTGGACCTTTGAATCGCTCGCCCAATTCGTTAACCAAGATCGGCATGATCTTAGCACCAATATCAACACCAACTTCATCCAATAAAGTAATTGGACCTACAGGGAAACCGAAGTCAAGTAGCGCTCCATCAAGTTGTTCGATTGGCTCATTTGCCAGCAAGATGTGCGCAGCTTCGTTCATGTAAGGCGCAAGAATGCGGTTTACATAGAAGCCCGCTTTATCTTTCACTACGATTGGTGTCTTGCCCTGCTTCTTCGCTAGTGCAACAACGGTAGAAATGGTCTCTTCTGACGTAGTTTCATGAGGAATCACTTCCACCAGTGGCATTTTCTCTACTGGGCTGAAGTAATGCAGACCGACGATGTTTTCTGGACGCTCTGCTTTTTCTGCAATTTTGTGAATTGGTAACGAAGACGTGTTAGTCGCAAAGATAGTCTCTGGTTTCGCGTTCGCTTCAATATCTGCAACCATCGCCTGTTTGAGGTCAAGATCTTCAAATACAGCTTCGATAACCACATCAATATGATTGAAGCTTGTAAAATCAATACCACCCGAAAGTTGCAGCATTTTAGATTGCAGACCCGCTTTCGAGATAATGCGGCGCTTACGCTGCTTTTCGAACAACTTGTAGTTGTAGTTCAACGCGTTAAGCACGCCATCATTGCTGACATCTTTAATACGTACTGGCACTTTCGCTTTCGCAACAGAAACATGGCTAATGCCAGCCCCCATTAGACCACCACCCAACACGCCAACTTTGTTGACTGCAGTTGGCTCAGCTTCTGCGCCGTTTTCTTTCTTCATTTCTGTCGTAGCAAAGAAAATAGAACGCAGTGCTTTAGATTCTGAACTCATTACTAGTTCGCCAAAGCGCTTCGCTTCAAGTTCTTGACCTTGGGCAAAGCCCTTTTCAAGACCATGCTGGATCACTTCTAGAATCGCGACCGTTGCAGGGTAGTTACCACGGGTCTTTTCATTGGTTTTCTTCGCGGCTTGCTCAAACACAAACTTACGACCTAAACCACTACCCGACATCAACTTCTCTTTTGTAGATTGCTTTTGTTTACCTTTCTTCTTGCCTTTTTCGACATGCATCTTCGCGACATCGAGTAAGACAGTCTCTGGCACACATGCGTCAACCACGCCCAACTTTTTCGCTTTCTTTGCACGCAGTTGTTTACCTGTAAGGATTAAATCCAACGAAGGTAATAGACCAATCAAACGCGGAAGACGTTGAGTACCACCGGAGCCTGGCAGCAAACCAAGTTGCACTTCTGGCAAACCAAGACGCGTTTTATCGGAATCAGTACATACACGGTAGTCACACGCTAGAGCAAGCTCTAAACCGCCACCTAGACATGGACCGTGAATCGCAGCGACAACCGGATAAGGCAGATCAGATAACTGTTGGAACAAGTCTTGGCCTTGCTTAGCCAATGCTTCCGCTTCACTCGCCGTTGTGCACGCTTCAAGCATACGAACGTCAGCGCCCGCAACAAAGTTATCTGGTTTTAGGGAGTGAATAATCATCCCTTTCACGCCGCTGGTGTCTTTCAGTTGAGTGAAAATTTCTTTCATCTCATCTGCAAACGCCGCTTGCAGCGTGTTCATTTTCTCGTTTGGCACATCGATGGCTAGCCAAGCAATGTTCTGCTCATCAATCTTTAGACTAAATGCTTTTTGCTCGCTCATTACTCAACCTCCAAAATCATTGCTGCGCCAAGGCCACCTGCGGCACACGCTGTATTCAACGCGAGACCACCACCACGACGTTTAAGCTCACGCAGTGTTTGCGTCATCATACGAGCGCCAGTTGCGGCAAATGGGTGACCGTAGGCAATGGAGCCACCAAGGACGTTGAACTTATCCATGTCGATTTCACCTATCGCTTTCGAACGACCTAGGTTTTCTTGGGCAAATTTATCAGAAGCAAACATCTTCACGTTCGCAAGAGCTTGTGCAGCAAACGCTTCGTGCATATCGATAAGTGTCAGGTCTGAAAGCTCGAGACCAGTGTTCTCCAACACTTTTGCCGTCGCGTATGTTGGCCCCATTAGCATGTCCATCTCCACACCAATGGCTGAGAATGCATAACCGCGGATGTAGCCAAGTATTTCCATACCAAGCTCTTTCGCTTTGCCTTCACGCATTAACATCACTGCCGCACCACCATCGGTTAATGGCGTACTGTTCGCGGCTGTTACGCTACCGTATTGACGGTCGAAAGCCGGACGCAGTTTCGCGTAGCCTTCTAATGTCGAATCATGACGAATGTTGTTATCTTCAGAGATCCACTTTTTGTAAGGCTCTGGGAAAGCAGTCATCACTTCGTCTTGAATTTTGCCATCTTTCCAAGCTTGCGAAGCTAGAGAGTGAGAACGGTGTGCCAAAGCATCTTGCTCTGCACGAGTAATGCCGTGCGATTTCGCCATTTGCTCGGCAGTCTGGCCCATAGAAAGACCCGTCGAATATTCAGCCACTGCCGGCGGCACTGGCATTAAATCTTTGAAGCTGAGTTTCTTAAGAATGTTGAGCTTTTGACCCAGAGTTTTGGTTTTGCTTAGCGCAAGCAAGTTAGCGGCAAGTTTCTTCGAAACACCAATTGGCAGAACAGATGAAGAATCCGCACCACCCGCGATACCAACATCAATGCTGCCCGCCATAATGCTCTCTGCCACGTTGACTGCAGCTTGGAAACTGGTCGCACACGCACGAGTTACGCTGTAGGCATCAGTATGAATGTGCATTCCTGTGCCAAGTACGATTTCACGCGCAATGTTTGGCGCTTCTGGCATTTGAACTACTTGTCCAAATACCACTTGTTCGATGAGTTTCGGGTCGATGTCTGTACGAGCAAGCATTTCGCTCACTACCATTTTGCCTAAATCGACCGCTGGCACCTGGCTGAACTCAGTGCTTTGACGAGCAAAGGGGGTTCGTAGCCCTGCGACAATAGCAACACGTTCACCGTGGCGTGTTTTCACTTCCTGCTTGCCCATTGTTTCTCCTTAAATACAAGAGGTCTGACCTGATGCATTGTAATCAGTTTGTTAAATTTATCAAACGTGCGTTTAAATAAACGTGAAGCGAGTAGATCTATTGCTCTAGTTCATTGATTATTCGGCGATTAAGAATGATTAACTATAGTGAGTAAAAATGAGGAGAAGTGTGCGGAAGGTAAAATTGAAGCAAAAAAAAACCACACAAAACTGTGTGGTCGGAATATTTATAAAACAATTAACCTACGCCAATTGTAAAATTAATCAGTTTCCTGATTAGGAGAAAGTAAAGTCAGCCTTCAAAAGGAAGTGTCATCTTGCTCAACATGTTAGTCGTCAATGACTAACTAGATGACAAGATGTACTATAGCCCCTTCACTGCACGAGATTTTGAAATAGATCAATTTTATGGCGATTTTACGAATTCCAACCGTATCAAAGTTCGAATAACTTCAAATCGCCTAACAATAAGTGTAGGAAAACACCCGAATAAAAAGATATAGAACAAATTATCATCACTTCAAATAAGTGTTTGATCTTAGAAGATGTATATTGTGCTGCTGCTAAACTACATGGTGTGTACTCAGAACAACCATAAATATAAGCGGTACCCATGACCTCACAGAGCAAGACGGAGGCTCCTGTGGCAATATTTAAAATGTTTGGAAAGAAAAATTCCAACAGTCCGGTCAACTCTGATATGGACAGACAAAGAAAATACGAAGCTCTTGTACGGGGCTATCACAGAGATTTGTATCGCTACGCTTACTGGTTATGCAAAGACAAGGCAATTGCAGAAGATTTGGTTCAAGAGACCTGTCTGCGCGCGTGGAAGTCACTGGATAGTCTTCAAGATGAAAAGGCCGCGAAATCTTGGCTTATTACTATATTAAGACGAGAAAACGCACGCCGCTTTGAACGTAAACAATTTGATTTGGTTGATATCGATGACTATGGCAATGATGCTAAAGTCAGCGATGACCCACATCATCAACAGGAATGGCTTCAAGCTCAAATCATGAAGCTTGATGTTGAATACCGTGAGCCTTTGTTTCTTCAAGTTGTAGGCGGTTTCAGTGGAGAAGAAATCGGCAGCATTCTTGATCTAAACAAAAACACAGTAATGACACGCCTATTCCGTGCACGTAATCAATTAAAAGAGATGTTGGATTCTCAAGATACTCAGAGAGGACAAAAAAATGGATGATTTAGAATTTCGTCGTCGTATTTTGTCGGATCCAAAACAGAAGGATGAAGAGATTCTGCAAGCTTTAGCTGAGAGCGACGCTAACAGTAAGTTTGCTGATGATGTTTTGGATCTCGACCTTAAGATTAAGCAAGCCATGAATGTGGATGTGCCTGAAGATCTTGCTGATAAAATTCTGTTTAACCAGACATCGAGTGCGCTAGATGACGAGAAAATCGTAAGACCGAATTTTGCTCGCAAAGCGATGGCGTTGGCAGCATCAGTTGCATTTACTGCGGGTCTACTCGTAGGTCAAATTAACTGGGGTAACGTTATTGTTTCTCCAGCGCAAGCAAGCCTCGCAGACACCGCAATGAAACACGTCGTGGCGGAAGAGCCGTTCGTTCGCAACATCGATGAAGATGTTTCAAACAAGCAAGTCAATGCGAAAATGATGCCTTTCCATTATCAGCTAAACGGTGATTTCCCATACCACGTCTACTACCTAAACCATTGTGGTTTTGGTGAGTCGAATAATGCGCTTCATATCGTCTTCCAAGGTAAAGAAGGCAAAGTCACCATGTTTGTGACTGATGTGAAGAGCGACCAGAAAGTCGACTTTGATAAAGATGGTATGAGTGGTGTTGTGAAACCGGTGGGCAAAGCCAGCATGATTCTTGTTGGTAGCAGCGGCGAAGATATCGATGCTATCGCAGCGAAATTAGCGCCAATGATGGAGCCAATGTAGTAACTTCATCGAAAGCACGCAACTGCACAGTAAAAAGCCGCTAAATTTCGAAATTTAGCGGTTTTTTGTTTATGTATAAGGCAAAAACCATTCACACCAGCTATTTACTTTAGAGTCAAAACTCTAAATTATGCACTTTAGGTGCAATTTCCCGACATTTAGACATCATTTCTGCAATTTTTATTCAAATTTATCCAATGGTCGGATTTGTATGGTCCACTCTTAATACTACTATCTGCGCCACTGAGCAAAAGCTCAACTTATCGTCCAAAGAGACGAAACTAATAAGGAATAAATAATGACTCAGAATACGCGTCTGTTTAAAAAGACTCTCCTAGCAGTGACGGTTGCAATGGCATCAGGTCAAGCAATGGCAGCTGGTTTCCAGCTAAACGCACAATCAGCGACTGGTATCGGTCGTGCATTCGCAGGTGATGCAGTAATTGCAGATAACGCATCTGTAATGGCTCGTAACCCAGCAGCAATGGCTCTATTTGACAAAATGGAACTGTCGCTAGGTTTTGAAAGCATTACTTCAATGATTGAAGTTAAAGATGCAACGTACCGAATTAACAACAACGAAATCCCTGTTGCTAACACTGATGATGTTGGTGACACTTCTATTGCGCCAAATATTCACCTTATCGTACCCGTTAATGACAAATTTGCCTGGGGTGTAAACGCATACTCAAACTTCGGTACTAAAACTGAATTTTCAGATAACTATGTAGCAACTGAATATGGCGGTCTTACTGACGTTAAAAGTGTAAACTTTGGTCTAGCTGGCTCTTACCGTCTCAATGAACAATTGAGCTTTGGTGCTGGCCTAGACTTAATCTACGGTCAAGGTACGATGAAACGTACTGCTAGCGCAAACCTTCCTTTAGTTGGTGGTGCTAAACTTCTTGATGTAGATAAAGCTGACGGTTGGGCTGTAGGCTTTAACGTTGGTACTGTGTATGAATTAGACGAAAATAACCGTTTTGGTTTATCTTACCGCTACAGTCCTGAGTTTGAAGCGAAAGATGACAAAGGTCAGAAAATCACATTGCCTCTACCAGATATGGCTGAGTTCTCTGGCTACCATAAAATTACCGACACTAAGTTCGCAGTTCACTACTCTATCCAATACATCGGCTGGAGTGACTTCGATAAAATCGACTTCGACAACTTGAACCAAGGTTTGCTTGGTCCTACTTACTCGAAAGATTACCAATGGCAAGATGGTTGGCACTACGCTATCGGCGGTACTTACTACATGAACTCAGACTGGACTCTACGTGCTGGTTACATGTACGACACTAGTGCTCAAGACAACCTAACATCGATTTCAGTTCCTGACTCAGATCGCCAATGGTTCTCAGCAGGTTTCACATACCATATCGATAACAAATCGAATGTTGACTTTGGTTTCACCTACCTAATGGGTGATGACGTAAAAGTAAACGAAGAAACGCCAATTGCGCCACCTCTACTAACGACAGGTGTGAGTGCGACAACGCATGCAGACGCGATTCTATTCGGCTTACAGTACAGCCGCAGCTTCTAAGCATTACGCGACAAGCTAATATAAGTACTCCCTATATAAAAGGCTGGAATTCCAGCCTTTTTTCTTATCTATTGTTTCCCATTCACCGCGATTGGGCGCACATGTGTAATCAAAAGCCGTAATTATAACTCACAGGTGTTCGCTGAAATTTTTTCACACAGCCGTTACAGTCAGATAGATCATCTCCATATCCCTCTATAAATAGATTATAGGACTGAAAACACTGTTTTATTGGCTTTTCATTTTTAAAGTAATAACTCTAGTCGTAAAATTTCGCTCCACGTTATAAATAACTCAGCGAACATTACAATGAAAACCAACAAGACTCTCCTCTCAGCAGCAGTGGCATTTGGCCTACTAAGCACTTCAAGCGTTGCAAACGCAGCAGGTTTCCAACTTGCAGAATACTCTGCGACAGGTCTAGGTCGTGCATACGCTGGTGAAGCAGCAATGGCTGACAACGCTGGTGCACAATGGCGTAACCCAGCAATGCTAACTTACCTAGAAGGCACACAAGTGTCTGTTGGCGCTATCTATGTAAACCCAAACATTGATGTTGATGGCACATCGACATTCCTTAATGGTCCGAATAAAGCAAGTTCACACGACTTTGCTCATGATGCTGTTATCCCTAACTTCTACCTGTCCCACCAATACAATGACAAGTTTGCTATTGGTCTAGCGTTTGGTACTAACTACGGTATGGAAACGGATCTAGGTAAAGATTTCGCGGCCGCTAACTTTGGTAATGAAGCAAGCGTAACGTCAATGGAAGCGAACCTGAACGCGGCTTACAAACTGAATGAAGCGCTAAGCATTGGTGGTGGTATTCGTTACATCATCGCAGACGGCAGCATTGGTGCGGTCATGCCTCCTCAAATGGGGCTAGTAAAGCCTACCCTACCGGGTCAGACTCTTAAATACATGGAAGGTGACGATACCGCTTGGGGTTGGCAAGTTGGTGCAGCTTGGCAAATCAATGACAACAACCGTCTTGGTTTTGCATACAAGTCAGCGGTAGACCTTACTCTTGAAGGTCACGCGAATGGTCTCGCTTTCAACCCAATGAACCCTAACGCTAAAAAAGCAGGCTCAATGGACTTAACATTGCCAGCAACAGCGGAACTGGCAAGCTTCCACCAACTAAATGATCAACTAGCAGTACACGCTAGCATTAACTGGACTGATTGGAGCAGCTTTAAAGAGCTAGTGGCAGATTTCCCAGACAAATCAGATCTAATCAAATCTGAAAACTGGGAAGATAACTACCGCTTTGCTGTAGGTACTACTTACAAGCTTGACCAAAAATGGACACTACGCTCAGGCGTTGCATACGACATGTCAGCGGTTGATGACAAATACCGCACGACCACTATTCCAGAAACTGATCGTCTATGGCTAAGTGTTGGTGCAGGCTATGAATGGTCTAAGAACCTAACGCTAGACGCGGGCTTCACTTACATTTTCGCAAAAGACGCGCCTATCAGCGAACCTCGCGATGCTTCTGATAACGAAGCAGCTGGTTTCGGTGGCGCATTCGAAGGTGAAGTGACTGGTAACGTATGGCTAATCGGTGTTCAAGCGAACTACACGTTCTAATCTGAACGCGAATTATCGATAAAAGAAAGTTAACGATAAAAAGAAAGGCTTGGTGAAAACCAAGCCTTTTTATTTTGCTATTTACTGAAGCGATTAGAAGTCTTCTTCTAAGTACTCATCCAAGTATGCTTCTTCGTCTTCATCCACTTCATCAACATTGTTGATTTCCGCTTTAAAGTCTTGGCGCTGTAGGTAAACATCACGCGTTAACACGTAAGGATCTGGCGATGCATCGAGCTGTGCTTCTTGTGGCACTAATAGCGCACGTTTCTCCATACCCTCTAGTGCCCACTTACCAAGACCAGCCCAGAAGTTGAGGTAAGATAGCGGAACATACATACCATCAACGGTATCTGTCACTTCACGTAGTGTATATGGACCATAACCAGGGATCATAAAGTAAGGCCCATTACCAACGCCATAGTGACCCACTACACTGCTAAACTCTTTGTTATCGTATTTCGTGATACCTGCAGCCGTCGCAATATCAAATAAGCCGAAAATACCGAACGTGGAGTTAATCCAAAAACGGTTAAAGTGATCAACGGCTTTAGTACCATTACCCATAACAAGGTTGTTTACCACACTTGCTGGTTCATCTAAGTTCGCTAAGAAGTTAGCAATACCAGAACGAATCGGTACTGGTGTGTAATCAACATACGCAAGAGAGATTGGACGAACCAAATACGGATCTAGGTAGTCGTAGTTGATGTCCCACATAGCGCGGTTGAAGCCTTCTAATGGGTCATAAACATCAGAAGTTGCTTGATTCGTTTCGTTTTCTTCAGTTACTGCCTCCTCTGGAGCACTTGAACAGCCAACCAGTCCAACTGCAAACAGCAACAAGAAGATGGATTTACCCTTGTTATACATTCTTCGTTCCATAACGACTATTGATATACCTAAGTAACCTGTGTTGTCGCTCTTTAGCGCCGAAACAAAAGTCACTTGGGTATATAAATAAAGGCCAGCGATTGCTGGCCTTTGTATATTCTACTCGATAGTTGCAAGTCATACCACAAAACCGATGTGGCGCTCACTGAGTGTCAACTATCAGAGACAATGATGTCTATTGATACTGTTTATCAATCATTACTTCAACTGGCTGACCGAAATCTACCACAGCGCTCTCACCGTGCCAATCTTGGTCACGAGTCGCCACGTTGCCATCAGAGTCTACGCGGACACGGACTATCAGCTTATCCAATGAAGAAAGCTTCTGGCCATCCATCATCGCATTCCCATCATCCAGTACGACTGTGCGAGGGAATGTACCTAATGGGTAACGAGCCGCCGCAACTGGCATTGGAGAACCATCTGCACGATGAACTGAAACGATCAATACTGCGTTTGGATCCAACTGAGCTTCTGGAGCAACATTAATGGTCACAGCTACACTCTTATCTGGAGAAACCGCTTCGCCCATTTGTTTGCGCGCGCTCTCGATACTACGGCCAAGCATTTCATAGCGGCTGTCTTCAGGACCGATCATTTGCTGCATGATGCCCCAGTATTTAATGGCCGCAGGGAAGTCTTGACGCTCGAATGCATCAAACGCTAGAAGCGAGAATACACGTAGATCAACGTAATCCTGCTGCATCAGTTTTCCAAGTAGAGAACGAGCCGTCGCTTGATCCATCTCGTCTTGAGAAAGCATCAATGCTTGCGCATAGCCTAGTTGTACATCAGGGTCTTTTGGCTCTAGCTTGTACGCTTTTTCCATCGCATCAATAGAAGTCGTCACGTCACGGTTAGCCAAAGCAATACGACCTAGTAGCAACCAACCAGTTGAATCTTCAGGCTGGTAATGCAGACGAGTACGCAGTGCTAAAGACAGATCGGCCATTTCGTCTTCACTTAACGGCTCAGACGCAGCAGACATTAGCTTCTTAGAAAGCTCAGGAAGGTTAGCGTTAACTTCTTGCCACTTGATCACATCTTGAGATGCACCAAACTTGTAGTACAAGCCGTAACTCAAGACTACTGTCAGAATGACCGATGGGATTAATACAGCAATAGGAGAAACCTTGGTTTCTTTTTGAGCTTTATCACCCGGGATATCGTCAAGTAGAGACTGCTTTAGATCCGAAATCAGATCGTCTTCGCTTTCCACCAGACCTTCGTCTGTTTCTTCAGCAAGCTCAGATAGGCGGTCTTTATAGAACGCTTTGTTGAGCTCATCACGTAACACTTCATCGTTGTTGGCTTTTTGCTTAAGCAATGGCAATGCAATCAGTGCACACGCTACTAGCGTAAGAACAACGGTTGAAACCCAAAATAGTGTCATTACTTCTTATCTCCGCTGTTCTCTTCATCAAGTAATGATTTGAGACGCGCTTCTTTCTCTTCGTCCCATTGCTCATTGCTTGCCTGAACTGCTTTTGCTTTAGATTTTCGGCTACGTAGCACGATCAAACCAAAACCGCCTAATACCACTGCAAGCGGACCTAGCCAAAGAATTGCAGTCGCAAGAGTAAACGGAGGATTGTAAGTTACGAAGTTACCGTAACGAGCAATCATGTAGTCGACGATCTCATCTTTCGACTTACCTTCTTTGGTCATTTCGTACACCTTGTGGCGTAGGTCTTGAGCCAATTCCGCATTCGAATCTGAGATAGTGTTGTTCTGACATTTTGGACAACGCAGAGTATGACCGAGCTCTTTGAACTGCTGCTCTTGCTCTAGGTTATCAAACTCATACACTTCAATCGCTGCGTGGGCAGCAAGAGAGAATGTCATTGCAGCCAATGCTGCTAAGATAAACTTTCTCATTGCTTCGCCTCCTCAACCAACTTGGTGTAAAGCGGCTCTAGTTTTTCCGCCCAGTTGCGAGGGTTTACATCACCAACATGGCGGTAACGAATCACACCGTTAGCATCGATGATAAATGTCTCTGGAGCACCGTATACGCCAAGGTCGAGACCTAGCATGCCGCTGCCATCAAACAGGCTGATTAGGTATGGGTTGCCTAAGTCATTTAGCCAACCCACCGCTTTGTTGCGATCATCTTTGTAGTTCATACCGATGATCTTCACACCTTTACCAGCAAGCTCGTTTAGGTATTTATGCTCTGCGTAACACGTTGGACACCAAGTCGCCCACACGTTAAGCAGTAAAGGCTCGCCTTTAAAGATCGATTGATCGTATTGCTTACCAGGCTCAGCCAAATCTTCTAAGTGAAACTCAGGCACTGGCTTACCTACCAGTACCGATTCCAATTTTGTTGGATCATCACCCTCTTGGTTACGAACCAACTGAGTTGCGAAGATACCCGCCAATACCATGAAAGCCACCAACGGGATAAATAAGACCTTCTTATTCATTTATTATGCCTCCTTCTCCGCTAGCTTTGACTTTTCGTCTTTCTTAGCCGTTTTGCGGAAGCGGTAGCGTCTATCAGAGATAGCCAGTGCACCACCCAAAGACATGATCAATGAACCAGCCCAGATCCAACGAACGAATGGTTTGTAGTAAATACGTACTGCCCAAGAACGGTTGTCGTCTAGACGCTCACCCATTGCGATATAGAGGTCACGAGTGATGCCGCGGTCGATGGCCGCTTCTGTCATCATTGACTTAGCCGTGCGGTAGAAACGTTTTTCAGCGTGCAGCGTGTTCACGTATTTACCATCATTGGTGATTTCGAAGTCCGCGATGTAACCATCGTAGTTTGGACCGTCTTTGTCACGTAGGCCTGAGAAGTAGAAGTCGTAACCGTAAATCTTGAAGTGCTCACCTGGTGCTAAGCGTACATCACGTTCGATGCTGTAGTTTTGCACCATCGCAATACCAATCACGGTAACCGCAAGACCGATGTGACCTAGCATCATTGCCCAGTGGCTACGTTGAAGTTTACGAACACCTTCGCCGAAACTGTGACGGTGCGTAGCACGCTCGTACAACTCAAAGCCATGCATTGCAATGATCCAGATTGCCATCACCCAACCGATGTAGGCCATCACTGAGAAGAAGTCAGCGAATAGGAACACGCATACTGCAGCCAATGCGAAAGCAAGCACACCAGAAACAATCATTGGCTTAACAAGCTTAGATAGATTGTCGCGCTTCCAGCGAATCATAGGACCAATACCTAATAGGAAGGCAAACGGCATCATTAGCCATGCGAACAGCATGTCGAAGAATGGTGCACCGATAGATACGGAACCAAGACCAATTTGTTTGTGAACCAATGGCAACAAGGTACCAACCAATACGACGACTAGCGCAGCAATCAGAAGCACGTTGTTAGCAAGCAGCGCGTTCTCACGCGACACCAAATCGAAATTACCACGTACGCGAACCGCTGCCCCTTTCACTGCGAATAGTAGGAGTGAGCCGCCGATAACGAAGACTAGGAAACCAAGGATAAACATACCGCGTGATGGATCTGACGCGAACGCGTGAACCGATACCAAGATACCGGAACGAACCAAGAAGGTGCCTAGCAAACTTAATGAGAATGCCGAGATCGCCAGTAGCACTGTCCACGCTTTGAACGTACCGCGTTTTTCGGTCACCGCTAGGGAGTGCATCAATGCTGTACCCGCTAGCCAAGGCATGAATGATGCGTTTTCTACTGGATCCCAGAACCACCAGCCACCCCAGCCAAGTTCGTAGTAAGCCCACCAAGAACCTAGTGCGATACCTAGTGTCAGGAATACCCAAGCTGCCGTTGTCCAAGGACGAGACCAACGAGCCCAAGCCGTATCAAGACGACCTGTCATCAAAGACGCAATTGCAAACGAGAACGCTACCGAGAAACCTACGTAGCCCATGTAAAGCATCGGTGGGTGAACGATCAAACCCGGGTCTTGAAGAAGTGGGTTCAAGTCACGGCCATCGACCGGGAAGAATGGCAACGTACGTAGGAATGGGTTAGACGTCAGGATGATAAACAGCAAGAAGCCCACCGAGATCATACCCATTACTGCAAGTACACGAGCAACCGATTCTTGTGGCATGCCACGGCTGAAAGTAGCAACTGCCACTGTCCACGCAGCTTGGATAAGTACCCACAGCAACAATGAACCTTCGTGCGCGCCCCAAACAGCAGTCAGACGGTAGTACCAAGGCAGTTGGCTGTTTGAGTTACTTGCTACATATTGCAGAGTAAAGTCGTTGGTATAAAAACCCCAACATAGAATAACGAAAGAGAAAAACAGCATGATGAACATCGACCACGAAAGCGGTCGTGCTGTATTCATCAGCATGGTGTTGTTATTTGATGCGCCCCATAGCGGCAATACGCTGAGCAATAATGCCATTGCTAGCGAGAGTATGAGGGCAAAGTGACCGATTTCAGCAATCATTGGCCGCTTCCTTGTTTCTGTTCAGTTGTGTACTGCAGAGGCTCATGAGTCTTCTTCATTGCTTCTGCAATCTCAGGTGGCATGTATTCTTCGTCGTGTTTTGCCAACACTTCAAAAGCTTTTACGGTTGTCGCGTCTTCAAGAACACCTTGCGCAACGATACCTTGACCTTCACGGAACAAGTCAGGAAGGATACCTTCATAAACGATGGTTACTTTAGGGCCCACATCGTGCAGATCAAAGCTTACTTTTAATGATTCAGGGTCACGGCGAACCGAACCTTCAACCACCATGCCACCGATACGCAGGCGTTGGCCTACTTCAGGTTTAGTACCGTCTGGCTTACCGTTTACCAATTCCGTCGGCGTGTAGAATAGATCCATGTTTTGGTTCAGTGCATATAGCATTAAACCGATGGTTGCACTAATACCGATAAAGATTGCTAAAACAATGCCTAGCCTCTTTTTACGTCTCGGGTTCATAACGTGTTCTCCATATTCTTCGCCGCGTCGATACGCGCTTGACGATCAATTTTCGCTTTCACCTCTTTCAACAATGCATCCCCACGACGGATGCTCGAAATCAGAAGAATAAGCATAGATAAGAAGGTGATACCAAACGCGCTCCATACGTATCCTGCGTAGCCACCCATGGCAAATAGTTCGCTCAGAGAATCAAAATGCATAATCAATTACCTCACTGAGTTTTTTCAGTTGCGAGTTTGCGCACCCAAGGGCGGTGACTCTCTTTGCTGATAATTTCGTTACGGAAACGCACCATCGTGACTGCGCCAAAGAAGAACGCAAAACCAAAGATGTTTAGCAGTAGAGGCCAAAGCATATCGGATGAGATGGATGGTTTTTCAAATTTAGTGATAGTCGCGCCTTGGTGAAGCGTGTTCCACCATTCTACTGAAAAGTGGATTATCGGAAGGTTAACGACACCGACGATAGCCAAAATACCTGCCGCTTTCGCCGCTGTTTTTTGGTCGTCAAACGCGTGGTACAACGCAATAACACCAAGGTACAAGAATAGAAGAATTAATTCTGAAGTCAGACGTGCATCCCATACCCACCAAGTGCCCCACATAGGTTTGCCCCAAACGGCACCCGTTAATAGAGCAATAAAGGTGAATACTGCACCGATTGGCGCCATCGCCAATGCTGCCATATCTGACAGACGTACTTGCCAAACCAAGCCGATAAATGCGGCAATGGCCATCGACATGTAAACGCCCATCGACCAAATAGCCGAAGGTACATGGATGTAGATAATTCGGAAACTGTCGCCTTGTTGATAGTCAGAAGGCGCAAATGCAAGGCCCCAGACAGTACCAACCGTTAGGCATACGAGAGCCAATACAGAAAACCAAGGTAGGAACTTACCACTCAGGTGATAAGCTGTTTCAGGCTTGGCATAAGGATGTAGCCATTTCCACATGTTAAGTTCTCACTCTTACTTCAGGGACACTGTCCATTGGGCCGAGACCGTAGCAGTGCTTTAATAATAATTCTTTGATCAAACGTCGCTTAAGTCGCATTTATTGAGTTAGTTAACACTAACTCGCAATGCTGCGCTTATGGCGAATGGCGTGAGGGTCATCGCCCCCATCAGCATTGCGCCTAAAATTGCCAGTTGTCCGTTATACGACATACCTAATGCCGCAGCATCAATCGCGGACGTAGCGAAAATCAGAATCGGGATGTAGAGCGGAAGAATGAGCAAACTCAAAAGAACGCCGCCTTTTTGCAACCCAACCGTCAGTGCCACGCCAATGGCACCGATAAAACTCAGCGTCGGGGTACCGATAGCAAGTGTCAGCACTACAGACAACCAAGTATTGAAATCAAGAGAAAGCAGAATCGCCAACAATGGACTGATCAAAATCAGAGGCAATCCCGTCAGCAGCCAGTGAGCTATGACCTTAGAAATCACAACAAGTTGCAATGGAATTGGCATTAGCATCATTTGTTCAAGTGCGCCATCTTGATAATCATCACGGAATAAACGCTCTAATGATAATAAGGCAGACAGCAGCGCAGCAACCCAAACAATGCCAGCTGCAATACGTGCTAACAAATTAGGTTCGGGACCGATGCTGAGAGGAAAAAGTGTGATCACGATGATGAAGAACCACAACGGGTTCAAGATGTCCGCTTGACGGCGAAATGCGATCAGAAGCTCACGGCGGATAATGGTTGTCATGGCCGAAATCATATCAATCACCCAGTTTTATTTTTCTAAGTTTCGGGCTGTCTGCAAACATATCTTGGTGTGTAGTAAGTACAACAATGCCGCCATTATCTGCATGACTGGCAAACAACGACTCCAGCACTTTGACACCTTGTTTGTCGATGGCAGTAAGAGGTTCGTCCAGAATCCACAAGATTTGATTGCTTAACCACAACCGTGCCAACGCCACGCGACGTTGCTGGCCTGCAGAAAGTTGTGCTACAGGCACATCTTCTCGGCCTGCAAGTCCCACTTGGGCAAGTGCGGCAAAGATTTCTTCTTCAGAGGAGCGATTATTGTGGATAGATTGGTAAAAGCGCAGGTTTTCTAATGCGGTCAGTTCGCGTTTAACGCCAGTTTGATGCCCTAAGAACAGCAAGTCTTGATGGAATACGTCGCGAGATTTCTCAACCTCTTCACCCTTCCATTTGATGATGCCTTCTTCTCTGTCTCCTAACCCTGTCACGATACGCAATAATGTGGTTTTACCTGTACCGTTACGTCCCTCAATCTGGACCAACTCACCAGGCTTGATTTCGAATTGCAGGTTTTCAAACAGGACCCGGTCATCACGGATCGCAGTTAGGTTAGAGACTTCTAACATAGGGCTTCAACTAAAAAATGAACGAGTCGTTATATTAGCACAGCTTAGATATGACAAAACAGGATAAGAAAGCGTTGATGTATGTAAGTTCGTGAGTTTTTGTTAACTTATAGTCACATTTTAATAAAAATAACCATAAGTGATTATAAGTTTTTATTTTAAAAATAAAAAAAGAAGCCGGAGCTTCTTTTTTCAATCTTTATCGACGTCTTCCGCGAGAGGAATATGTCGGGTCATCGGAGGGTTGACTGCTTAGCGGTGGGATTTTCTCCTTCCCTGCCAATTTTTTCTGCAGAGACAACATCAATTCCGCCTCTGCTTTTGGCAATTCACACTCTTCAATCAACTCATTGATGTCAGCACCAAGTTGAACCATTTTTGAAGCGCGGCTGTACAAACGCCCGTCTGTATCAGCGTGTTCAAGTTCACGAATGCGCTCATTAAGATGTTGAATAACATCTTGTTGTTCAGTGACTTTCTGACCTAGGCCAACCACCACTGAACGTACTTCCAACAGTTGTTTATTCAGCTTTTGCACTTCTTTTTCCGCATGACGCGCTTGAGCACGTTGCTGGTCCATCTGCTTTTGCAAACCCGCACGCACGCGCAGCTGAAGCAAAAGCAGCACCAAGAAGACAAACGCTAGACCGCCTACAATAAACGGCAATGATAGGAAGGTTTCTTCAGCCATGATTCATCAGCCAATTACAGGTGAGCCATCTCATCCCATTCATCATCGGTTAGCAGCTTGTTCAAATCAACAAGGATAAGCAGCTTACCGTCACGGTTGCTTACACCTTGGATGAACTTCGCGCTTTCGTCAGTACCTACAGAAGGTGTTGTATCGATCTCAGAAGAGCGTAGGTAAACCACTTCAGCAACGCTGTCTACTAGGATACCAATTACTTGACGCTCAGACTCAATCACGATGATACGCGTGTTGTCTGTTACTTCGCCTTCCATTAGGCCAAAACGTGAACGTGTATCGATAACCGTTACAACGTTGCCACGTAGGTTGATAATACCTAGCACGTAATCTGGCGCACCTGGAACTGGAGCGATTTCTGTGTAGCGAAGAACTTCACGAACTTGCATTACGTTAATGCCGTACGTTTCTTCTTCTAGTTGGAACGTCACCCACTGAAGAACTTCGTCGTTCGATGTATCTTTCTTCACTTCTACTTCAAAAGCTTGAGACATAGTTAATCCTCGTTAATGTCGTTCCCGACCAAAAATCTAATTCAGTGATTTTACATCTAAACCCGCGTTTAGCATGTCTATAAGTGCTTGGACATGAATTAAAGCACACATTTTTTCTTTCACCATGCCCGCTAGCCAAGGGCGTTTGCCCGCTTGTTCACGCCACCGGACTTTGTCGATATTGAGCGTCTCAGTCCCCATCAATTGGTTACTGGCCAGCCCCCACATGCTTTCACCAAGCATGACGACGTATTGGTAGTTATCTTTGTAGTTGTCGTCGCGAAGCTTATCCGCCATCACCCACTTTGCAGTGTCGACAACATCAAACTGTTGCTCACGACTGGTTTGCAAACCCAAGTACCATGCAGGGCGACCAATCAAGTGGTTCAGCTCTGTGATGCGGTGGATACCCCCTAACTCATCAAGCGGCACCGCAAAAGTCACACCATTTACATCGAAGTAAAGCACTTGAAAGTCAGCGCTACGCTGCGTGCTTTCCCAAGTATTGGGTAACTTTGCACCCGCTTCGGTTTCCAGTTCTGTTGCTGTCTCAGTGTGCTGTTCAATCTCAACTTCAACATCAACTGTGGGTTCAACCATTTCAATTTCTGGTTGCTCCCAAACTGGCTCAGGTTGTTCAACCTCAACAGTCGGTGTCGGCTCTTCATCGATCACCCACTCTTGAATTTCTTCAACGGTTTCCACCGCTGTTTCGACTTCAATTTCTGGCTCCATTGCTTTTGCTTCAGTCGCAATATCAATGGTGTTTTGTTCCAGAATGTCATCGATATCCAACTCTGCCACCACATTGGTTGACTCAAGTTGGCTAAGCAATCGCTGAACGTCTTCCAGATTAGGCGCTTCTAATTCTGGCGAGTACGAATCACTGTATTGATACGACTCCGGTTCTGCGTATTGCAGCTGTAATTTTGGCTCTGGCTCTGGCTCTG
>NZ_JAHGAD010000020.1:0-320700 GCF_030248375.1 Vibrio sp. B181a | reverse complement strand
CCGAACGGCATTACGAGTTTGTGCTCGGGCTTTTTGGTTCTATATTCTTCATTTCACCGTTATCGGCTTATCTTTCACACCAGCGTAAAACACCAAAATCTCTACCGGCTCATCACCCGTATTTGCACCAAAGTGCCATTGGTCGACGACTTCTGCAATTGCGTCTCCGGCTTTCAGTACGATCTTCTCTTCATCCTTTTTCGTGACTGTGATTTCCCCTTTCAGCACAATGCCTGCATTAATAACAGGATGTTGATGCATTGGAAGCTGCACGCCTTTAGGTACGGTAATTTTCAAAATGGTGACTTCCGGTTGGCCTTTTGGGTATTGTGGTAGCGTAGTGCCATCCCAACTGGTTGTCGTCTTGAGGACTACGTCGGCCTCCACTGAATCTGGCAAATGGGTGTCTGCCCATGCAAAGCTAAACACCAATGAAAGTGCAATCACTGCAGTTTGAATCGGTCTCAAAATTCTCTCCTTGTTTATTGATAACCTTTACTTAAACAGTAAGAGAGATTCAGATATGAGCCTGACTTGAATAGTAAATATGTGAGGTTGAGAGCAATTTTAAGTCGTCCATAAAAAATGCCCACCGAATCGGCAGGCATTCTCTATTTCACAAAGTTTTAGCGCTAGATAGCGTCTTTATTGGGAGAGCTTTTTCATTTGTAAGCCCATAAAGATGAAGCTGATGCCTTCAATCAGTAGCGAGATTCCGACAAACGTGCCCAATAACGTTGTTGAGAATGCAGGATCATCGAGCAACATGAAGAAGTAACCACCGATAAGCACTGAAATTACACCACTGAATACAATAACGTTGCTGCTTGGTAGGCTACGGTTGCTCAAACCAAAGAAGATACGAGTCAAACCGTTTAAGATCATCACAATCACCATCAACATGGTAATCGTGACAAGGCCCGCCAGTGGTTTGAACAAGATAAACAGACCACCCACGATATACAGTACAGCACTTAATACATACCAAAGCTTCTCTTTCCAAACATTGATGGAGAATGTGTGGTAAGCCTGAACCAGACCACTGAACAAGAGTACGGCACCCACAATGGTTGAGATCGTCACACCTGCCAGTACGGGCAAACTCATTGCGCCAATGCCCATTAGTGCGATGATAACACCAACGATAACGAAGTATTTCCAGCCTTTAGATAGGAATGTAGGCTGTTGTGATTGATTAGAATTTTCCATTGAATGCCTCTTAAATTAAACGCGAGCCGCCTCTTCAGTCTAGTCTATTAAAAACGTAGAGAGTTCACAGACTTAACAGAAATACGTATCCCGTTTGCATTAATAGATGTTAAACCTGTATCACATCGCCGCCTATACGCTATTTTTGAACAATAAGTTTCTAGATTGCTGGATTAAACCAGTGCAAAACAAGGAGATGGGGAGTAGGATTAGCGGCTTTCTAACGCCAGTTGCCTGCCTTTTCTTGATAAGTTCTCACTCTTTTGATTCAGGCTACATTTTAGAGGATGACATTTTGCTCGATCATCACATTCGCACCTTCATTTCTGAAAAGCTCAGTGCTGTCGGTATTAACAGCGACCCATATGGCATTGAACTCACCACCGTATTTATCCTAGCAAGCCTCACCGCGGCAGCAGTCAGTTATTTGATCGTGCATCACTTGATTGTTCGCTCAGTAAATAACGTGCTGCAGAAAGCCAACAAACCGCTCGCTGAAAGTTTGGCGAAATACGATGTATTAGAGAAACTGTCGCTGCTTATCCCGATTATGGTACTGGATGTTTTCATTCCCCTTGCAGTAGGCCACTATGATTGGTTGGCTGCTATCTTCGATAGGATTTTGAGTATTTCGATTTTGGTCATCTTTGTATGGATGATCTTCGCCCTACTCGACGCAATGAATGACATCGCGACGTTTAAAGGCATAACAAAAAGAATGCCGATCAAGAGCTTTGTTCAGTTGATTAAGCTGTTCACCTTCTTTGTTGGCGTCGTGGTGTCTATGTCGATTCTCGCTAACGAGTCCCCAGTCATTTTCTTGTCTGGATTAGGTGTCGCGACTGGTTTCGTGATGCTGGTGTTTAAGGACACGATATTGGGCTTCGTCGCTGGCATTCAGCTTTCTGCAAACCGCATGATCAGCTTGAACGATTGGATTCAAATGGACGCTTATGGCGCAAATGGCACGGTAGAAGAAATCTCTTTAACCACGGTGAAAGTCAGAAACTTTGACAACACCGTGAGCATGCTGCCTGCTTATGCTCTGGTTCAGAACGCATTTATCAACTGGCAAGGCATGTCAGATTCAGGTGGTCGCCGTATCAAGCGCTCCGTAAATGTTGACGTCACATCGATTCGTTTCTTATCTGATGAAGAAGTTGAAAAGCTGAAAAGCATTCGAATCTTGCGCCAATACATCTATGAAAAATCGCGAGACATCAACGAATACAATGAAGAAATGAGTGACGAACCAACCTTTGGCAACCTTCGTCAGATGACCAATTTGGGCATATTTCGAGCTTACATTAATGCCTATTTGAAAGCGAACAAAGACATCCACCAATACATGCTTATCATGGTGAGACAGCTAGAACCGACGCCAGAGGGCATTCCGCTTCAAGTTTACGCCTTTACCAACAATACAGACTGGGCTTACTATGAAGGCGTACAAGCGGATTTATTCGATCACATCTACTCTATTATGCCTTTGTTTGGTTTACGCCCTTACCAGATGTTCACGAGTCATGATGCCAGACAGATTGGACTGGAACAGGTCACCAGTAAAAACGCTCAGTAACATTGCCTCAAGAGTGAAGCCTATGCTTCACTCTCTAAACTGGGAGCGAGGTTTTTACGATTGTAACGATGCTCCGTAAGCACCCCACCTTCCACCTTGTAACGCAAACCGTATTTACCGATACAGCCTCGTAACCTTGAACGCGTCAAATCTGATAAATCAGATGCGGTACTTGCTTTATCTACAAGCTGCACCCAATAGGTTTCCATTTTGTCCTTCACAATGATCTCCCCCGACCAACATTTATAGATTTAGGGAGAATTCTTACAAATACCGATAGTAGTCTGGATAGCATACGGCAGAACTTTTCTAACAGAATGCCTACGAGAATCGCAGTTTTCTCGTTCAAAGATGTATTAATGCGTTGAAAACAAAGCTTTCCGTCTAATTTTTCTATTACAAACTGAATCTATAGATCAGTGATTAAATGATAAATTTCCCGCGATTCGCCTTTTGGTACCTGACTTTCAGAGAATGGCGTGAGTTACCGATAAGACGATGCTCAAGCGAATTTAAAGGGGTAATACTTCACGCAATTACCCCTACTCGTTTTTCTAGCCCTTCTTGAATTTCACCAATCAATTACATTGGTTATTTGTACTTCCGACTTTTCGCCAGACACCCCATTTACCATCGGCGCCCGGTTCATTCCCTGAGGTCCACCATTGGTTTTCCCACTCGTCACCATTCCAAGAAACACGATGGCAAGGTGAAGCATAAGTTTTACTCCTGTCCCACATTTCTCCTGTAGAAGCCACTTTTGCTTTTTGAACCACGACGACTTCTGATGTATCAAACAACGAGCCGTCTTTGACGGTTAACAAGAAGCGATAGGTCGTGTCAGCAGCAATTTCTGCAAAACGAACGGTAGTCTCTTCCGTAGTTGGTGATGCTATATTCGCAAGAGGGGATGAAGGAGAAAGTTGTTTCCATTCAAAAGTTAATAAGTCACCGTTTGGATCGCTCGATTGTGCACCAGATAAACTAATCGACCCTACACCTGTCAGTTCATATAGATTCGAGGTTGCCACTGCGATTGGAGCCTGATTTGTATCACCAACCCCTTCCAGCTCGGTGTACAACAAGCGATTAGGTGAACCAGAACCCACGTTATGGAGCGCATTTGGCGTGCTGGATTCGATCAACGATTGTCTCAGTTCACTCGGTAGTGCTTCAGGATTGGCTTCTAGAAGACGAGCTACCTGCCCCGTCACATGGGGTGTCGCCATAGAAGTACCAGACATTCTTTGATAACCACCATGATTGCGAGCGGAAATGATACTGGCACCTGGTGCAAATAAAGTCACACATGTTCCCCAGTTTGAATCACTCCAACGATAATCATCCTTAGTTGATGCACCAACCGTGATGGAGTATTCCGAATGCGGCGTTTTGGTGCAAGCGTCTGTGTTGTTGTTAGCGGCAGCATGAACAAATGAGATATGATGCTGCGTAACCAATTTGTCTACAGCTTCATCAATAGGAGCCCATCGAGTACTGCGAGAAATACTGTAGTTGATTACCGCTGGCTGCCCTCTCTGCTTGGCATGTTCAATCACCCAGTCAAACGACTCAAGGATATCACTCCCCCAGCCTTTATTGTCGCAATTCAATACTCTCACAGAATAAATATCGGCATCTGGAGCAATACCATACTGCTTTCCTGCCGCAGTGCCGGCGACGTGAGTTCCATGTCCATGGCAGTCAGATGCATCAACATCACTATCAACGAAGTCCCAACCGGAGATAGCCCGTCCCTCAAAATCAGGATGACTAAAGTCGATACCAGAATCGATAACATAAATCGACACGCCTTTGCCAGTGTACTGGCCCACATTATATCGACCATCTAATGGTAAGTTACGCTGATCGGAGCGGTCTAATCCCCAAGATGCGACAGGTTCAGATGCCGTACTCAATTCACCATCAGCTGTAAATATAACGTCTCGATAAACACCTTTAACATCATTCATCGCTCTAAGCTGCGAAGCCTGATCCTGGGACATTTCAACAGAAAAACTACTCAGGTTTCTGTATACGTTTGAAGCTGAGAGAGGCTGATTTTCTTGAAGTGAGCGAGCAGACAAAGGTTTCGGCTCTGTATTCAATCGCTGTAGGACTTGATTCACTCTCTCTTCCATTGAGGAAGGTCGAGTAGATCGTGACATGGGACTAGATACATTTGAATCCTTTAACACCACAACATAGGTGCCTTGAGAAGAAGCATAAGCAGGAAAATTCAGTATCAATGGTAATGCACTTAAACAGAGTTTTTTATAAGGGAACATAATATTAAACCTTCAAAGACGGTATGTATGGCTGCTCGAATTGTTTATTGGGATGCTTGTTTGTTGAAATACTTGTTTGTTTAAATAAATGCTTGTTGGGATGCACTCCAAGACAACCGACGAGCAGGATATAAGAGAGATAAAGTATGTCGGAGCATAAAGAATGCCGAGAGCGCCACTCCCGACAGCCTTTATGCTTTCGTGCTACTGGCAGGCAGCGCCCTTGTTGACCCAGACACTGGACACATCAGGCTGCTCGCCACGAGTCCACCACTTGGCTTCAAATTTAACCCCGTTATAGGTAACCTGAGCACCTCCCGAGTATGCTGCTTGACTTGACCATGGCAGCACAACATCACTTACGAGTTCCCAAGCATCACTACTGTCAGGTTGATTATTTTGACTCCAGTGCTTTGCCTTCCAAACCAACTGCTTGTAACTGACTAAGTCACCACCTGAATAGGATTTGTTGGCAGACCACGCGTCGTAATTCGTGGCATTTGGGTCACTGACGCTGCAGGTATTGCCGCTGGCTTTCACGTTAAGCGTTGTATTTGCGCTTGCACTCTCCCCTTTAGGATCGGAAACAACAACACTTAGCAAAAATTGACTATCAACCGTCACGTCTGGAACTGAAAGTTGAATCGTGCCATCGGACATAGTCTGATAAGCTAAACCTGAAGTGCTCCACTTAAATGACAGCACATCACCATCAGGATCTGATGCCGTCGCGGTTATCTCTATAACCTCTCCGGGTTTTGCATCAATACTGCTTGGAAGAGAGACTTCCGGTGCATGGTTTTGAGTTGGTTGGGGCTGAGCAATAATGGTGACCATATCACTGGAGCTCGATTTACCGTCTGAAACCAACACAGAAAACACATAAGATTGCTCTTGTGTCGATTCTGCCAAGACCACATTGGTTGTCATTGCATTACTTGCTTGAATGCTCGCGGGCAAACCCGATATCTGCTCCCAAACATAGGTTAACTTGTCACCATCGGCATCAGTAGATTTGTCGGCCGATAAGGTGATAGTTGCTCCTGACAATACTGACTGGTCTTCACCTGCGTGCGCTACGGGCTTATTGTTCTCGGATGGCTTTAAAGAATCTGACTGAACGATAGAAACCTCTAACGCTTGCTTTGGCTTCTCTATATCTAACGAGCTTAAAACAGCGTTATCACACACAACCTCTGCCCTTGTTGGATCGTCGGCCTGCTTAAGGTTGATATGGAATTTGTTCATCACATTATCGTCGTAACGGAATCCAACCAACTGATAATTGTCCGTTTGGTGGTCTTGACCGTTATACACTTTGACATAACAACCTGTCGTATCGAGGCGATCAACAGGAGTAGGTTGATAAACAAATCCATAAGCGCCGTGCAAAGCAGGGAAAATGTAGCTGTCTAATTGTTGCTGAGGATCGTAATAACCTACTAGCGTCGTTACTGGTACACCATAGTCAGTTGGAATACGTGTTGGTTTACCCTCGGCTACCTGATCTTCAGTGGTTTCTAGCCATACTTTGCCATCACTGATGTAAAACTTACTATCACCTCGATTCAAATTAACCAACTGACCATTAACATGAGTCGTCACTCCATAGCCAGAGTAACGCGCAATGTTCACAGCTTTGCCTACTGCAACACTTTCTGCACTAGGCAAATAAATATCACGTATCCAACGTCCATCTCCCGTCTCGACTTTCGTGATGTCAAAATCATTGATGTAGCCCAACAATACGGAGCCATCGATGTCGTCTTTGATCGTATTCAATTGTGATTGAGAGGTAATCGATTTCGATAACAAAATAGCGGGTTGCTGGAACGCTTGCATCGCTTTCGTTTCATCATTCCACTTAGTAAACCCAGTAGAAGACGATTCATCAAATGTGGCTTTGCCCTCCATAAAAGTCTGAATTTTCTCTAGCACATAAGGCGTATGCAGCGTGTATTTGGAAATTGGTGAAGTTGGCTCACCGCCCCCCATCGCATCTCGATTAAACTTGTAACCTTCAAATGCAGGAATGCCAATCCCATCGCTACAGCAAACTTGGTCTTCGTCATTACGCTTGTTCCACATGAAGTTGGCAATGAAACGCTTCTGAAATAGATCCCAGCCCCAAGCAGAGTTGATGTCCGTGGATGGGCGATGTGTCGTCCCATCAGTGCCTCCTGGCCAATGACCCAATCCAAAGTTATGGCCAACTTCGTGACTCCATTCATTACCCACTGATGAGTCGATAGTCACCATGCCGTTGCCTCCACTACCACCGTGAGCAACAACACCATTTTGATAACGACCTACTGCTGCAATAGCGGTAATTTGGTTCGCCGTGTACGGGTGCGCGCTCTCTGACACTGACGTTGATGAGTTGATCCCATAGTTTGCGAGATTAATACCATGGGACATCAAGATCTTCGTGGTATACGCTCGCATATCTCCTTGGTGCCAAGTCCCAGTGCTAGGATCAAACTCTGTAAGTAAATGTCCATCCGGTAGCATCACTTCATCAAGTTTCACGGTTTCGTAAGGGTTAACAATCAACTTACTTACCGGAATTTTCTGGAAGTAATCCTTGTGCAACTCTGGATTATCAGCAAAGTAGAAACGTCCCCTTGGATTAGTCAGCATCCCCAAATCCATCGTATTTATGAGCAGTTCGTTAGGCGCGCCAATATCCAAATCGGACAGAAGACCAGATGTACTCCCGTTGAACAACTCCAAAGTCAGACCGGGTTGTATCCAAGTCGCTGGGAGCGTTACAGACCACATGTCTTTCGCGTACATAATGTCGAGGTTGGGACCGTCATGATTGGGAAGTTGCTCTGGTGTGTTTAGTGATAAAACACCCACCTGATTGCCTTGACTATCTCGTGCAATAACTTTGACTTGTGATGAAACATTCAGTGGTTCAACTGGCTTAACAAGAAGTAAAGTATCACGCAATGCGGTGAGATGCGGCCTAGGGTCGCCTTTATCATTGTAATGAGGGACAGTAATATTTTGTCCATAAATCACCATCGCCTCAAAATCACCCTGTAAATTATTTACTGGCATTTCATTATTAAATTGAATAATTTGAGCATTTGCCATTCCTGAAAGCAATATCCCACCAGCTATATTAAGTGCCATACTGACTTTATTTCTCTTCATACTTCCCTCTTCTATTTATATATCAACATTTCAACTAGCCACTGGTTTAGCCAGTGATAAATCTAATTATCTTTCTTAGACAACATAAGGATTAAGCTTTTCTGACAACCAACAAACCAAGAAAAAATAAATAAAAAACCTATTAAAATTTAAATTTTAGAATTCACTTATTTAGCAGTAAATTATTTAACAATAAAGATATCAAATAAGATTCTTTAGAGCACCAGCTCCCACCAACAGATTCAACAACGATGTAAAATGCATACAAATCAACAACTTGAACAAACAACAAAGCAGAAGGCTTATCTAAGTCAAATATTTACCAATATATTTAAAGGAATGAAAGTTTGAGTACTGAGTTTTAAACCAGCCTCTAGCTATAGATAAGTTCAGATTTATACTACAACATTAATATTTGCATTCGACTGATAAAAGTGAATATTAAAAATAAATTTAATTATCAATATAAAAATGGAATAAGAGTCAAATATTTCACTAGTTTCAATTAAGTTATATCATCACTCACTGAATCAAGAACTCACTTTATAGAGCGTTTTTTTAAGCTGTTATTTTTCTGGTAATAAAAAAGCGGAGAAGGAAGTCCCTCTCCGCTTTGCGCGTTATTGATACTTGCTTAAAGACGCTATGGTGTCACATCTGTAAACGTGAACGTGCCGTTATCCAGTTCGCGTTTCACTTCTTGCTTTTGGTCAAAATCAATCTTAGTCAGGTCAACTTTCTTGATTCTACTGTCATGCATTGTGGTGTAGTACAGCGCCTTGTTACCTTGATCGATAACCGAAGTCCATTGTGTCGCACTTGGCAGATCTGGAATATGGCTACGGTACTCTGGGTTAAACTCGGTGCCAATTGGAATATCGAAGTTGTTCAGAATATGGAAGGCTTGTGACACCGCCTCTTCACCCGTTTTTGATTCTGGGGCGGTATTTACGAAAAATGCCGCACGTACAAAACGCGATGGTGGCGTAATGTCACCCGGCAAACCTAAGAAACCAGAACCAATACCAAAAGACTTCGCTTCGACACCACCGAATTTAGTCGGAGCACTGGTGCCTGGTTGCAAATGAATGTAGTTATTCAAGTTGGTGACTTGCCATGGGAAAGTTGGTGAATTAGTCAGTACTCCAACTTCGTTATCATAGATGTGCACTTGGCCATGATCCATGATTTCAATAACGATGTTGTTGCCCGCTTTATCGGTAACGCGCCAATGTCCAGTCGGTGAAGGTTGACCTTTCTCATCAATATAAACAGGAACGATATCGATGTTTTTCATTGCCGTTTTAACTTCATCCACGGTTTTGAACTGCGACAGCATCCAACGTACAAAATCCATATCCGCAATACTGTCTGCTCGATCATTCGGATCATACGCTTTTAGTGAACCGTAGCCTTTGAAGTAGAACAAGCCTGCAGTTAGACCTTTTTCATTGATGCCTTCACCAATAAAGCGATCATCACTCACTGAAATACCAACAAAGCCGTACTTGCTCTTCCAGCTCAAACCTTGCTTTTGGTCTGGCATCGTTGAGGTAAACGTGTAATCACGAGGAGCAACAATCAGTTTACTATTGAGATCGCTCTCACCCCACTCAATTGTTCGAGCGTGAATGTGGTCGTTTGCAGTCGTCGAAAGTGAGATACCAGTACAAGCGGTCGCCGGAGCAATGATGCTTGCAGAGAGTGCCATAGCAAGGAGGGTTTTCTTTATCATTTTTAGTTCCACCAGAGGGGTAATAATTCGCGATTGTAGCCCTTTTTAGGCAACTTACAATCGAAAAAATATAAAATTGATGGAATATAAAAACCGTATCATTTATCACAACATCGCGTATAGACCTGGAAATGACTTCTTCATACTCTAAGTCGGGCAAGGCTAACAACTTGGTTATTAAACGGGACAAACGGTATATCAATATAAATTTGTCCTAACGCAATTAACCATGCTTTTCTCATGGAAATATCCCCTTCAAGAGACAACACTTAATAGAAAGGAGGTGATTATGAAACAGTTCAAAAACATCTTATTCGTTAGCCAGGGACTGGCGGGCAAGAGCGATTCTCTAGAGCAATTGCCCATTGAGCAACAGAGGGTGATTAACTGACTTTAACCTATGCTTCGAGCATATGAAAAAGCCACCATACTATTAACTAGAACGATGGCTTTGATGCTTGCCTAGGCCAACTCCATTTGGCTTTAGTGAATGAGATTAGCTAGCTGGACGCCAAACACCCCATTGGTCTTTTTGGTAAGTCGTTTGTGGATCATCACCACCTTGGATCCACCACTGAGCTTTCCATTTTCCATCAGCGTAAGACACCACTTCACCACCTAGATACGTTTTTGCTGCATCCCATTCATCACCACTTGGATCCGGTGTTGGATCTGGGTCTGGTGTTGGGTCTGGATCAACCGTGCCTTCATCTGCAATCACTTCAAATGTGAATGTCTCTTTACGTTCACTGTTTACTGCGTTAGCAACAAACGAAAGTGTTTCATTCTGAGTAATGGCTGTCGTATCTACCACGATAGACGCGGTACCATTGTTTTGAATACTCACCGCCGTGCCTTGAGCTTGAGTCAGATTCGCCGCTTCGCTAATTGCAATCACAACTTTGTCGCCTGCGTTTACGACCTTATCACTCTTAACCAGCTCGTAAAGTTCACCAGTTAGAGGCTCAACCGTACCGTCGTCACCATCAATAACTGAAATAACACCCGATGCACGGCTATCTTTTGAGTTGAAGAAGTTACGTGAAGGATCGTTTTGGAAGTACATGTAGTGAGACATTTCTTCATGCCAATCACCAATGAATACGGCACCATCTTTGAATTCTTCATGCCAACCATTGATCTCTGACGCCAGTAGACGCTGCCAGTCATTAGCGTTTGACTCGTTAACTTCAATATCGAAGCTGCGCGCTACTTGACCATCTTTGTTAATGATGTCGTATTTAACCGTGTCACCAAGGTCTGGGCCAACAAAGTCGACAGGGATGTACAGATCACCCTTCACAAGATCAGGCTGTGGTGTTGGCTCAGGTGGAGGGGTTTCACCGCCCACAATAGTGATATCAGAACAGTTATAGAAGCCTTCACCCGCCGCATCATCACGTTGCCAGCGAACATATAGAATTGCATCGCCTGAGCGGTCAGAAGGAATGGTAACGTTCATGCGATACTTGCCATCTTCAACTGGCACATTACCTTCTGTCTGAATAAGTTCTAGATCACCCCAAGCAAGCGACTTGCTCAGATCTGCGCCTGGTTTGGTTAGGTAAAATTCCCAGAATGATGGGTTGTGTGGTGCAGTGGCATTGAACACGAACTCAAAGGTACCCGTGTTGAGCTCTGTACGAGTCCAAGCTGTATGTGGCGCCCCCATACCCTTCTTCTGCGGGTCGTTTGCGTAACATAGTGTGCCGTCAGGAATTGCCGCTTTTACCGCTTCCATGTTGTTGTAGTCGGTAATGTTCTTCGCGTACTCGTTGCGCTGAACAAACGGATAGGTACCCGAGATCTCCTTTGCCTGAGCACAAGCCGCATTTGGTGGATTGCCCGACCAAATTCCGCCTTGTTCATAACATGTATTTTGGCGAGCACTCGGAAACTCTGTCCAACCGTGAGCATTCGCTGCTGTTGGTAGGCCAGATAACATCGCCATGCCCACTGCTGCTTTAAGAATGTTTTTATTTGCTTTCACTTTTTCACTCTCTTCCGTTTATTGTACAAATAAGAGCCAGCGAATTTTTTATATCCGCCATCACCTATTGCGTGTTTATAGTTTTAATCAGAAAACAGTAAAAAATAATATACTTAACTTTTATCAATAAAAGAACAATGGTTATTGATAGGAATAAACATCACAATTTTAGATATTTCGGATTCTTATGACAAAATCCTCACCACCAGATAACACACATTAAAAACAATCACTTACAAACAAATCCCGTTCAAAAAATGATATATATGTAGAGTAAATACACCAAAAAAGCATTCTTATTATCCAAGCTAAAATTGACCATGAATTGTGATGTATATTCCAATCCATTTTTAAATCCTTATGATTAAAAAATCTAATTAACGCCAAGCTAATATAATTAATTAAAATATTTAAAACGAAAGCTTTCACCACCCCTATATTTTATCAATCGAGGAAAAAGTGCATCAGATATGAAGTTAATCTGCCTTTCACTTGTGGCGAGTTTTATTAATGTACAAAAAAGGAGCAGGTGCTCCTTTCATTATTGCTGGATATGTACATCTCTTTGCGGGAATGGAATGGTGATGTCTTCTGCATCAAAGGCATCTTTTACTCGCTCGTACAAACCAAAATAAGCGGGCCAATAATTTTCAGAATCTACCCATGCCCACACTAACATGCCAACGTGACTGTCACCGTGCTGGCTAACATGGACAGTTGGCTCTGGCTCATTGATGATAAGATCATAGTTTTCCATGACCTGCATGAGGACTCGTCTTGCCTTGTGAATATCGTCACCATAGCTAATACCGAATTCGATATCGATACGGCGCTTCTCTTCATTAAACAGATTCTTCACCGTGCCTTTGGATAATGTAAGTTGAGTTCTGTCGAAAATAAGCTTTTTTAATAATATGAACACTCCTACCCAGCCTCACACCTATACTGATTTTAAGAGCATTGAAGAGGGCATAGATGATGTCAGCAACAACTTTAGGCAGTGATTTGGCGAAATTATTTTTTCTCTGCATTGCATTATTCAGCAAGGCTCTATGTGAGAAACCAAGGTTTGCAGATCACGTTTAAGCGAGCGCTCAGATTACAGCATCTTGTTCTCAATTTGCCCTTATGCGTATATAGATTTCTTCTTTATCTCGCATATCGAAATGGTCGATGATTTCTAACAAACAGCAAATATAGCCAAGTATAAAGGTAGCAAAAGCGATGTGTATGCCATCACACATTTCTAGGGAGATCCGTGGAGAATAAAAGCGAAACCTTTCATTTCACTCTCTCTTAAAAGCCACTATGCACCTAAACACTCTAAATTTTGCTGCAGTGCGCATGTTATTGTATACAAAAAAGAATATTTGCTAGCAATTCATTCTCTTGGGATATATTTTCTAGTTCAATGTTCATAAATTATTTAAATGAAAATGAAAAACAATAATCTTAAGAAACTACGAACTGCATTACTTCTTACGCTTACCACTTCAATGATGGGTTGTTCTTCTTTGGATACTCACCTTGTGGGAGGGTATGGAGCGCCGTTTTCAGGAACAACACTGGCAGTCGCGTCCCAACCTTGCGCTTTTAGAAACGACTCGGTGGTCGACTATGTCTTTTACCCTTTGACTTTCATCGACATCCCGCTCTCTTTAGCAGCAGATGTCGTCTTTCTTCCGGTTGATTTAGCAATGGTGTTTACGCCAACGACGGACTATCGATTTGCATTAACACAAGGCTGTGGCACACATAGCATGATCTAAAATTTGTTGTTAACTCGACAGATAGCATTTTTACAAAGGCCCTAAACAACGAGGAAAATGCATATAGGCGCACCTATTAACCTGCTTATTAATCAGGTAAAAGTATATATGTTGAGTTAACAAAAGTGGTTCTCTCTTTTCTACTGCTGCCGGGAGAGGCAGTTTACAGCGCGGAAATAACCAACGTCACACTTGTGGGTTACTCCATTAACTATACTGGTACATTAACTTCCGAAGCAAACGACGCTGTTGTGGATATATGCTGATGTGGCATTAAAGCTAACCATTCTTTGATCTCAAGTGACGGCGGCAAGGCGGTAAAGATTAAGTTAGCTTTTGGATTACCAGCCGCTAGTAAAAGTTCTTGTTTAGCTAAACCTAATCGGTTGCGAGTATTTTCGAGCTCAGAAACAGGACTTGCTTCCGAGCGCCAAAGATTAAAGGCAATCCACAACAAGTAAGCCGCCCCCACAATTTTAATCGTTAGAAATACAGCCTCAAAAGCATAGAGCACGACTGCTAAACCAGAAGCAGCTAAGGCAATCATTACAGCGAACGCAGCAATACGACCAAGACCCGCAATAAAAGCAGACCTGAAGCCGTAACAACGAGCATTGTTCATGGACAATAGATTGTTTGGACCAGGAGTCATGTTGAGCGCAAAACACGCAGGTATAAAGCGAAAACATACGCCTTATGAGTGACTTAGTCACGAGGCGGAACCAACTACTCACCATGCAAACCATGGAAAGAAACCGACTACAAATATTACCCAAGAACATCTCATCGACCATTACCCCTATTCTGACCGCTCTAAAAAAGTAGAGACAAAGATAGCAAAACTGATTGAGAGCAGTCCTGAGTATCAAGCTAAGAGCACCATTCTTCAAAGCGTGCCTTGCGTTGGAAAAGTCTTAGCCGCCTCCCTAATTAGCAATGTACCCTAACTCGCTTTTATGACTAGCAAGCAAGCCTCTTCTCTCATTGGCGTCGCACCTATAACAAGAGAGAGCGGACGCTTCAAAGGCAAACGGATGATAAAAGGAGGTCGACCTCAAGTTAGAACAGTCATGTACATGGCAATGATGTCGGCTATCCAGTTCAACCCTGTATTTAAGGCTACTTATGAACGATTACTTGCGGCAAGAAAACCTAAAAAAGTAGCGATAGTTGCCTGCATGAGAAAGATGGTTGTGACACTCTATTCAATGATAAGAGACGGCGCAATATGGGATAAAGATAGCGTCAAAAATTAACTATTGACGCCAAAGTCTCTTGTATCTAATCCGGCTATAAGTTTTGACATAATGACCCACATTAGAATTTTGGCCATAAAAGCAACTGGTAGATCTACACATTCAGGTGACCATCTGTGACCAACAATATAAGATTTACCCGTTGTCTAGTGCATAATTTGGAATACTTAGCCAAACTTGAACCTTAGCTTTTAGATAGATTAAGACTGGAAATACCGTAGCAATACACGCCGATTTACTAAACGCCAGAAACAAGAAAGCCAAGCTAAGTGCTTGGCTTTCTTGTTAAATTTGGTGGGTCCGACCAGATTCGAACTGGTGACCCCTACCATGTCAAGGTAGTACTCTAACCAACTGAGCTACGGACCCAAATTTTATGTTCGGCATACTTTGGTTTTAGTATGGCTTTAAGGAGTGGTGGGTCCGGGCGAACTCGAATCGCCGACCCCTACCATGTCAAGGTAGTACTCTAACCAACTGAGCTACGGACCCATTCCTTAAGAACGAGAAGGATATTAGCTATATCCTATGAGGGGTGCAAGCATAAATTCATTAACTTTGAATCGTTTGGCGAAAATCTAAACTCAACACCCGTTTTCAGACGATTTTATCGTCAAGCCTCGACTTGAGTGAGGTTAAAAGTGTGATCTACTTAACTTTTGTGTTTTGAGTTAATTGTCGTAAGGCACTTCACTGAGCATCCAAATCTGCAAAACTTGTGATACGTTTGGACAATCGCCAAACAAAATTTGGTATTTAGGCTCGAACGGTTCACCAATAAACGTAGTACGAATCAGTCTGCCCGTTTTAAGATCCACTTGAGTACTGACTCGCCCTTTAAAGTTTTGGAAAATCGCAAACTGCTCACTGTGGTAAACCATCTGCTCACGATAAAACAAGAAATGGTCCTGAGGTGTATCAGTTAATTGGCATTCTAGTGGTTTGAGTGACTGCTGAGCATGACTACTGAACGTGAGTAGCAGCGCTGAAAGAATCCATCCATATCGCATAACGCTTCCCTATTCTTCTTTCTTTATCAAAGTATAGGAGCTACTAGCACGGATGCTGATAAGTGTTGCGAAATGCTATTTTTAATCTTCATCACACATTTAAACTGTATGTATATACATGTCTTTTAATTGTTCTATGATTCGTTGATTTTTTCGTTATAGAGTTAAAAAATGATCCAAAATCTTGAGCCTGGCATTCGAGAGTTAGTAGAAGAATTCCAATCCAATGGTAAGCCTTGCCCTTCAAAACAAACTATTGCTAATCGACGAACTGGTTATCTCAATAGCACCGTATTAGCGGGTGAAAGCCTTATACCAGAACGAGAGTTCTTAGATGTAGTGAATGGCATTCAGGTCAAAGTGTATAAGCCAAGTAATGAAGATAACTTACCGCTCACGATTTATTTTCATGGAGGTTGCTTCATCAGTGGTGGCTTTGAAACGCATGACGCTCAGTTGAGACAGATTGCCGTTCAATCCAACTCGATCGTCATCTGTATAAAGTATCGACTCGCACCAGAATACACATATCCTGCCGCGCACGATGACGTATACCAAGCTGTACTTGGCATTAAGGAGCAAGGACACAAATATGGCGGGAATCCAGAACGAATGGTATTTGTGGGCGATAGTGCCGGAGGCCAGTTGGCTTTAGCGACGACGTTAAGGCTTAAAAAATTGACCTCTTGGTTACCAGAACAACAAATCTTGATTTACCCAATGTTGGATCCAAAAGGCAACTCTCAGAGCTACAAAGAAAACGGCTCTGACTACATCATTACCGCAAACATGCTTCTGTCTGGTTTTGATTTGTATACCAACAAAGATCCTAAAGTGCTTTCTGAGCCGGATCTAAACCTTATGAGCGCAGACTATCGAGGATTACCTCCTACGACAATTATCACTGCGGAGTTTGATCCATTACGTGATGAGGGTGAAACATTACGCGAATTAATGCTCGCTCATGGCGTAGAGGTAAATTATGAACGCTACTCAGGCGTTATCCATGGTTTCTTTCAACTCTCCGGAGTAAGTGAGTCTGCAAGGCGCTGTATCGCTTCAATTTCAAAACAAATCAAAACTCGCAGAGCTCCAACCGCTTAATTCGGTTTACTTCGCTTCACTCTTATTGAGGCATTAAACCGCGCAAAAAAGGCTTCAACTAATCCAGTTGAAGCCTTTCTCTCTTTCATTATCTGGGAACAAAATGTTTATTCGTCTTCTGTATCAAACACCACATTGTAGTTTTCTGTGTAAGTACAGTTTGGCTGGCGGCTACAAGTAAAGAAGCGTCGACCTTTAAACTCACCTTGGCTTGCTGTTCTGATGATCATCGGACTGCCACACTTTTTACAAAAGCGGACTTCTTTATCCGGCTCAATCAGATCAATGTGTGCTGCCAATAAACGACGTAGACGCCCCACTTGGTAGCTGTGTTTTACCGATGCGCCAATCAAAGGAAGGTTCGCCGATTTACACACGTGCATGAGCAGCTTTTGGCGCTCGACTTTGCCTTTATGCAGCTGCTGACCGTTATCAAGCTCAATAATCACGCGAGGTTCAAGCGTTCTAGGGTCGCAGATAACGTAATCGAAGTAGCTGCGTGAAATTCGGTTACTGGCAATAAAGAACTGTTTTTTGTTCTTAATCTCTTTTGGCGCGATCAACGTTGCCATGTTTACTTTGGCAAACACCACGGCATGATCACCAACCGCTGCTCTCAAAGCATTAAAAAACGCCCCTTCCTGCCCCTTTAATAATGGGCCCTTCGAACGGTATGGGAAGTCTCGCGTGTCATCGTTTTTGATCACGTACTTTTGAATGATAAAGAAGAAAACAACAAGAAGAACAACAATGATAAAGATGTTGGTCATAGATAAAGTGCGCCCAAAACAACTAGTTGCTCAAAGCCTAAATGGAAATCCTAACCAGAGCAACAAAACCGATAAATTTTGCGGGGGTGATAATAACAGTCGCTAGCGTTTGGGACACGATTTTTACGTAGGCTAAGGGGAAGAAAAACGAGCTCCGTCAAGAGCCCGTTTTTTACTCGGTAAGATACAGAAAAAGTATTAGCAATTCGCGTCAGGTTGGTTCTCTGGCATAGCATCAATAAACGCGGGCAATTGATTACATGCTTCTACAATCGAGCTGATTACCGGATAAGGAGTCATATCCACCCCAAAACGTAATGCGTTGTAAACTTGAGGCACTAAGCAAATATCAACAACAGAGGGAGAGTCAGTCACACTGTAGATACAGTTTCCATGTTGTTGTCGATGCTGGCTTAGCTTCTCTTCTAATGCAGTAAAGCCTTGATTTACCCAATGATGAATCCACTCGACTTTCGCCTCTTGGTCACACGACAGCTTCCCTTCTAAGTACTGCAACACGCGCAAATTATTGAGTGGGTGGATCTCCATCGCGATATCTTGAGCCATAGCCAAAGTTTGGTAACGAAGTGGTGATGGTTCTGGAACCACCCGAACTTGCGGATACTGCTCATCGAGATACTGAATGATGGCAAGAGATTGGTTGAGTTGAATACCACCATCCACCAGCACTGGCACGAGCTCAGAGGCGTTTAACTCATGGTACTCCGCGCTATGCTGCTCGCCGCCATTACGTACCAAATGAACCGATTTGGACTCATAGTTCAGCTCTTTTAAGTTCAAACAAATGCGCACTCGATAAGCCGCCGAAGAACGCCAATAGCCATAGAGGGTGATGTTATCGCTCATACTTCCCTTGCCCCTCCCTCTCAGTGTTTTAGGTATTGGCTGACTTGCTGATCAATCGCACCAAAGATCGAGTTACCATCTGCGTCAAACATCTCTAGCTTGATAGAGTCACCAAACGACATAAAGCTCGTCGACGGTTTGCCATCACGAATAGTTTCAATCATGCGCACTTCTGCAATACATGAGTAGCCTACGCCACCCTCTTCGATAGAGGTTCCGTGCTCCGTGCCTTGTTTGTTCGATACTGTACCCGAGCCAATGATTGCACCTGCAGAAAGTGGACGTGTTTTGCTGGCATGGACAATCAAGTCAGCGAAATCAAACGTCATATCTATGCCTGCATTCGGGCAACCAAATGGGGCATTGTTGTAGGTTGAAACAAGCGGCAGATGCACTTTGTTCTCATACCATGCTTCACCCAGCTCATCTGGCGTTACTGCAACAGGAGAAAACGCTGAAGACGGTTTTGATTGGAAGAAACCAAAGCCTTTCGCCAGCTCCGCCGGAATCAAACCACGCAACGATACATCGTTAACTAGCATGATAAGACGAATTGAATCTTGTGCTTCTGCAATGCTTGCTCCCATCGGCACGTCACCGGTGATCACGGCAACTTCACCTTCGAAGTCAATGCCCCACTCGTCGCTGGCAAATTCGATGTTGTCGCAAGGACCAATAAATGCGTCAGAACCACCTTGATACATCAAAGGATCGGTCCAGAAGCTTTCTGGCATTTCCGCACCACGCGCTTTACGCACTAGTTCGACGTGATTGACGTAAGCACTGCCATCCGCCCATTGATAGGCGCGAGGCAATGGTGATGCTAGATAGTGGGATTCAAACTCTTCACTTCCTGAAACCGAACCATTGTTTAGCGCGTTATAAAGCTCTTCCAGTTGTGGAGCGACTTTGTCCCAGTTATCCAATGCCACTTGCATGGTTGGAGCGAGATGCATCGCGTGGAAAATTTCGGTTGCCGGAACACATTGTGTCAGGTCTTTGCTCACGACCATCAATAGACCATCGCGAGTGCCATTTTTCTTGGTTGCTAATTTCATCCTTGCCCCTTACTTCTCTTGCCAGCTATAGACGTATTCTTTGTTTTCAACCTTATCGAGCTCGTCAGAAAACTCGAGTGCGTGGCGCGTGTCAATCATCACTGCCACCTCATCGGTAAACTTCTTCTTATATTCCTGCCCTGCTTTGAACGCTTTCGGGTGAGGACCGTGGGTAAAACCTGCTGGGTGGAAAGTCACCATACCTGCTTCTATGTTGTCACGGCTGAAGAAATCCCCCGCGTGGTAGAACAAGACTTCGTCATAATCGTCATTGTTATGATAGAACGGCACCTTCAGTGCGCCAGGGTCGCTCTCGATTGGACGAGGTACAAAAGTACACACCACGAATCCTGCACCAACAAAAGTGGTGTGGGCAGAAGGCGGTAAGTGATAACGGTGCGACATCAAAGGACGAATATCACGCCAGTTCACTCTCACCACGGCCAAATCACCGTGCCAACCAATCGCATCAAGTGGGTTGAATGGGTAAGTAATCACGCTGATTTTGTCATGGCGCTTCACATGAACTTGAGTTTGATCTTCTGAGTATTGCGCACGGAACTCATCGTTAATGGAAGGCGTTTCCAAAACCGCCGGGTCGAACACAGCATGATTACCCACCATGCCTTTTTCTGGCAAAGAATAAGCAGCATCGGTGTTTTCAATCATCAGAACAAACATTGGCTCACTTGGTTCTAATCGCCAACTGGTTGAGCGTGGAATCATTACGTAATCACCTTCGCTCACTTTGAGATGACCATAGTCGCAGTAAAGATCTGCCGTACCGTGATGGATGAACAGCAGCTCATCACCATCGGCGTTACGCACCAAGAAGTCCATCTTTTCGTCCATACGCCATACACGGATCTTACAGTTGGCGTTGTGTAGCAGATGCGGCACTGCCCAAGGCGAAATCTGACTCGCCGTTTCGACTAGGTTGAAATCGAACGCACGCGGGCGTAAATAGCCTTCCCACTCAGACCAACCTGTCGGTGCGTGTTGATGATGAAAGTGTGCCGCAGGACCGAAGAATCCACTTCGACCTGCTTCACGTTCGTAAATTGCCTCTTCCGGGAAATCAGCATGTGCTTGCTTGGAGCACACTCCCTCCCGATGAGGGAATGTGATCCATTTATGCATCGCTTAGTACTCCTCGGCGGATTTGGTCTTCTTCAATCGATTCAAACAACGCTTTGAAGTTACCTTCACCAAAGCCTTCGTTGCCTTTACGTTGAATGATTTCAAAAAACACAGGACCAATTACGGTCTGGGTAAAGATTTGCAGCAAGATGCCGTCTTTAGTCGGCGCGCCATCAATAAGGACTTGCAGATCACGCAGTTTGCTGACGTCTTCCCCGTGCCCTTTCACACGCTCGTCGACTTTCTCGTAGTACGTATCCGGTGTTGGCATAAAGTCCATACCGCGATCACGCAATGTTTGAACGGTTTGGTAGATGTCATCGGTGGTCATCGCGATGTGCTGAATACCTTCACCGTTGTATTCACGGATGAACTCTTCAATCTGCGATTTGTCATCAGAAGATTCATTGATTGGAATGCGAATTTTGCCACACGGTGCGGTCATTGCGCGGCTAACAAGCCCAGTCAGCTTACCTTCAATGTCGAAGTAGCGAATCTCGCGGAAGTTACCAATGCGCTCGTAGAATCCTGACCACACGTCCATGTTGCCTTGCTTCACGTTATGGGTCAGATGGTCGATTTCGTACATACCAACGTCTGCTTTCGCTAAGCGCTCTTCTGCATCATCGTAGAAACGGAAGTCGACATCATAAATGCTTTGTTTGCCATAACGGTCAACGAAGTAAAGAAGGCTCTCACCAATGCCGTAAATTGCCGGGATGCTCAGCTCCATAGGGCCGATTTCCGTTTTGTACTCTTCGCCACCGTTATCCAGTGCTTGCTTGAGTGCTACGTTCGCGTCTTTCACACGAAAAGCCATGCCACAGACTGAAGGACCGTGAACTTTAGCAAAGCCTTCTGCCTGACTGTGCGGCTGGGCGTTAACGATAAAGCTGATGTCACCTTGTCGGTACAGCCAAGCCTCTTTAGAACGGTGTTTTGCAATCTCTGCAAAACCCAACGATACAAACAGCGCTTTCAGTTGTTCAATACCTTCACTGTCCGCCGCTGTGTATTCCACAAATTCGAATCCATCCGTGCCTAATGGGTTGTAGGTGTCCACCATGACTTTCTCCTTATGTCATTGTTGTGTTTGAACATACGTTCTCGTTCGATATTTCTAACTTGGCGCAGGAGGAGAAAAATTGGAATACATGAGTGGAAATCTGGCTTTGCGCAGTTTTAAACTTCGATTGTAAAATTTATGTTACAGCACATTCAATTAACGCAAACGTTTACCAAAATCATAAGTAAAGTAAGTTATATCAATGCATTATCATATCCAATATCAATTTACACGCCGACCCACGATGTAAACAGTTTGTTACCGCGGTGATTTTTGTGGGCAGTAACGCGCATTTATCATTCAAACAACGTCAAGATAAGGATATTTATATGGAATGGCTGACGATAAGTGTTAGTATCATTTTTTAATCACAATACTGGCAATAGTTATGGCACGCCGAACTCACGAAGATACCCAAATCACGATCAACACCATTCTCGATGTCGCAACAGAGCAGCTGATTACACTTGGCTACGAGAAAATGTCTTATACGACGTTGAGCGATCAAACGGGGATATCGAGGACGGGAATAAGCCACCATTTTGCTAAGAAGGTCGACATTCCGAGAGCACTACAAGGTAGATTGCTTAAGATGATGATGGATAAGCTCGACCTTTCTAACAATGAAGCTGCGTTTATCGCCAGTTGGAAACATCATTTTGATGATGCTGAGTTTATGGCAATTTGGCGCTTGGCATTGTTGATGACAGTTTGTGAACATCACACCCCCTACCTCTGCGACTTTCAACGTCAGGTAGAGGCTGTTGCTGCCTACAAGTTAAATAAAGACTGTAAACACATTATCGAATGGTTGATAGGATTAACTCTGCTCTCTCTTCATAAAGCTCAATAGCAATCACTCTCTCCAAGTAAGAGTGCACATACAAACTTTTTGTTTTGGGCTCAGAAAACAGAGAATGAAAGCAATAAAAATTAAAGCGACCGAACCCTTTTCAGAGTTCGGTCTATCCAGAAAGGCAGTGCGAAAGGACATGAATAAACAGAGATTGTATTAACCCACATGTGTGATATTGCTTCAATAAGTGAAAAACAAATTACAATCGACTCGACATATATAGTGCTAACTTTTCATCAATTACAAAAATAGCTCGAGCCTGTACATAAATACATCATTGCCATCACGAAACCAGCGGCTTTCCACGCTCACATTAGTTCGTAATAAGCTCATTTCAAATACAGCCCTCTTACCTCTCCCTTGTTCCACTACCACCCACTGTTCATTTCATGTTTTTCGAGGTTTTACTTTCGTGACCGCCGCATCAGATCCGGTAATTGACAGGTCAGAAGAATGTCAGGCAGAGGTGTTTTTTGATTCAAGACAGTTTTCGCACAAACTAGGTGTGTAATAAGAGGTGTTCTGTTCCCTTTCGGGCTCGCGCTTTATATCGCTGCGATCTCGACCAAGAAAGAAAGAGACATCCAAATGACACAAATTAATCAAGAACGTCTAGTTGAACATTTCTGCCAACTGGTTCGCATCGACAGCGAATCTATGAATGAAAAACAAATTGCAGAAACTCTGGCTGAGCAACTGGGCGAACTAGGCTTTACGGTTCACAAGCTACCAGTACCAGAACACATCTCTAATGGCTTCAACGTGTATGCACGTTTAGAAGGTAAGAAAGAAGGCTCTATCCTAATGAGCTGCCACATGGATACAGTAACGCCTGGTATCGGCATTGAGCCAATCATCGAAGATGGCATTATTCGCTCTAAAGGCAATACAATCCTTGGCGGTGATGACAAGTCTGGCATTGCGGCAATCATGGAGGCGGTTCGCTGCATCCAAGCTGAGAACCTAGAGCACAAAACATTAGAGCTCGCTTTCACTGTACATGAAGAAGGCGGTCTGTTCGGATCTGAGTACTTCGACATGACGCACGTAACGTCTAAAGAAGCGATCGTACTGGACACAGGCGGTCCTATCGGCACTATCGTGACAGCAGCACCTGGTCAGCAAAAAATCGTTGCAACAATCAAAGGTCGCCCAGCACACGCAGGTCTAGCACCTGAAGAAGGCATCAGTGCAATAATGGTAGCGGCAGATGCAATCAACCAGATGAAGCTACTTCGTATCGACGAAGAAACCACAGCAAACATCGGCATGGTAAACGGCGGTCAAGCAACAAACATCGTGATGCCAGAACTGAAGATCGTTGCTGAAGCACGCTCTCTAAACGGTGAGAAACTAGAGGCGCAAGTGAACCACATGATCTCTACCTTCGAGTCGGTATGTGAAAAACACGGCGCAGACGTTGAAATCGAATCAAGCCGCGCGTACGACGCATTTGTTATCGAAGAAGGCAACTCTCACGTCTCAGCAATCAAAGCGGCATTTGCTGACATGGGCATCGATGCATTCACAAAAGGCACTGGTGGCGGTAGCGACGCAAACAACTTCAACAAGAAGGGTCTAACAACGGTAAACCTTTCTACTGGTATGGCAAAAGTACACACCACTGAAGAATTCATTGCCGTTGACGACATGGTGAAAATCACGAAATTCGTTAAGCACTTCCTAGTGAAATAATATAGAGAATAAAGCGCAACTAACGCTGAATTTGAAACGATAACACTGTCCCCTTCTTGCCTTGTGCATGAAGGGGATTTTTTTGTTTCCGTAGAGTAACGCCCTACTTTTCTTGCCAACCTAAGCCACTAAAAAACGTTTATCCCTCAGAACAATATGACGTACGCATACATAGAAAACGTCATTTTGTATAGATAGATAAAAGCGAATTTGGACATAAGATACCAATCTAATCTCACCACTGGATCAAAGGTGGAAGCAAAATCACAAGCAGTATTCTTGCTATCTATTTCGATACCGAATCCCATCAGATAATCAAATTCGTAAGCAACTCTCATCAAGATCGCTTATGCAACTCCCCATATCGTGCTGAGTTTCTGGCGGCACACGAATGTCTATTCAATTGGCAAAAGTAGAGTCTAATATGAAGAAAAATACGCTCGCTTGGCTGATCTCCTCTTTCCTAGGAAGCACAGCCACTTTCGCATACGCGAACCACGATCTGACACTGGTCGAAATCGGGAATCAAACCTTTGAACGCATTGAAATGCTCAAGCAATTGGCAGACAAAGGCGAAGGAACGTTTCAACGCGATGGAGAAACCTACCTTGATTTTCAAGGTTATGAATACTGGGTGAACTTCGATGGCTATCCAAAGTTCCCTTTCCTATCTGGTGATCAAGACCAAGCCTACCGTAATGTCGTAGACTTCGTCGGCCCTGATTGGGAATTCATCATGTACAACGGCGGCTTTTACCTGATTCACAAAGAGTTTGGTGTGATGAACCGCGACGACACTGGTTGTTACGTTGAATACATTCCTGCTGCCCGAGGCTCTAAAGGTCCAAATGGCGAATACATTTGGCAGTCAGAGATGATTCAAAACATCGAGGCTTCTGACTGTGGTGACCTATCTGTGCCAAGCATCAATGCATTGAACGTAGCCAGCGTTTCTGATCAAGGTGTCCAATTAAAATGGGCAGCGCAAAACGCGAATGACAATGTGGTTCTGACATTGACTGAATCAGGCACTGAGCCTACTCGTTATGAAAACGTACAATCAGGTTTATTCATCGGCAGCCTGAAACCAAACACTCGGTACACCGCTGAGCTTTCGTCATGTAATGCGATAGATTGCCTCGAGCCACAAAAGATTGAGTTTACGACCAGTACCGCACGCCTTGGCTACGCGGACGAATTGCCGCTAGAAAATCACTTGAATGGCGATTTGACTGGTTCTATCCATTTCGCTCAAACCCATACTACCACCGCCCCGAATCAAAACGATGTGAACCTGTTCCCTGACTTGGTGATCGACCGTGAAGCCTTGCTCCTATTCACGCCAGAAGACAAAGCCGTTCAACAAGTTTGGGTAGAAGTGAGCTTTGAAGGCACTGTAATCACTCGCCTCCCAATGCTTCCACCAAGCGCGCTTGCGGCTTCTGATCAGCCAGATAATGGACGTTCTAAAGTGGTGTTCTCCCATCACGCTTGGTCACTGCCACTGCAATGGGATTGGATGAAGCCAGGCTTATCGCTGCGCTTAACCGCTAACACCGATCGCCAAGGAGACTTAGCTGCCAATGAACTTGTCTTTGGCGGCGCACCGGAGCTTATCATTCAAAACATCGACATGGGTATGCTCACCGCGCCGCGTGATGGCAACACCATGATCAAAAACATGGCAAAGCTGAGCGCCGATTACTTCCAGAAAATCCCAGCATCTAAACTGGTGATGGCGGATTACACAGCCGCTTACTTCCCGAAAGTAACGTTGCCAAACGGTAAGGTTTACACCACAAGCTCCGATGGTGAAGGTGGCTGGCACGGCGGCGACATGCGTGAAGCCATTGGTAAAGCACTGGTATCTACAGGTGTGAATAATGCGAACGTCGGCATTGTCGATAGTGCTGGCTATTCGCAAGCTTACAATAAACGCTTCAACCACATTACTGCGCACACCAACCGCGGCGTGTACACCAATGGCATTATTGATCATGGCGGCAGTGGCGGCGGTGGCATCGTGACATTAACGGCGACAACTGGTAACGAATGGTCGCACGAGCTGGGGCATAACTACGGTCTTGGTCACTACCCTTGGTATGCTTCTACGCACGATTTGGAATCTGGCTGGGGTTGGGATGCTCTGCATCGCCGCTTTATTGGTAACTTACACTGGACAGGTGAAGCCACGACTAACGATGTGGGTGGTGAAGTGGTACCACCATTTGCGGGTGAATTCCGCTTTATGCGTGACGCTCAAGCCGGTGGTGAAGCCGCACTATTAGGCACCATTAGTCATTACACGTTAGAGCACCCTTCTCAGTCTCGCCGTGTACAAACTTGGCTCAATAACGGCTTTAACGTCGATTTAAACAGTTCAACTGGTTATGTTCGTTGGAATCAAGAAAGCCAAAGTTACGAAGAAGCACAAACCGACACGCCAGTACCTAGCGCGGCAGGCGTGCCTGTTGTCACTATGTTGGGCATTTACGATCCGCGTAACGAACTTGCAAGCCAAGTTTACCCGCTAATTTACTCCAACTACGGCAACGTGTTTGAGCTGCCTTCTGCACCAGACGTAACTTATCATCCGGAGGGTTGGCAAGCAGTGTCTTCTTTATCTGACGAGCAAATTGAACAAGATTTGTGGCAGACGATGAAGGTCAACAACCAGCAGGCTCGTATTTGTCAGTTCAGCTACACAGCAATCAACGGCGAAAGTGCAAACTTCGTTGGTACAGTCAGTGCGGATATGACTCGTTGTGAAAGCAGCGAAGACATGTACTGGAACATCAATGGTCAACGTGAGCGCATGATTTCTCAAGATCATGACTACTCGCTGCTGTCTAAATACGGTGAAGGTGCTGTGACTTACACGCCGAACACTGAAATTGGCGAAGTGCCACTTTGCGTACTTGATAAACCTGGCACGAGCCATGATGGTGCAGGCTACTTTACCTCTTCCCATTGCCAGCAGTTTAGTGGCGTGAAACACAACAACGGAGCAGATTGGCGTTACGCGCGACATCAAGGTGGAATGTATCAGCCAAGTATGATCTCTCAACGTAGCTGTGCGGTTACGGTGGAGCGCCAGGATGGGTCAGTACAAAACATTGCGGTTGCAAGTAGCCGATTAAACGACTCACAAAGCAATAAGTTCCACTTTAACCTAGAGCAACTGCCACTGCCGACTCGTGTCACCTTAAGTTGTACTGACGTGAATGGTGAACAAGTGCTAGATAGCTTGATCCCTGATCAAGACCCAGCGATCGATAAGCTTGTTGGTCCTATCTTTGTTGGTCAAGAGCACGGTTACAAACAATACGTTGATGAACAAGTCATGTTTGCCGACAACGCAGCGTTAAACCGCATCGACTTTGGCTTTGTGGCTGACTTCGACAAGTTCGTAGCAGACAACTACGGAGCGGGCGTGCTGAACAATGGTGAGACAAGCGCCGAACGCCGCGCTGGTGCACTTTACGTGCACCCTAACCCAATCACCGGCACTCGCGATTACTTCCTAATGCGTGACATCTCTGCGGCGGATTTTCCAACCAACCAAGCAGACAATGAAGGCTGGAAGTACCTAGGCTCAGCGGAAAACCATGTCCAGTTTGGCTTTAACCCACTGAAAGTCGATCGTAGTAACATCGACAATGCGCAGCGCGTTGCCAGCTACTTCAATCAACCGCAGTTGCTAACTTGGGAACAAGCGAGTTCAACGACATGGGGACAATCTGAGAACGCTATTTTCATTGATACCGATGAAAACGGTGAGCGCCGTTACTTTATGCAAAAACGTCCGGGAGTGAACAGCGCGTTGCCAGCTCAGAACACCTCTAACGCTGATTGGCGCTTTATTGGTAGCGATACGGATATTGAACAGTACATTGCTGAGCTCAACAGTGACCTAGCTAAGTTTGAAGCCGAAATCTTAACGTGGCACAAGCAAGATCGCATGGGAGTTTGGGGCGAAAACAACAACACGGGAACGATAAACGATATTTACGTGTATCACTTCCGTGGTGGTTATCATTACTACCGCCTCATTGACGGCAAATACTGGTACTTCCCTTGGCCAACGGAGGAAAATCCAAATAACGCTGATTGGCAGTACTTAGGGCACTTCTAAGCCCTAATCTATCTAAAGCAGCAAAGATCGATATCAACAAAAAGCCCTCAGAGTCGAGGGCTTTCTTTATTCAGTTCATGCAGCTCTATTTTCGTAAAGTAGAGAGATTTGTTCTTTCAACGAATACAAGAACTCAATATTGGGAGTTTTATCTGTATACAACTCGTACTCAAGCGAGTTGTAAAAATATTCTTTTGCTGATGAACTAAGAACCTTGGCAAACGATAACGACTCTAGCTCTTGCTCTAATGCTTTCGTATTTAAGCTTGTGTAGCCAACGGTATCATCTTGATCAAAGCTAGATTTAACATTACGAACGTAAGCATGACAGTCTTCTATTAACAGTCTCACGCTTTCTATGCGTTGCTCCAGATTCATCAATTGCGAGCCGTTCCACTTAAGCTTCTCTTGCTCAAGTTTCTCTGCAAGCCCGCTTTCTACAAGTTTTGTATTGCTATCCTTGATTCTTAACAGTTCATCGAGAACCTGGAAGTATTCGGACTCTGCCTTAAGTCTCAAGATCTCCAACTCCTTGGAGAACAGTTTTGCTCTGAGTTCGCTTGCCTGATACAGGCCCGAAATCACAGCTTCTTTGCTAACTCCAAACATAAAAACCTACCAAAACATACTTTATTGAAACAGTAGCACATCAAAGCTAAAGACAACCACATCACATAGAAAATGTGCTTCACATTCGCATTAATTTGTTAATTGTAACTCATAATCTTAGTTTGATATTACTACTGACTACGTGCTATCTGAAGGAAAATCACACAGTTATTCTGATAAAAGTATTTACTCACTATCATCAAAAATTTGATCAATATTATAAATTTAGAAATTCAAAATAAATATAGAGCACAAAAATACTATTTTTGTTTTCAAACGCTATTGTCAGACTTTTGACAACTTATCGCTGTTTTTTGAACAGCCAATTTGTACCTAAATCACTAGATGCTTTGGCTTTGGTTACCTATCACGTTAGAATGCGCCCTCTTTTCCTTTTCTAACGCATTCCCATGACTGATGCTGATATCGAGCTGCAACACCTTTGGTTAGAAGTCCAAGCTGAGCGCTGGCAAAACCTCTCACGCTTTTTGTTTAGTTATTACTGCTACAAACACCACCTCGTCAGTAAAACCAATAAAGTGTGTTGGGAAACAGCCCGTGCTTTACTGCCCTGTTCTAAGACGATTAGCGAGCGCAAACATGCGGTTATCGAACCATTGATACCGGAAGATACGGTCGTTGGACTATTAAAAACCATCAGTAAAGATGGCGACATGAGCTTTGAAATGATGACGAGCACACTCGACAAGTTTTTGCGCTATGTTGTGATCAGTAAACAAGAAAAAGCCCGGCTTAAACCCAACATGCCGGCAATCTGGTATCAGCAAGAGAGCAAGCCATTAATGGCACGCTTTGAGCTCGCGGGAATTGTCATTTAAGGTAATGTCCCAAACTACGCAAGCCATCTATCATCGTCGTTTAACATCAAATTTGATGTATCTCGTGCAATAACCAACCGACTAAGATGCATACAATCAGTACTACGCACCGATTAATCTGAGGCACTTTTCTCTCGATGATCATGGACAATCGTAAGTATCAGGTGTGGCACTGTTAACGCGAACAAAACGACAAACACTGTGGGTAACCACTTGTTACCATCAAAATCGTTTGGCAAGAAGAAAAAAAAGCACACAGCGATGATAGCTGCGCTAACCATAGGAATTGCAGATGCCTTGACTAAAAAATACCAAGATAGCCTGTATCTCCTCTTGATATCAAGAGTATGGAGTGGCCCGTGCAACCCACAAAAATAAACGCAGAAATAGTACAGAACTGGTAGTGCATAACTCGTTAAACTCAAAACAACCAACCATGTTATAAGTTCTAAAGATATTTGGCGGAAATCGATGAGTAAAGCAGTTAAACTCAGCAGCCCCAAAATTGACATCGTTAAGACAATATTGCGAGTCGCATCGTGAGGAACGCCAAGTGCACTGAAATACATGGCAACGGAGTTAGGTTGGAATAACGCAGGCATTGCTAAAACGATAATTCCCACCAGTCGCCATCTCTTTGGTGCTATGTTCGTCCAGTCGCAACCGAAGTGGTAGGCAGCTAACGCCAAAAACAAACAAAGGCAAAAAGTTGGAAGCCACAACCAAGTGAACAGGCAGCACACTACTACCAAAAAATAGGCAATACATGCCGTCGCCAAAGTTACTTGCGAAGAACGCTTCTCTACCGTTAGCTTGTTCAACATGATGATATCTAACGCACCATGGGGCAAGCCAAATACCAGAATGGCAATGAGGGGGGTGAGGTCACTAAACGTAAATTCGGAAAAAAGCCCAGATAAGATGGCAGCACCTGAATAAACCGCTCCCAATTGAGTAGCAGATGGTTTTTCGTAAGATATCATCTCATCATTCCGATAGCGGCACTCAAAAACACGCGCTTAGGCATAGAATTTATGACACTGACAATATCAGCAACCGTGGCACGCTCTGTCATAAACCTTGAAAATTGCTCAGGCGATGTACCTCTCGCCATACGGCTAAATATCTCTACAGCCATATCCGGTCGGTTACGCAGTACTTTCAAAAAAACTTTATCAAGCCAGTGGTATCGCCTTGGTGATTTGAAAGGTGTGACTGCGCCACCTTTTATTATTTGTTGGGCAAAGTGTTCACTTGCACGTTGTATTGAAATGAAGGCGTAGCCTGTTGCTGCTCGTATGTTGTGCCCGCGGATCCCAATGGATTGCCAACCTGAGTTACCAGGAGGTTTGCCATGCTGTGAAGTAGAAAGCGCAATATTCTCAGTTGCCATCGGAAGCACACCATGCTCCCACGAGACAATGTCTTCTTTCATCAATCCCATGTTACCGACAATTGATAGAACCTTTTCCTCCAAGCACGTTTTAGACGGTAATTGAGAGGAAAACTGCGTTACTTCGATCAATGCATAATTCACATCAAAAGGCAGGACATAAATAAACTCTATGCCCTGCTCTATCGTTTTCATATCAACCATCAAATCAGCAACATTATCAGAAAATAACGGGCTAGAGCTGCTTACCCAAGCCCCTGAAAAACATTGAAGCATACCATCGGGCATACTTTCGGAAGGCATGTGATGGCGGCTATCAAAACCAATTGTGGCCTCAACTAAATATCCGTCATAACAAGCCGTCACGCATCGATCGTTATGTCCTGTATTTGTGACATCGGCTCCGAACACCAAAGTTACGTTACTAGCGGCCTTAAATGTTTCAAGACAATGAGAAAAAAAGTCAACGGCCTTGATGCAAGAGTATCCCTGGTCACCGGTTGTTACAGCATGTATCGTGTCAGCGATTTTCCAAGAAGCCCAAGTTTTGCTGACGATAGGACGAAGGTACGTTGGTATGTATTCACCCTCCCAGAAACACCATGTCTTGTTGTTATCGACGTATCTTTCCTTTTCTAGCATCACAATGTGACCACGATATCCTTGTTTTAAGAGCGCCATTGCAAGTGAGCATGTTGATAACCCGATACCAAGCATAACAACGTCAGCTTTGAGTGTTACCATCAAATTCGCTCCTAAACTTTTTGTATTCGCTTAAAAGAACCAAAGGCTGGTGAAGGCAAATATCATGTCCTTCAGTCGCTTCGAGAGCACTGGTTGATAGAGCGGACATAGCAACGGCAACTTTGGAAGACGGCGTTACTACTGTTCGGCCTTTCCAGTACTGCAAGCCCCTTTTTCTAAGTTTGACTCCAATTTGCCGGTAAACAGACTCTGCAACAATGATTGCACGACGACTTGGTGGTGGAAGGAATCGATACCCTTGACGAGCACTACTGTAGTATTGGTCTGCAAGCGTCAACAGTCTCACTATCGCATCACTTACTGTGGTTCTCACAGATTCCCGCTCATCCGAGGCAATGTCTTCAGGTGCAATCGGACACCACTGATAAGGTAAATACCGACGCCCCATTTCAGCATCTTCAAGGACGTCTCTGGCAATGTTTGTGAGTTGTAATGCTATCCCCAGATCAATGGCGTAAGGCATCCCTTTATTATCCGCTTTTAAAATCGGGCACATCATCAACCCTACCACGCCAGCAACTCGGTAAGCATATTGGATCAATTCGCATTCACTTTGGATGAGCACCGAGTCAATGTCACTTTGCACGCCTCTCACCAAAGTAAAAGCGTGCATAACCGGAATATCGAGTTGAGATGAAAGCTGGAGGAAATCGTCGACAAACGGCTCATCAGACTTTCCCAACGACAGCTGTCGCTGTACTTCCTCCAAACTTTCGAAAGCCAGCTGTTTATTAGCTGTACTGTCGGCAATATCATCAATACAACGGCAAAAGTAGTACAGCCTAGCGGCTTGCTCCACCTGTTGTTTACTGAGCAAAAAACTGGCAAATCTCCACGTTTTGCCATGATTCGACAAACACTTAAGAGCCGTATTTTCCATGGTTATCTCCAGACAAACGACTAGACAAATTCATACGCGGTTTCGCAGTGTCACTATTTGTCAAAAGGGTGCCGCTCGAACGCCCTCTAGCATCGTCTCCCGTAACTTCAGGGACAATTTTATCCAACACTTTTGCGGAACAAAGAACACCAGGGAGACCGGCTCCTGGATGGCTGCCCGCACCAACGACAAACAGATTTTTTAGCCCTTCTCCTCGGTTATGAAATCTAAAGTAAGCCGATTGTGTGAGGGTGGGCGCTATGGAAAATCCCGCTCCATTTATGCTGTTGTAATCGCACTGAAAGTCACTAGGTGTCATACAAAATTGTTCAACAATACAATCGCTCAGACCTGGCAATAGAGTTTCACTGAGTGCGTTTACGATCTTATCGCTGTACTTATTTTTTACCGTTTCCCAATCAACATTGGACTCTAGGTTAGGTACTGGAGCAAGCACGTAGAAACTATCGCATCCCTCTGGAGCCATATTGGGGTCTGTCGCGGTTGGTCTATGGACATAAAGAGAAAAATCATCAGCTAGAACTTTATCGTGAAAAATGTCATTGAGTAAGCTTTCATAACGCTTCCCCAACCATATAGTGTGGTGAGCGACGTCCTCGTACTTTTGTGTCGTCCCGAAATACAGCACAAAAAGCCCCATCGAGAACTTGGCATGGCGTGACTTGAGTCTGGCCGACAGGGTTTGGTCCTTCTTAGCAATCATCCTTCGGTATAAAAAGGCTGGATCAGCATTCGACACTAACACGTCGCAGGCCATAAGATCACCATTAGAAATCTCGACCCCGGACACTTTTCCATCTTGAGAGACAACACTATTCACTTCAGTATTCAATTGAATATTTATACCGTTTTCGCGCATGAGTTTTTCCAGGCCGTTCACTAATGCGCCCATCCCACCGATGGCAAAGTGCACTCCCCATTTTAATTCTAGGAAGTGAATGAGGTTATAAATACTTGTCGTGTCGAAGGGGTTTCCGCCAACAAGCAAGGGCTGTATAGAAAATGCTTGTCTTAATTTCTCGTGCTCTAAATGCTCACAAACCAATTGCCACACTGTTTTGTAACACCCCAAACGAATCAGGTTAGGTACTTGCCTAATCATTGATAGTGGATTGTGAAAAGGCTCATCCGAGAGCTGTGTAAAGCCAATGTCGAAAATAGATTCGGAGGTAGCTAAAAGATTTTGGTAACCGATTGCATCATTTGGAGAGATTTTTTTTATCTCTTCCAACGTGGCTTCAAGAGTGCCCCCATAATCGAATGTCGTATTATCGTGGAAATAAAAGCGGTACCAAGGTGTCACTGGTACAATCGAAACATACTGGCTAGCCTTTTTACCGAATAGGGCAAACAGTTCCTCAATTAAAAAAGGAGCCGTAATGACGGTTGGACCTGCATCAAAAATGAAACCGTTGCGTTCGAACACCCTGGCACGCCCGCCCAGTTGATCCCCTTTGTCTACCAGAGTTACACTGTAACCTCTAGCGCAAAGTCTTAGCGCAGATGCAATACCGCCAAAACCTGCACCAATGACTATCGCTCTACCTGAGACTTCGGAATGATTATGAGCCACCACATTGCTTCCCCTGTGCCAAGAAAAGTAGTTTTCGTATCACGCCTTGCAGGCTCTCGCTGTGCACAGTCGGCATCAATAACAAATCACGTTCACAGCTTTTGATTAAATAAACAGCCCGAGCTTGAGTGAGCTTGATGGCATCTTCTGGCTTTCTGTCTAACAGATTTAAATTCAAAAGGTTTGGACGACCTCGTGTAGCATCTTCAACACTGTCTTTGATGTCATCTAATATTTGATATGCGATTGCCAGACTGGATGCCGCATGCCTAGCTGTTGGAATTTCATTCAACCTGCCACTGCTGATTAATGGTAATTCAAGCGACAGAGCGAGTAGCGGACCTGCCTTTTTTTCAGCAATGGATTCGTAGTTTTGGGGACTTATGTGTTCTTTCGCCGTCAGGTCGGCATTTTGCCCTTCTACCGTGACCGAAACGGCATTTTGTGTAGCCTCGAGGAGCTGCGGCAAAACGTTCGGGGAAGAAATATTAGCCAGAATACCGAATGCTCTCGCTATAAGATAATCTCCGGTACATATGGCCACATTGGTCCCGAATTTAACCCAAACAGCACTCTGGCCACGCCTCAATGAATCACCATCTTGTATGTCATCGTGTATAAGCGAAGCGTTGTGCAACAACTCAACGGCGGAGGCTAATCTCATGGCATCTTCATCATTAACTCCCAGGCACAATGATGTATCTAAACAGACGCGCATTCTAATACGGCTTCCACCTGTCATTAAATGATAATAAGCGGGTTGGTTGCCAGATACGGCGGACAAAAGGAACTCCTCGCAATCTTGGTAGGTATCCCTTTTTTGACTGGCTTTACTTCGAGAAGAACTGCTCATTGTCAACACCCTTCTATTCATTCAAGTAATTGCAGATAAGAATCAGGGAGCAAAGCCCCCTGTTCGTATGGGTTTAAATACCGCGTGTTATGCCTTGGCGTCTTGACTTTCCGAAGTCGCTGCGTACCAGATTAGCAGGCCAAACGCAATTTTATTTACTACGTCAGCTAGGTTGTACACTAAGTTCAGAGAAGCTTCATCAACCGCTCCCATCATGTACCCCAAAACGTAGCCTAGAGGATAAATCGCCCAACCAACGGTTACGATCCAACGCATTAGGTTGTAAGCAAATTTCACTGAGTCGCTAGCTTGATGCTTCGCTGCTCTGCCTGCTTCGCCGAGGAATATTTCGTACAGGATGTAGAACCACCCGAGCATGCCGATGACGAAGCCCACTGTAACGCTGATATAGCCGACCTCACCCAAGAAGCCTGCAATTAGCATTACCAGAGTACCAACAAGAAGGCGCCAGAATATACCAGCGGAGGCTGCACCTATAGCACGAAGTATGAGATAAAACTCAATCATCAGCAGTGGGACAGTAAGTAGCCAGTCGATGTAGCGGTAGACAGTTGGTGTTTCGCCTGTGGCGACCCAAACATCTCTCATGTAGAAGTAATGAACTGCTGCTATCAAAGTGACCAATGCAGAAACGGTCAATGACGTCTTCCACTTCGCTGTTACTCCCTGCGTCTCCCACAAGAAGAAAACAGTTGAAGCCATCAAGGCCATCGAGATTAGCCAGAAGGAAATACCCACAAAGTCATTGGGTTGCAAATTGGCTGCCGCATTTGCTGCATTAGGGAAAACTATAGCGGCTGCGGCCAATATTATGTTGAAATGCAAGTTACGCTTACGATTCCATTTAAGGAGCGGTATAAAATTTTTAACCAGATTTTCCATAATAGTCTCACTTGTTGCCGTTGGTTTTGCGAGGACCACACGTTTAAAACTATCTCGCTTCTCAGAATTGGTTACGAAAAAATTACTTTGAATGATCAATAAGTAATGCTCAAAAAAATAATAGTTGACATAATCACGTTGTCCAGAAAGGACTTCGTAACTCCAAAATCTACCAAATAGAAGCGTAGAGCCAATCTTCTAGGCCATTATTACCTGCGAGATCCTAATCAAAAAACCGCTTGAATAAGGGATGATTGAAACTCTAAAAGTCAAATTTAAAAACAGCCTAGTAATTAAAAGTGCAAACTAAAAGTTATTAATATGTTAATCATAAATATAGAGTTTTAATTGATTAACCTTAAAATTTAATATGTAGAAAAAATAAAACACAAATCAATCATTAATATACTAAGCCAAATACATAAATAAAATTTGCTATAAAATTCAATTTAATTTAGTGTGTAAAAACAACAAGATTGAGAAAGGAAAAATCGAGATAAAAATTAAAACAAATATCTTGTAAGAAAGTTCAAAGATAAAAACAACTAAATTAGACATCAATCTATTGAAAGATCTCAACCATTCGATGTGTAACGTATCCATTTATTGGAATAAAAATTAAAAATACAACAGGCTTAAAGTGAAAAAAATAAATACTATTACGCTTTTAATAGCGTTAGCAACTAACAGCTCCTTTTCTTTGGCAGACCCGAATGAAATGTCGATGATGAATGGCTCTCATGAGCATAAATTTAAAGCAAATGGAGAGCTTTCAGGGCAAGCGGATATTTTGCTAAACATGGCCTTAAATAGCATGTCCCCTACCCAACTGAATAGCCTAGCAACAAACTATTTGAAACAAGTAGAAGATATTGATGTGTCAGGCCCAAACTATGATGAGGAACGCACTAAAAATGACGCTGTAAAACAAGAAGTAGCAGAGTCTATTTTTTACTTATTAAAACATCAGCACGTTTCCAACCCAAGATTCATACCAACAAGCAATGGTATTACCGGATGGTGTCTTAAAGACCCTAAATCAGGCTGTAATGGTCCTATTAGCCCTTTCGGGACAAATGCTCGCATTGATGAAAGTAAAGCACCGAATGGTGGATATTCCCTTATTGTTGGAAAACCCAATACTGAAGCTACTATCACAACATTATTACAGACGGTTCCAGGGCATACTTACACTCTATCCTTCGAAATGACAGGGGAATTCGTAAAATATCCCGGCCTTTCTTATACCTACCAGCCTGTAAACTCTGTGGTCAACGTCGGTGGTGAGACTGTGTTTTTAAACAAACAGCATCCTCTTTTTAAAACAGAGTTTTGGATTAGAGGAAATCTTGGTTACTCATATGCACCTTGGGACAACCGAGAAAATGGTCGAGACCACTGGGAAAAAGTTGAATTACAGTTTGTTGCATCTCAGCAGCAAACATCGCTCAGTTTTACTAGCAAAGCACTAACAAGCGATGGAGCTCAAACTTCACCGTTAATGCTGTCGAATGTTATGGTTTTCGATGACGTCACTGCCGACAAAGGAGTGAGTGATGGCAAAGTCGCCTTGATTGCCTCTTCTGGTGTCGCAATTTTGGGCTCAGCGGCAACCGCTGTATACCTTGCAAAGAAAGGGATTATAAACAATGTCTTTAACAATCTTGGTTATACTTCAACCTCTGTTGGTCCAGGCACTGAGACAATGCACCTAACACGAGCACTTGATGATATGTATGAAATTGTGCAGGGGAACGGTGGGCAACAGGTTCTGGAGAATTATTTAACGTTCCCGACTCGTGAGTATGCTGAAGAATATTTCAGAAATGCGGTAACACCAACCGATTTAAATTACATGGCTCAGATGGGTTTCCGCAATGTAGAAACTGGTATGCCAGCGGACCAACTCACATTCGAGGAAAGTGCTGAGTATATTACAAAGATCGTTTCTAAAACTGCGCCAATAGAAGAACAAACAGTTATAAAGTTTGACTCTCAAGTACAAGCCGCAAACTTCGCAAGACAATTGGATTCATATCTTCTTAGAGAAGAAACAGCGGAACCTGGCATCCATCAATATGTCAATAGCATTAGTGTGATGATTGGAAAAGAAGAAGCGAATGCGGTGATAGCAGAACACGAGTCTGTGATAATTTTACACAGTGCTTCTGAGTTCGAATTTGGTTCGGCTGGTCAAATGGGAATTGGTGAATTTGTATCTCGTTTCGCTATCTCAAACGGATTCGATCAATATATTGTTGATAGTCTACCTTTTATATACAATTCTTCTAGATTAGCGGGTATTGGTTGGAGCTCTATTCCCGAGGATGTAAGCTTTTTAGCATCTAGTGTTATTCACAATTCATACCAACCGGGAATGACAGTAGAAGAATTTTCATCGGCGGCTTTAGAAGCTTTAGAATTGGCAGGCGTTATCGCAGCATTATAATTTTTAACTAAGGTAGTCAGTGCCAAAAGTAAAGTTCTAGGTTTATTGCTTTTGCAAAGACTAAAAAGCTCGCTTCATTGGATGAGCGAGCTTTTTCTTTCTTAACAATAGCTAATATAGTATCCATCGATAATTGGTACTATATCATCAATCCAATAACAAAATAGTCGCGTTAACTCTTAAAGACTACAAGCTGATGTTGGTTTAGCGCCATTCCTTATTTCATTTCGCGATAAAACACGCTTTTTAAACAAATTAAACTTTATTCTTTCCTTGCGATGTGCGGTAAAACTAACTTGTAACTGAGCCTCTTCACCAAGAGCTAAACCGTCGTTTTCACTCATGTATTGATACCATGAATTATTCTCTAGATCATTAAAGTTTTCTGGTATCTGACCTAAATAGCTAACATCTGCAGTAGTGATATGAGGCCATGCCGCCAACTGTTCTTCAAACAACGGAGTACACGATTCACAAGGAAGTTGGTTCACAAACACAGTTAAACTTCCCCCCGATTCGAGGTCTCCACTGAGAATATCTTTTTCGATTTTTCTCATTGCTTTTATTTCAGCATCATTTGCCCTTGCATAAGATGAAGCTCTAAAATAACGACCGCCACTATGATACTCCTCTTCTGTAATCTTTCCCGTCACGAGGCGCTCATTAGCCCTCATTTCAGCCTCAATTTTTTGGGTAAAGTCAACATTATGACCTTGTAAGCCCGGAGTTGGTGTCTCACCACTAAAAGAGTGATATATACGAGTAGCACGTTCTCCATTTGGCATTGTGTAATGATATTCAAATCGTGCAATCGACTTTGAGCCGACTCTCTGGACACCTCGCTCTACATCACTTTTTTTAAAGTTGGCCGGAGATACAATGTCAATATATGCCTGACCATAAGAGTCAACAATTCTATCTACAGTGTCATTAAGTAATGTAGTGGCTACGCTCTCAGAGTCAGTAACCCGGGAAACATTGACATCGGCAGAAAAAACGGAAGCAGAGAAGATAGCAAGCGGCAGCGCTATTATTTTTGTTTTATTATTCATTGTTTTTTCCTTAATCTATCTCACAATATTCAGTTATAAATGCCTCTTGGCTCGCGGCAACCTCTTCATCTTCCCAGAGACCTTCCGCTCCTAATTCAGCAGCTTCGCTAGTAGTAAAGAAGTCAAACGAACTCAACCCCTCCATCGCCACCGCTAATGGTAAAAGCGTATTAAGCAAATTAGTTAAGAAGCTTTTTTGCTGACTGGTGTGGGAATATTTTGGCGTTATCGCTTGAGAGAACTCTTGCGTATACCAAGTCCAAAGTGCTTTGTCTGTCATATCAACAAAACACTGATTTCGTGTATTCTGTGAGCCTCGGTATTCAAAGTCTGAATTACAAGGGAAGTCAATGTAACCCACACGATCAACAAGTGCTGCTGAAAGGCGTGCTAATCGATACTGTGTTTTGAGATATTTACGGTTATGCTTATATGGATTAATAACAGAATTAATAGAACCGTTTAATACCGTTATTAAGTACTCTTTATCACTTTCCGATATCTGATTTAATCGATAAGTATCATTCAAAAATCTATCAATGACATCGGTATAAATCCCATTTCTTCTCCAACTAGATTCTTCGATTATATGACTCTTATCTCGCACAATTTGAACTGCTAACGCAAACTTTGAAACTAGTGCATGTACATTAAAACTATAATAGTCATCTTCAGCTGAGAAAATACTCCACGCTTTGTGATAAATATCAGGATCAACTTGAGCTTTCACGACATTTGCTCTAACAGCTAACGGGTCGTTGTGGTAGAAAAAGCTGCCTGGGACAGAGACACTACCCGGATTAAGTTGAACTTCGGAAAACTCGACTTTTGGCCTCGCTTTAGTGTAACCGGCTTCCTTGGTAAACAAACTCAGGGAAACAGTTTCAGACGGTTCTGCATCATAATGGCTTTTAAAGTCTCCCCAGGCTTGTTGCCAAGTAATGTCATTAAGTAACCACTCTGAACTGTAGTCGATATTAGAGTAGTCTGAATCTGGCTGTAGCAGAAATATATCTTTTACATATTCATCGGTATACCTCTTTGCCGTATCGTTGTGGTGAAGTGCCTTTATAAACGTATCAGCTTGTACAGCAAATGTACTCGATGGGTAGGGTGCTATTGCCATGATTGCCAATAGCGATGTTTTCTTTATCATTCTTTCTTTTCCTTCTGATATTATTTCAAATGCATTGCACATGAAAAACAAATATCACACTCACAAAACTATATGTTTATAACAAACAGTCGATTTTTTGTAATTATCACTGACAAGAATAATTTAAGTAATTATTTTCAACGATTACTTTTCAACTAAAATAACAGTGATAAAACAATCAAAAAAAATCATTGCCATAATGTATTTTATAATTACAAGTGCGTAATTTTAGTCCTATACTTAAGTATTATTTTTAATCCAGCATACTAAACCTAACGACTACTAAAAAATTAATCAGATATAACCTTAGCGAGCCACTCAAATGCGTACATTTTCTTTAGAGATCTATCAAGCACCGCTTAATGCGATCATCACTGGTAAAAAAAAGTTGAGATCAGAACCAATAACAGTTACGAAAGTGTCGCCTATGACAAGCTTAAAGCAGGCGATCAAATCGCTTTTCAAGTCATATCTGGTCCTCCTTTTGTAGGCTTAGAGATCATAAAGCCGGATGCACTAACCGTCGAAGTACTGGATGTCCGTCACTATAAAAACCCGAGAGAGCTTTTGGTTAGCGAAGGGCTAGAGGTACTCTCTACTTTGTACTCCACGTTAGATGAGGGTGTAGAATTACTCTTTAGCTTTCATGAATATAGAGAGATGATCCCCATTCATGGAATTTTTGCCATTGAAATACGTGTGCTCGACAGTATGCAGACTCAAAACATTTAAAGCCCCCTTTTGGGGACTTTAAATGTTAAGCAAAGTGACTCCCTACAAATCTAGCTCGCTCATTTCAACAATGCCATCGATACTACGGGCATCAAGGGCTGAAATTATGTAGATAAGTCGAACAGGCTGCGCATCACCTGCAAACCTCAACGCTAATTTATTCTTCGAGGCGCGTTCTGCCTCTTCAATCACGACATATGTACTGTTAGCGATCACCAATTTCAGCCGGTTTCCTTCGTGTTGAATGACAACTTGGTCACGATCAAAGTCCGATAAGTCAATAAACGAAGCATGGCTGTTATCGTTGATGAACACTTGTTTGTACCGACCAATAGCATCATTTATGTCGTAACCATTACTGCGGCCCGATGTCGAAAGAACAATAGCATCTGTCCCTTCGAGTTTGACCACTTCAATCAGCTCACCACGAGTAGGCTCCGAAATGAGTGACCAAGCATCGCCAGTTCTAAACACATCTTGGTAGCTTCCTATCGAGATACTCCCATGTTGATCATCGGATTGAATCAGCTCGTTGGTTTCTGGTACGAAGAACAGTTCACGCACTACAGGGCCTTCCACCGAGCCAATCCAAATGGCTTGTCCTGATTTGCCAAGACGAATCTCTTTGCCCGTTTCGACCACAAGCCAGCGATCACTGTTTTTGCCTAGGTGAATAACGGCCCCCGTTTCAAAACGTTCTGATAAAGTGTTTAGCATCCCCTCGTTCTCTATCAGCCAATGTTCACTGACTTCGACGAGCTTTGGCGGTTCATTCGCCGTCAACTCAAACACCAATCCGCTCTCTGTTTCTGCTCGATAACCGTCATCACTCACATAAACATCCGTCAAAGCCTCGCCAATCAAGTCAGACTCAACAGGCTCAGTCAGTTGTCCGTCGGCAATGAATCGGAAGTCCGGTGTAAAGTTATACATTTGTTCTAAAGAGAAAGAAGGCTGAGCATATAACTTGCCTGTCATTGGCTCAAACAGCCAAACAGATTGGTCGTCTTTCTTACCAACCAGTTTTAGTTGCTTATCGCTCCATTGGTTTGGTATTAAAACAAACTGCTCACTTGACGGCAGATACCACGCTTTTAGAGCTTTACCATCAAAATCTGACAATCCAAAAATCATAAGCTGATGTTTGGTGCCGTTAAATTTGGTCACCAACGTATCTTGCCAGTTGTACTGATACTGCTCCATCCATTGCTGGTTAATTGCGATCAGGCTTTTCGTACCTTCAGGCGTTAACACATGAATTTCGCCATTGTCACTCGCGATATAGACATGCTCGTGGGCAGTAACCTTGTCACCTTCTTTTAGAGTAACGTTTTTAATTCGTCCCTCTTTTTGAAGGTAAATAGATTGTTCTCTCTCACTATAAAAATACGCGACATCCTCATCGACAAGCAGCAGCTTGAGCTCTTCCATAACAGGCAACGTACTCACGACTGTTGCCTTTTCTTTACCAACAATGCTCCACACTGGCGTTTCACCTTCAACGGCAACTTTAACGGTATCAGCCAGTTGTGTTGGCATTTTCTCGTAAGCCGAAAGATCAAATGGTGTAAATTCGCTCGAGCTCATGGAATCCGAGATTAAGCGTCTGTGATCCGAATCGACTGGCGCAACAAGAGCTTGGTACAACCGCTCATTGCCATGAATGTCTGTCAGCATTAACCCGCCTTCCGTTAAACGGTACAGGTATTTAATTTGCGACTGATCAGGCATATGATACGTGGCAGCAACATGAACAACGTTCGCCTCCGTCCAAGCATTGAAGCTGACAGAAATAGAAGGCCTAGACGGCTGGAATAACGTGTAAAAGCCCGTCATCTCGCCAGTGACAATATCAACTTTCCATAATAAGCCATACTGCTGATTAAACAGCCAAGCTTCATCAATGGTTGCCGTTAGCAATTGCGCTTGCTGCGAGAGTTCGACAGAAACATCGCGGCTCACTATCACACGATCATTATTAATGTCGTAATAAGCGGTGCCAAGAGGTTCTCCGGCTTCTTCATAATTATTGATAACAACATAATCACCAAGAAGCTGATGCTTTTCAGCTAACGCTTCAAGGTGCTCAATAACATGAGAGCTGCTCTCTTCTTTTTGAGCGTCTGTTGCGATCAACGACAGTGTTAAGTCTTCCACTTGCCAGATTTCACCTTGGTCTGTAAACACTTCGACAACTGACTCGCTCAACGAGGAGATATCAAGGGTGACGGTGCCAATTTTCAACACACCATTCGTCACTTCAGGTGTGGCTCCCTTAATAGCTCTCGCGTCAACTACCCACTTGATCGATGCTGCAGAGTCTTCTGAAAGCACGAACTTCGCGTGCGGCTGTACAATCAATTCTTGTTTACCCGATTCAGCACTCAGATGGTAAGTCAGCTTTCTCAAGCCAAGCTCTTTAATCTCTGGCGTGACAACAATACGCTCCATAGCCCCCAGCTTTACGGATACCGTGTGCGGAACGAACTGCTCTCGCATAGTGCGTATGACATATTCCGATGGGAAAACGTAAAAGTCGAAGTCGAAATCAAGATGCGTTTCAAGCGATCTTAATATACTGAATCCTTGGTCGTTCCTAGTGGTCGAGCCTGGTAGGATTTCATAGTCATAGTCGATGTACGACTTGCCTGTTGCAGGTAGCACTAATGTGGAGCTGTGGGAATCGATACCAACGTACGAGCCATAGCCTAGGCGCTCTCTTAGCGGTAAAGCCTTAGACTTGTCTCTCAATGCTTTTGGTAGATCGCCCGCCCAAAAGAAGTAGTTCAACCAACCGGACCCGGTTTTACCGTGCTTAGAAGAGTAAAGGGCTTGACTACCAAGCTCTATTTGCCCGTTTGATAAATCAATTTGGTTAATGACCGCGCCAGGAATTGGCAACAAAACGTTCTTCTCAGCATCATAACGGTATCCACCTTCACGGTAAGCATGATCGACTTGATAGAAGTAGCGCCCTACTTGTTGCGCATCCATCGCAATATCACCAAACGCTTCAGCTAATGCAGTAAAGCCCACCGCTAAACCACCGACGATGGCTCCAGCTTCTCCCAGTACTAAAGCAGTCGTAGAAGCTCCCGCAATACCAGCGCCCAAAGCGGCCCCGCCGATAGCAGTGCCGACCGCATTGAAACCAAGCTGAGTCCCGAAGATTGCTTGTTGTTGAGCATTTTGCGCATGGGCAAGTTCATAAGCGCTTAAACTGACATTCACAGCACCAAATACCAATCCAACGCCCTGATTCGCAATACCTGATAGGCTGTTTACTGTAGCGTTAACAAGCTCAGCATCGGTAGCAGCGGCAACTTTAAATAAATTCACCATGTGCTGAGCATCCATCAGAAGGCCGTGGGAGATTTGTCCTGCCATGACGTAGCTGTGAATCTCCAGCGCTTTCTGTAAGGCACTGCTTTTCTCGCCCGAGATTTGACTTCTTTTTTCGTTTTGAAACCAAGTGATAACCGACTGAACCGCAAAACCTGCATTCAAACCATCGAATCCTTGCACGTCTTCAAATTCAAAGGTTGGAACACGTTGGCCAGTGCGAAGATCAAAGCGAGCCTTAACGTTGGCATATTGCTCATGGAGATACTCACTCACTCGGACCAACTCTCGCCCTTGAATTTGTACCCTTTGTTCCATTGCCCCATCTGGTGAAACAAAAGTGATAGCGGAATATCCGGGAGATGACTCCTCGATGCTCCCTATCACTGGTAACCACTCTTCTGGCAATCGATACTGAGTTCTCGCACGTTCTACAGCGTTAGATAATAGGCTGGCATGCTCATAAGCTTTAACTTTGGTTAGATTCATTCTCAGAGCGAGATCCTGTTGTACTCTGCTCTCTGAGTTTTCTAAAACGATAATAGACTCATCATCGTCAATCGTCATGATCGATGCATCATCATCAATAGTGACAATGGAATCCTCGTCGCTCACAGTAACGATAGAATCTCCATCTCCCACCGGGCTAAGCGGCTCTGAAGAAGAGAGGTCGAAAACCTGCTGACCGGGTAAAATTTCTACTAGAGACATTTTGGATGTATCAATCGCTAACACATTGAATTCAGGGTTCGCCTTGGTCCCCATTGATAGATAGTACTCCGCCATCTCATGCATCACAAAATGCGCTTCTAACGCTTTTTTGAGAGATTTCAGCGAAGAGAATTCAACAACAGCAAAGTTAGGATCATAGAAGTAAAAGCGCTTCTGTCCCATATCATTGATCGCAGCAACACCAACTGAATGTGTACTCGTATTGACCGCCAGTGAGACCTGTCCTTGCTCAGAGAGCCCACGGTTTACGGCCGCTATAATGCCCGCAATATCGAGTTGGCCGATCATTTGGCTGCTTTCTCTCGCTTCATAATTCGAGTGCAGGTTTCGTAGTGCATCTAATAAGAAATGGCTTTCCGCATCATGTGGGTTTGCCGCACCGATAAACAGCTTGTCAGAAAAGTTTCGGATAGACTCTGTACCCCTAGACATCGCAACAGACATCGCGCGCACCAGAGGGTAACAACGCCCACTACCATCACCCATCAGCGTCAGCACAAACCCTTGAGGTAGGCTCGCGACGACTCGGCCACCTAAACGAGACATTTCTCGATTAAACTTAGCGGTAAAATCTAAGTTCTTCGTGATGTTCTCTTTGGTAATCTGATTGCTGATTCGCCTGATTAGCGCTCCTTGCTGCCGAGCATCGAGATCATTAGATCCCAATAGCAATAGCTGCTTTTGCGTCAGAGTCATTGAATCGTCGTAATCAGGAATCCAAATCGCTTCAAAATTATTGTACCCGTCCTCGTAAGCGGCTTTTTTACTGCCTGATAGATCTTTTATTGCTCTCTCTTTTACCAAGAAACGTTGGTGTATTTGGCCCTTATCAAAATTGCCAGTCCTTAGGCTGTTGTCTGTAACAATGAGCTGCCCTAGGCCACTTTCTGACTTTTGTTGTACGTTTAGCCACATCTGATCGACCTGCTCAGACAAGGTAATCAGTGATTGAGCATTGTTGTCTAGCTCCAACAAGCTGGCACGCAGTAACGATAGCTTCTTCATCGATTGTGCGTTATTTGAGTTACCGGGTAGTTTTAACTTGGCGAGCTCAGCAATTCTTTGTCTAGCAAGCGATTTTCTCTGCGCTGAGATCTTCTTATTTAGTTGAGTTCTCAGCTCATTCCACCGCTTTAAGCTCGAGTGCGTTTCCAGTACTTTTGCTTCCATTGGGTCATAAGGTAGGTCTTCAATCTGAGCCGTAGACAAACCAAACCTTTTTGCCAGCTCAAGCACCTCTTTCTGCAAGCTTGTACGATTTTGCTCAAACAGTTGCGTTAAATTTTCACCGACTGGCATAAAAGGCACCGCCGTTGTGGAGCCCGTACGACGCACCTCTAAATCACTAAAACTATTGAATGACTGCTTCTGTACGACGCTTTGCCAACCTTTTTCATTAAAAACAAAGAAGGTGACATCGAGCCCTTTATCAAACTTGGTCACATCTCCAACGCGATACCCTGAACTTAAATCTCGCAATGCAACAACATCATCGTATAAAGCGTAGGCGTGCGGACGCTTGTCGAAGTAAATACGATAATGATCAGCGTCTTGATCGACCACCACAATCGTTCCTCCATTGTTGGAGGCCGCCACTAAAACCTGGCCGACTCTGGCTGACTTAGCGACATCGACAAACGAAGGCATATTGTCCATCAAAGGCTCACCAATCACTCTTAACTTGTTACTGCGCGATAGTTCATTACTCTCAAAACCTAATTGGAATCCATCTGTGCCGGACTGCATCATCGGCCTACCTTTGTGCGCTGAGTACTCGCCGATAAGTGGCGTGACGTCAAGCGTATGCTCTTTGAGGAAACGTTGCGGATCGCGTATAAAATCTGAAGCCGCACTCGTTGAGTCCATTTGCTCAGACTTATAATCAAAAGCAGGATCAAGCAGAGGAATGCGCGCAGGATCATAACCATGAGCACTGAGTGCCTCAGGTAACAAGATTGCTAGGCTCTCACCGCCAAATAGGTTTTCAAGAATCGCATCGGTCGCAACAACCGATCTTGCACCACCGTGGCTAGAAAAAGCGAAACGAGAACTTTCTGAATAGTTTCGGCCCTTAGCGAGTGAAACCATTCCCAATGGAGTGTGTTCAACCCAAGCTTGTTCCGGGATACTTTGCGCTAAAAAGTCGATGACTCGTTGAGCATTATTGATGTCCGCACCTTCAAGATACAACACAGCTTGGTCCGTCAATGAGCCAAAATATGCCGGCCCCATAATTTTCGCCTGCCTAACAACATCTGCGACTTCACCAGAGTACAAATGGCTGAAAGCGCTAATCACTTGCGGTAAGTACTCTTTGGTAAAATTGAGGGTAATTCGAGAAGTAAAAAGAGACCGAGATTCTGGCTCAGAATAAAACGTTTCTGGAATAAAACGGGCAGAAGTCGCGCTGCTGATAAAGCTTAACTTGGAAACCTCTGAAATTGGGCGATCGCTAAAGCCCTGCACGTTGATCGTTAGATCGGAAGAAGACGCATCGAGATGGTGCAACATTTGATAGACAATCTCACTCTCCTCCACATTCAGAGGCACCAAGACAGGAGGTTTCGTTGAAGAGTAAGCATCATAAAAGTCTTGATGTACGTTCGACTTCAACAATATGTATTGCTGGCGAGCCTTGACCGTCCAATGCCCTTCTTTACTCAACGTTGATTTGATATCCGATACCAGCCGCCTGTTTGCTGGACTGTTTAATATTGAATCTCGCGTCCTACGCATAGCGCTTAGGAAGGCGTTAAAACCGGCTTGATACTGCCTTTCTTCAAAAGTCGAGGACGAATAAACTGAGTTTGATATATGGATATCATTCCCTTCTTCGCTAGATAGCGAGTAAGGGCTAATGAAAGCCGAAGCCAATGCTGTCGTTAATAGTTTTTTTCTCATAATAATTAGTTTTATAAAGTGCAACTGAATTTATATAACTAACAAACTATTTACGGCTATTCAATAAATTTAAGAAATACTCAAATATATTAGAAGTTTCAAATTAACAACGGCGCGCCAAGTGGTGACAGATAAAGTTAATATAAGAAAGAATATGAAGCATCATGAAAATTTAATTAGTAAAGCGGCAATGCCATTAATTGCCGCCTATATTTTTATTTAGATAGCATATCGTTAATGCTTTCAGGCATTTCAATAAGCCATTGGTTACCATATCTTTGAAGGATAATCACTTCATTGACCGTGATGAGCCGCCCTAACACCCAATCCTTTCTTTGAACATTAATATACTTCTTGTCGTCGAGTTCAAATTCATTAATGATGCGCAGGGATTCAAAGTTGAGGGTGTTTTTCCCACTCACCTTTTTCACTAGGCTCAAAAGTTTATTCATAAGCTCATCATTAGACATTAACGCAATATCGAAAAGAGAGGTATCTTCACCAAAAGATATATTTTTCAGTGTAATGATATTTTCGTTGTTACTCTCAAGGCCATCGATAATGATCGATTTAAGTTTCGCTATACCATTTGGATGATAAAAGCTGGCAGATTGGTCGAAACCCACTTTGCTTATAAAGTCAAAATAGTGCTGAACTAACAGCGTAGAATTTGTTGGTAATTCGAGCTCTCCATCAACCACCACTCTTACGTCTTCTAGGAAAGAAAACTTTGTACTGTAAGGTGTAAAAGCAATTGCACCGTCGTCCAGCCAATGTTTGTAAACCCACGTTGATTCATCAAAGCAGTGTTCAGAGATACTTTCTAAAGGCGCTCTATCCCCTATTGTTGTGTTATGAATCTTCTCTCCTCGGTCATTCGTTTTGTAGGTGTATAACAAGACACCAGATTGACCATAGTCTTCACTTTTATCGATCTCACTAAATCTATTTTGAATACAAACTCTGTTGATATGGCTTAATGCCATAGGAAGCTCAGCAATAGACTCAGCGCGCTGCTCTAGATAGCCTTCGGAGAAATCATAAAAATCAAAAACAGGTGCTTGATATAAATTTGGCTGTTCTAAAACGGTAGGCAGCCCTGCTTTTACTGAGGGAGTGATAGAGAACGTCTGGCTACAAACTGGGGATGATAAAATTAATGCTGCTAGGATACTGTATTTATTCATTTAATCCTCCTTTAAGGGAAGGTGGATTATCTTTTTTATCGCTCACCTTTCAAGGAATAAATCCTAAAATAGAATTGAATATATATAGTTGTGATTGCGCTCAAGAATAAGGATAGTATTAAAATATAAAACAATTTAAAGATAGAAAAGACTATAACTAATGAAATAAATAGCTGAATTATGAGTAAGCTCAGGCTCAATACTGGTATTATACCCAGATTAAAAACAAGGAAATAATACCGGATATTGATATAAAAAATATTTAGAAGAGACGACTGGTAATTCACATCTATTAAGTCATAGACACTCTGAAACTACCTTATTTCTCCCTGTCAGCTTCGCTTTATATAGGCATTTATCTACTTTATCTAAAAAGTAACGAATATCCACATTAGCTTCTGATTGTTGGCTGTACACACCTATAGAGCTCGTCAAAAAGTGACTCTGCTCGTGACGGTCGCACTGAATTGAAAGCGTAGCAATGGACTCTCTAACTTTCTCTGCACGTCTCACGCAGCGGTGATGCTCTGATCCGACAAGCACAATCAAAAACTCTTCCCCGCCCATACGAAAAGCGATTTCGTCAACACCATTGAATTGCGAGGATAATAACGCCCCAACCTTGGTGATGGCCTCATCGCCCTTTAGGTGGCCGAGCTCATCATTAAGTTGCTTGAAGTAGTCTAAATCAATAGAAACAAAGCTGACCGTTTGATTGCCTGCTTGTGCTTTGGAGAGGATATCTGGCGTCATGATGTTAAAGTATCGGCGATTATACAGACCCGATAGTTCATCAGTAATAGCAAGTTCTTGAAGCTTCTTATTGAGACATCGCAACTCTTTTTCTGCCACGAAACGACGATGCTTTTCTCTTACTAATTCAATCGATTGAGTCGAGACTTCAAAATACATTTTGAGAACCGTATCAGCGACTAAGCCGTTAATACCCTGTAAGGTATCAACTGCATTCACTTTGGCCATCTCTAAAGAATCGCTTGATTCCAACGCTTTCACTGCAACGCTCATTTTCTTGTCGTCACCGATGATATGGAATACGAGCCAACGAATTAAGAATTGCAGGATATGTTCAATCGACTCTTGCCAGTTAAGGTCTCTGGACTCAGATTGAATTTTAATGACTTCATCAACGAAAGAGGCATGACTTTTTTTATGTTCATGATTCCAAACATCATCAGAAAAGTGTTCATTCCATACACTTTCTTCATATGAGAAATGGTATTGTGCATAGTCTTTTAATTCACCAAACACGCCATCTACCTCGATTTGATCATCATAAATCAGCGTATTGGCTAATTTATTCACCAATAAAAATAGATGGTAATGTTGTTCATCAATCTTTGTCATCCCTGTCTCAAAATTGTGATTCCAAGGGAAGATGATCAGTTCGTTATCGGACATCGCTGGGCATATATTAATACTATTTCTTTACTGGATAGTACCCCATGTTATTTTAACTTGATAGCCCTACCATATAATTTGACAGAAAGAGAAAATAAACTTGTTATAGTTATTAAATTAATGAATTTCTTGTTAAAAAATAGCACCAACAAAGTGGTGCTATTTTTTAATTATTTGGATAGCTTTCTCTAAATAATTACTTTAATTCAATCCACGCTTTGCGCTGAGCTTTGTCCATGTACGACCAAGCCATAAAACGACTGACTTTTTGCCCTTGGCTCATTTCCACTATTCGGATCGCTTTTACACCCAATTTTTCAAGCTGTTTGCGCATCGGGCGTACATTGTCTTTCTTTGAGATTAACGTGGTAAACCAAAGCACTTGTGCACTGAATGCTTGGCTTTCGTTCGCCATCTTGCGGATGAACGCAGCTTCACCACCTTCACACCATAGCTCAGCATTTTGCCCACCAAAGTTAAGCGCGGGTTTATTGGCTTTTACTTGAGCTGTTTTCGCTTGATTAGCTTGAACCTTCACGCCTTTCTTACGCTGATTTGCCTTTAAATTATCCAGCTTACGCTGACTACCCATCGCCGCTTCTTCAGCTGAACGATGGAATGGCGGGTTACAAGTCGTAATATCGTAGCGATCGTTTGGCTGGATAATACCGCGGTAAATATTGGACTCACTGGTTTGTTGTATCAGCTTGACCTTACCGTTTAACGAGGTGTTACGCTCTACAATTGTGCGGGCTGATTCAATCGATTTCGGGTCAACATCGCTACCCGTGTAATGCCAGCCGTATTGAGTCACACCGACGATTGGGTAAATACAGTTTGCCCCAACACCCACATCAAGCGCTTGCACTTTATGGTGTGCATACTTGCTTTTTACTTCACCATCAAGCAACTCTGCTACGCGATGAACGTAATCCGCGCGCCCAGGAATTGGCGGACATAAGTAAGTATCAGGAATATCCCAGTATTCAATATCATAATGCGCCGCCAGCAGTGCTTTGTTGAGCATCTTGACGGCTTTTGGATCGGAGAAGTTGATTGAGTCTTCCCCTTTTGGATTTTTAATCACAAATGATTTAAGCTGCGGCTCTGCTGCGATCAGTTTTTTGAAATCGTAACGACCTCGATGTGCATTACGCTCATGCAATCCACTTTTGGCAGTTTTGATCACTTCCACATCGCTGCTTTTGTTAGCGGCGTTAGTTTTCAGACCTGTGCTTTTTGCAGCTTTTGCTGTCGGTTTATTTTTCACACGCTTTGGTTTGATCTTGGTGATTTCTTTGCTCGGCTTAGACTTCGCCGTTTTTGGCTGAGCTTGGTTCGCGTTGTGATTATTGGTCTTCATTCGAATTCGCTTTTAAATCGAGGTAAATCATAAACAGACGAGCATCAAATTCGAGTTGGTGATACTCAGGTTCCATATAGCAGCACAGTTGGTAAAAGGCTTTGTCGTGGTTTTTCTCACGCGTGTGTGCCAGCTCATGTACCACCAGCATGCGCAGTAACGCTTCAGGTGCATCTTTAAACACGTTCGCAATGCGAATCTCATTTTTCGACTTTAGCTTGCCACCATGGTTGCGGCTGATCACGCTATGCAAACCAAGTGCATTGTTTACAGCGTGAATTTTCTTATCGTAGACCACTTTGCTAATTGGCGCGGCTTTCTTCATATAGCGGTTTTTGATCGCTATTGCGTATTCGTAGAGTGCCTTTTCGCTTTTTATTTGGTGTCTACCTGGGTAGCGTTTTTCGAACCAAGGCACCAGCTTACCACTGTCGATGAGTGAACTGACTTGCTCGATAATGTTCTGCGGATAACCTTGAATGTATCGAAGTGACGGATGCATGCGTATTAAGTCTGCTATGACAAAAGAAAGGCGCTAAATATACCTGAGATGAGCAAGAGTTTCATCTAGGGTTATAACCATTCTAATTATTAACAGCACCTGCGCAGCTTTTGCAGTCATATTGAGGAGAGTTGAAAAGAGAGTCGCATTTTGGATAGGAGCATCACAAGCCCCTACCCAACCTAGATTACCGTTGTTAAATATCTACTCGGACATCCCCTGTACCGGATTTATATGTCACAGCACCGTGTTGTAAATCTGCATAGGAGCAAGTGGCTTCATTACGATCAAAAGTCGTCTTTAACTCACCTTTTTTGGCATCAGCCCCTTTAGCTCTAATACCATTAACCGCAATGTTCCAGATATCCATACATTGCTCGACATCTGTCGCTGTTGGGTATTCAAACGACTGAGTGTTGCCATCTTCTGTGGTAAAGAATGATAGTTCTGTACCGTCAACAACCAAGGTATCGGGTTCACCCTCAATTTTATGTTTGCCTGCAATAATTCCAATACTAGCAAGCAACGCACCTGCGTAACCTTCCAGAGTTGCATCTCGCGCATCATCTTGAAGGTTTAAAAATCTCGGAGCTGCGGTAACCGCCAAAATACCGAGTAGTACAATAACCACAACCATCTCAACTAAACTGAAGCCTTTATTTTTCATGTCTTTCTCCATTGTTATATCGGCTTCCTGCCTATCTAACTTTCCTTTTTTATTGATGTATAAATGAATAGCGTTCTGTAATTATTTTAGTGTACCCTATACCATTAAGTTATACCAGCATGCGTACCTTTAATTTTCAAAATCAAATCTATGGTGTGGCTAGTCTTACTTTGGTGGGTTGGAGACTTTGGGTTACGGTATAGTCCCGCAAGCTTTCCTTTGTTGCGAAACCTCGCTAAACTTCGCCTCCCGACGATAATGGAGAGAAATTGAATGAAACGTGTCGTTCTTTACGTCAAAGACAAATGCCCGCACTGCAAAGATGCTCAACGTTATCTTGATTCCAAAAATATTACCTACCGCCTATGTAATGCGAAGATGCAGCGCGGACGCAAAGAGCTCGACGCACTGGGTGCTCGCTCTCTACCTGTACTTAAGATTGGTGATCGAGTCATGATTGGCTGGAACCCAAAGAACTTTGAGAAAATGTACAGCAACTAAGTGACGTATTAATCCATTTGCTTGGTTACTACGTTATCTCTACCCTAAAGAGCTTCTCCAAAGAGAGGCTCTTTTTCTATCTGCCCACCCTATTTCTTTTCCTACTCACTCTTGTTCAAACAACGACTCTTTAAAATTATCGAATGTCGTGTAATGGCAATTTTCACTTGCGTACAAGCTGTATTTTAACGCTCAAACGAACTGGTCTCAGTTAAGGGGCGCCCTATCTTGCGTCGATCGTGAACTCTGACCGTCCTTCTCCACCATAAGTGAGTGTGAATATGTCAGAGACAGCAATAAAAAACCAAGCTACCCAGGCCCCGCAACCGGTTAATAAGATCAAGCGTACAACCAATGCACTATTGGCACTCACCGTGGTGTCTATTGGTACTGCGATTGTGGCAGATCGCATCATTCCGACGACCGATAATGTCCGTGTGGAAGGCAATGTCGTCTCATTGATCCCACAAGTTTCTGGTCAAGTGGACAGCGTCAGCATTAAGCCAAATACCGAAGTCAAAAAAGGGGATGTGCTGCTGCAAATCAATACCATCGATCACCAGATTGCGGTCAAGCAAGCAGAAGCAAAGCTCAAAATCGCAGGACAGAATGTTGGTTCGCAAATGGCAGGAGTGATGTCAGCACAAGCTCAATTGACCACCGCGCTCGTGGCACAAGAGAATGCTAAACGCCAAGGTCAACGAGTTTTAGCCATGGCAGAAAAAGGCGTGGTTTCAAAATCAGATGCAGACACAACTCGCGCAGCTATTGATAAAGCGAATGCCGATGTCGTTAACGCCAAAGCGAACTTAGAAAAAGCCAAAGCTCAGGTGGGAGCGGCAGGTGAAGAGAACGCTCAGATCCAATCGGCTTTACTGGAACTGCAACAAGCGCAACTGAACTTATCACGCACGACAATGCGAGCACCTTCTGATGGCGCTGTGACCAATTTTAATTTGTCTCAAGGCGCTTATGCCACAGCAGGTTCTCCTTTGATGACGTTTGTTGAAAGCGACGGTTTATGGCTTGAAGCCTTCTTCCGCGAAAACAGCATGGGCAACATTAACGCCGGAGATAAAGTTGAAATTGCACTCGATTATGCGCCCGGACAAACCTTCTCTGGCACAGTATCTTCAGTAGATTTAGGGGTTGCATGGGGCGCGAATAATCAGCCAGGCACCTTAGCCACCGTGAAAAATCAAAATGGTTGGCTGCGCGATACACAACGTATGCCCGTGACCATTAAGCTCGATGATAAACATGCGGCTGACTTCATGCGCATCGGTGGACAAGCAGATGTGGTGATCTACACAGAGAGCAACGCTCTATTTAACTTTCTGGGTAAGATTTGGATCAATCTAGTGAGCGTGTTCTCTTATGTTAGATAGTCTGACTCAAGCACAAGAACGTCGAATACTGCGCTATGTTGTCACCGTAGGTTTGGCTACTTTTATCGCGTTATGGTTTAACTGGCCTTTGGCATTTTGTACGCCTCTGTTGACGGCAAAATTCATCGTCGATAAACCGCAGTTTCATATCCTGCATGTCAAACAACTTGGCTATGCGTTGATCTCCACCGCGGTCATTGGCTTTTTGGTATCGAGCGGCTTGCCAGAGTACAAAATAGGTTTTCTGGCTGTACTGTCGTTGGGCATGTTGTGGAGCTATTACCTATTTACCGATCCAAAATGGGTAATGTTTGCCACTTTCTTGATGATTGCCCTGATTTTGATTCCATCGGTTACCATTATAGACAAGCAAGCCGCGTTAGACGTGGGCATCGGTTTTGCGTTTTCTGGTATCGTCGCCGTAGCGCTTTACGGGGTGTCGCATGTTTACTTCCCAGAAGAGGATGCGACTGAATTTGCTGGCTTCCCTCCCTCCCCTCTAACTCAAGGAGTTCGTTGGAATGCTGCGATTCGAGCTTGGATGATGTCGTTTCCCTTGGTTTGTTTTTATTTCTATTTCCAACTGTCACAAATATTGCTCACCGTTGCGTTTGTCATGCTGCTTTCTCTGATGGCAACCAGCGACAAAGCGGGCAAAACATCATTGTTTTTTGTTATCAGTAATGTGTTAGGAGGACTACTCGCTTTCGCCGCTTTCGTTACCATTTCTCTGGTGCCAAATATGTACATCTACATGCTAGTGATGTTGGTGGTTATTACGTTACTTGGGACCAAGATTTACACCGAGCCCGCCAAAGCCCCAGTCTACGCCACTGCATTTACGGGCTTTATGGTGTTAATGGGTACCTCCATGAGCAGCGGTGCGCTAGACGATAAGTTTTACGTTCGGATATGGCAGTTAGTGTTGGTCGTTGCCTACATGGTATTTGTCACCTATTTCTTCGAATCTCGCGACAAGAAGACCGCGTAGTCGCATTAAGTTTGGGCACTTTATGCTGCTCAAGCTTTCATCACTATTGTCGCAAACTGGCAATGAATATTTCATCAAATTGGTAATCTCATACCTTCCATATTGTTATTCACTGAAGGATGGGAAATACGCCATGCTCGATTCACTCGCTCAAAAATTCATCCCACCAAGGCCTTACCTTGTGTTGGGCAACCGCATGTTTTTGCTTTCTATCGTGCTGCTTATCATCAGTGCGTATATTTATGATGTCGGAGAAGCTTTTGTGGCGGTGGAAGTGGGAATCATCCACTACCTATACAATCTCAAATTCAGTACGACAAAAGACACCCTACTAGGTAGCCTTCATCCTTTGGTAATGACATTAGTTGCGGTACCACTTTCCATGGTGCCTATCACTTATGCACCTTTTACTAGTGCGCTGTTTGCCTTCTTACTCGTCATAACAGAGCGCGATAAACACCACCAAGGAGTACCAAAGTACATTCTGCCGCTGACGTTTATGTTGTTATCGATGATGATGCCAGTAGATATCCCTGCCACAGAACTTATGCTTCAACGTTCAGTATCGGTTGTGCTTGGCATCACTGTGGCGATCATTGCTAGTACGTTGGTTTGGAGAAACACCAACGCCCAGAGAGGTTCGACGAACACCACGCATAAAATTGGTCGCGTTGATCTCAAGTACTCCAGTCGCAAAGCGGTAGGGATTGGCTTAGTGCTGTCGTTAGGTATATGGGGTGGCACAGGAGCCGTTTTAGGTGCTTACCTATTTATGATGATCCACAGCCCGTTCAGCAAAGACTTAGCACCGAAAGCTTGGCAACGTTTAAACGGAACCTTGCTTGGTGCATTAGTTTATTTGCCTGTGGGATTGCTATTGGGCTCGTTCAACTCCGACATGGCAATGACAATAACCATGTGGGTTTTGGTCATCGCTTCGCTATACGGGATCCTTGTGTATCTCGAACACAACTACACCATTGCCACAGCTTGTATCATGCTGCTTATTCTTACTGTCTCGGTAGGTCCTTTTAATCCGGAAATGGCTGAATTGATCTTTTCGCAGCGAGTATTGTTCACCGTAATCGCTGGCGCTGCCATGGTGGCTCTTGGGGTATTGATACCACTTAATGAGAAAGAGATAACTGCATAAAAAAGAAAAGCCTCCCAATTAAAAGGAGGCTTTCCATTGAACAGTTTGGTTTTAATTGGCTACGAATCAAACATATCGCTTCACAAAATCAATAAAAGTTCGGTCAGCGATGGATAGATAACCTTGTTTTCGCCATGCGAGTGCAAGGTCGAGCTTAACGCTCGGTTCAAATGGAATACCCACCACACCCTGCTCATGTTGTGTCACCAATTCAAGAAGCGCGGTAATAGCGAATTCTTGTTTAACGATACTCAGAATGAGCGGCAGCAAGTTAGTTTCGAATGAGGACTTCATCGTAAAGCCATGCTCTTCACTCACGTGGTCTAAGAATTCTCGGTGGAAGTAGCCATGTTGGAACATCACCAAGTCATGCTCGAAAAACTGATCAAATGTGATGGCATTACGCTGAGCTAAATCATGTTCCGGAGCCACGACGGCAACCATTTGGCTAGTAAACAGATGATCCGTTTCTAAGTCTTCTGGTACATCATCACAGCTGATCACGCCAATATCGAGCTGACCATTAAGTAACATTCGACGGATAGACTGAGTGCCCGCCTCCACCAGCGTCAGCTTTAAATCTGGATACTGGCTCTTAAACGCCATGACAATTCGGGGAAAGAAGTAGCTGCCCATCATTGAAGGCGTACCAAGGCGCACTTCCCCTTTGGCTAAACCTTTGAGCTCATCAATCGCTAGCTGCGCATCATGTAACTGCTGAATTACTCGCTTAGCGTGAACCAACAAGGTTTCCCCTTCTTTGGTTAAGCTGATTTTCTTTTCTTCTCGGCGAAACAGCGTCACACCAAGAGACTGTTCGAACTTCTTAATTGAAATGCTTAACGCTGGCTGAGCAATGTGCAAAGCCTTAGCTGCATGAGTAATGTTGCCATGTTCCGCGACCGCCAAAAAGTGTTTGAGTTGTTTCGATTCCATTAGATCAAAAATATATACCAACCATATTTTTAATATATTTTTTCAATCCACAACTAACTGATAGATTGATCACAGTTTCTTTATATTTGCTCGCTCGCATTAGGCAGGACTCATGGTCAGTTTCGGCACTCCGGAATACAAACGCATTACGCTATCTCTGGCACTCGGCTCGTTTTTGGTTTTCTCGAACCTATATCTCCTTCAGCCGATGCTGCCAAGCTTTGCGGCGCACTTTCAGATCTCGGAAACGCAGGTCAACTGGCTATTCGCCGCCACCACACTGGCTCTCTCCTTTAGCTTGGTCCCAATGGCTGTGCTCTCTGAATCAATTGGGCGCAAACCTGTAATGATGTTTGGTCTGTTTTCGATCCCTGCTATCTCCGCATTAATGCTGCTTGGCGATTCGTTTTTGTTCTTAGTGGTTTGTCGTGCTTTGATCGGTGTTGCGCTTGCCGCGTTTGCAGCTGTTGCCGTTGCTTATATGGCGGAAGAGCTAGATAAACACGCATTTTCAATGGCGATCGGTACTTATATCGCAGCCAATTCATTGGGAGGGATCGCAGGGCGTATCAGCGGAGGTTTGTTGGCAGACAACTTCAGCATCGATGTCGCCATCGAAGTCATGATGCTATTCACCCTTATCGGCGTGGTCAGCGTGCATTACTTACTGCCAAAACAGAATAACTTCACCCCTTCTTCGAGCAGTTTAAGGCATCACAATCGAGCTATTATCGGACACTTCAAAAATCAACGTGTGTGGTTCGCCATGCTGATTGGCGGTTTGAACTTTGCGTTGTTCGTTAATCTTTATTCGGTAATGGGATTCCGCTTGGTCAGTGCGCCACATAACGTGCCTGTCGGGTTAGCTTCTCTCATCTTTGTTTGCTATTTGGGTGGTACGTTCTCTTCCCGCTGTGCCGGACATTGGAGTAAACGCTTTTCACCGATACTTGGCATGTTTTTAGGCTCTATCGTCAGTATGGCAGGCATGTGGATCGCAGTAATTGAAAGCATACCTGCAATGTTGACAGGTTTGTTATTGATCAGCTTCGGTGCGTTCTTCACTCACACGCTCGCCTACGGTTGGGTTGGACAAAACGCAACACAAGCAAAAGCGACGGCGACCGCATTGTATCTCGTGCATTACTATATTGGCGGCAGTTTAGGTGGATTCCTATTGCTCTATTGCTGGCAAAACGGCGGTTGGTCGAGTGTACTCATCGGCGGTAGCACACTGTACATTGCCATGTTCGCTGCTATCGCATTCTTAAAACACATTACAGAGCGAATCGACGCTGGCGATAACGCAGACATAACGGCTTAATAAAGCGTTAAGCCTTATTGGTTTTATGTTGTGGCGCTGGTCTGCTATGCTTGCGCCACATTCATAAAAGCAAGAAAGTCGTATGCCAACGCGCTCAACACAAGAATCATCAAACACTGATATCAACGCGATCACAGAGCAAGTCGATCAATGGCTCAATGATGTCGTGATCGGGTTAAATCTCTGCCCGTTCGCCGCTAAGCCACAGCGCAATAAACAAATCAAAATCTTCGTTAGTGAAGCCTCGCAAGAAGAAGCTCTACTTGAAGACATTTTGCTGCAGCTGATCGAACTGAGTAATACCGAGCCAGAAAAGCTGGAGACAACCTTGGTTGTGGTTCCAAACATGCTGCAAGATTTCTGGGATTACAACTTCTTCATTGATTGGGTTGAAGGCTTGATCAAACAGCAAGATTGGGAAGGCATTTTCCAAGTTGCCACCTTCCATCCTGATTACTGCTTTGGCGGTGCAGAACCAGAAGATGATGAAAACCTGACGAATCGCTCTCCATATCCAGTGTTTCATTTGATCCGTGAAGAGAGCATGGAAAAGGTACTTAAGCACTACCCTGATCCAGAGTCCATTCCAGATACCAATATCGCACGTGTCTCAGCGCTTTCAGAAGAAGAACGTAAAAAGCTCTTCCCTTATCTATTCCGTTAAAGACTTACTCCCCGAGAGACAGAATTCTAACCAGTTGGAATGGGATCGCTTGGGGATTAAAGATCGGTTTGATATGATTGCGACTTCAATCGATTCAATGGACATTAGAATGCAACTGTCAAAGCTAACCCAAGAGATTTTTGATCACCTATACCGTGACATCACCGAGTTCCGTAGCACTTTCGACCTACCAGTGGCGGATGTTGCAAGCCTAGACGCACAAGCAGATACGCTACACACTTCTCTTGCGATCGAAGAGCTTACTGAACTAGCGGAAGCGGATTGCAAAACAGAGCAAGCAGACGCAATCATTGACAGCGTTTATGTTCTAATGGGTCGCCTAGTACACCTTGGTGACAGCAAAGTTGAAGATAACCTAGCGATCAGCTACCTAATCGATCTACTGCTTAACGTAGCGGTGAACCGTGGTATCGACTTTATCCCTTGCTGGGACGAAGTGCACTCAAGCAACATGAGCAAAGTGTGTCGCAACGAACAAGAATACACAGAAACAGAAGCGTTCTACGCTGAACAAGGCATCAAGCTGATGGCAGTTCAAAAAGGCGAATACATCATTGCTAAATGCGCAGAAGATTTTGTATCTGAAGGCAAAACGGTACGTAAAGGCAAGGTCCTAAAATCAGTTTACTACCGCCCTGCAGACCTTAAGCCACTTACACAGTAAGTCGCCGATTAGGCACTACAGATAAAATTCAGCGCCCACAATACTCGATATTGTGGGCGCTTTTTATTCTGAGCTTTATTGAATGAGTATCGAGAATTCAAGCTTTCACAGCATGCACCGTAATATGGTTTGACGCATTTCGTTCATATACCTCTACATTACGAACTTCAAAACCTGCTTCTTCAAGTTCAGAAACGAGGTTTTCTTTTGATGGAATACAGCGATAAGTGTACCCATCTTTGTACGTGTGATGACTGTTGCCATCTTTCGAGCATAAACTGCTCACAAAAAACACCCCATTTTCAGACAACAAGCGATACACATGATTGAGAAATGTGGTTCGGTCATTCCCGATAATGCAGTGTAGGCAGTTACCATCGATGACAACATCATAACGTTCAGTAAGTTCCAATGATGCTGCAGTTAAGTCAGCGACAACATACTCCCCAGCTATATCAGCCAATTGTGCTTTTTCTCTTGCCCATGCTATTGCTGTTTCTGAGATATCGACACCAGTCACCTCAAAACCATGTAGATAAAATGCCCTGCAGTGATGTCCTTCTCCGCAACCTAACTCAAGCAATCTTCCTCGTGTTGGACACCCTTCCAGCGCGAGAAAACGTTCCACCAAAATCGGCTTAGACATTCTTTCATTACCACCCCAGCCTTCCCACCCGGCTTGGCGCGCTTGAACATACATTTCTTCATGAACTAGATAATTTGTTTTCATATCCTTTCTGCTATCACTCCCTGATAAAGCTCTACTCATCCAAATTGAATCTGCAAGTTGCATCCCCAACCGCATTGTTATGCTAAAACTAAACACCTGTTCAGTATTTATTGATATTTCTGAGGTCTATCTCTCTGATAACCTTATCTAAGTTACCATATCGTGGATTACCTATGATTCATATATCTCAAGTGTTGCCGTTAGTCGAAAAACAGCTCAAAGAATTGCAGCCTAAAGAAGCGGTAGAATTTAAGACTTACAAAAGAGATCGCGGCTTTATGATTTATTGCCTAGCAGATAGCCAGTTCCAAATTGTTGAGACGGGGTATCACAATCAAACGATGGTAGGAGATTTGGTCAGTACGCGTAAACACGTTAAGAAAGCCCTACGACGAGAGTTTCCGAGAAGTAATAAAGTTTGGGTGGAGTACTTTCAGGGGGTCGATAACCCATTAGATATCAAGAAGTCCCATTTACATCAGATGCCTCTGTTTTAGTCTCGCAACAAATAAATGCTTGGCATCTGGATGCTCTGTCTTACTTTAGGATACTAATCAAAAATCAGATACGGCCTTTCTTCTACCAAGACCTTCTTAACTTGAGTTTTGAACACCTCAGCTAATCCTTCTTCTAATAGCACTTCATCGGCGTTACCGGAAGAATGCAATACGCCGTTATTGAGCAGCAGTACCTTGTCAGCATGCCTTAGCGTTCGATTTAAGTCGTGGTTTGCGACCAACACCCCGATGCCTTGCGCAGCGACTGCATTAATGAGCTGATATAGCAGTCCTTCTTGGGCAATATCCAGTGGCGCTGCGGGTTCATCCAAAATCAATAACTGAGAGTAAGGGTTAATTGTGCGCCACACTTGCAAACAGACCCCAGCTAAACGGACACGCTGCCATTCACCACCGGATAATGTCTGAATACTTCGATGAAGCTTGTCTTGCAGCTGCACTAGCTCAATAACGATATTGACTGCGTCTCGTACTTTCTCATCGCTGATATTGGCACCAGTTGGCAACGAAAGTGCTAAGTATTGAAAGACATCAACATTGAATGCAGGTCTCGATTGCTGACACAAATACCCACGGATATGCGCTTGTTCTGAAAGTGGCATTGTGAGCAGGTCGTCATTGTCGACAAGTACTTCCCCACTCACGCCTTCACGCTGAGTTAAGGTGCCAGATATCGCACCAAGTAATGTGCTTTTCCCGGAGCCGTTTGGACCCACGACATGGACAACCTCACCCGGCTTACATTCAAAGGACAACGGTAGCAGTCGACTTCCCACTGCGATGTGCTTAACGTGCATCATGACTTTTCACCAGCATCCAAATGAAGATAGGTGCGCCGATAGAAGTGGTCATCACTCCAAGCGGCAGCTCAGCAGAATCGAGCAACAAACGCGCGCCGATATCAGCAAACACCAATAAGGCTGCGCCAGATATTGCAGAAAGAGGCAACAGGTAACGGTTTTCTGTACCAAACGCTAATCGAAGCAGGTGCGGTACGACCAAGCCCACAAAGCTAATGATCCCACCCAATGCAACGGAGCCACCAACAAGAATGGAAATTGCCAAAATGAGTTTCCAGCGCATCTGATGAACATCAATACCCAGTTGAGTGGCATGGATTTCCCCTAGCATCAACTTATCAAGCGGTTTGCCCTTGCAGCAGAGCCAAATCAGCACAGGTAGCATGACCAAAGTGACGGTGTGCTGATACCAACTTGCCCCACCAATGCTGCCCATTAACCAATACATTAACTGACGTAGACTCAAGTCATCGCTAAAGTAGAATGCCCACGTCACAATAGCGCTCGACAAAATACCCAGTGCAACGCCGACAAGCAGCAGCCTTGCGGTAGTGAGGTGCATTGCCCTTGCGATACCAACCAATATGACGGTAAACAGCATCGAACCGGCAATGGCAGCCAACATAAAGATCATTGGAGAAGGCAAAACCGGCAAGGCAAACATGACTAGCACCATTGCCAAACTCGCGCCACCGGAGATCCCGAGAACGCCGGGTTCGGCTAATACGTTGCCAAGCAGAACTTGTAAGGTCGCACCAGAGACCGCCAATGCAGCACCAATAATAGCGGCAGAAACCAAACGTGGCAGGCGTAAATCCAACAAGAGTTTTTGTTCAAATGCAGAGAGAGACTGAAAAGGAGAAAGGAATACCTCTCCGACCATCAAGTGGATAGCAGAGAGCAGCACGAGAATCACTGACATAATCAAAAGATTACGTTGCCAGCGTCGTTCCTTGTTCAGGATAAGTTGTTGAAAATCCATAGTAGCCGATAAATACAAACGAGGCTTAACCTTACAGTTAAGCCTCGGTAAATTGCAAATGTGTTCTTACGCTTTATTCGCCGAAATTAAAGCGATATGGCATTAATCGTAGACTAACTCGCCATCTTCGTAACGCGTTTTCACTTCACACACCATTAATGCTGCGCGTTGACCAATCGCGACGTGGCGATTTGGGAAAACAACGGCTTCGTTATCGTTCTTCGCCATCAGCGGTTTGTCACCATCGTGACCAAACACTTCGCCGTGAACGAATGATGTGAAGTTCTCGACGTTGTCATCAAACATAAAGTCGAAATCTTCGTGCAAACGCACAATCGTACGACTAACACGGTACTTGATACATGGCTTAGACAAGTGCTCCGCTTTCGCCTCTGCAATTAGGTTACGCAGTGACAAATCGAACGCAGTCAGTTTGTCTAAGTCGTTTTCACCAATGCGAGCCACACGACCCAGTTCCATCGTCAAAGCTTGAGCGCCGTAGTTCTCTGCACTGAACCAACTGAATGTGCTGGTTGGTGAGTTAGACAGTAGCACGGCTTCAATATGTGCACTGTCGAGAAAATCAATCAAAGCTTTGCTACGAACAGGATGACGCGTTTTCGGACTCACCGCAAAGGTGTAGTGCTTTGAATCACGGATCGCACAGTGCAAATCTAAGTGCCAGCGTGTTTCCGCTGCCGTATCTTGATAGAAATCTCTGACTAACAATTTGAGAGTGTCAGCAATCGCAAGCTCTTTGGTTGGCTCGTGCTCTTTCTCATCAAACAGTCGATTAAGGTTTTCTTCTAAAAATCGCGTGTGCGCCAGAGTCGATTCTGGGTGAGCGATAATGAACAAGCATCGAGACTTGACTTTCTGGAAGCCAGATTCGATGTCTTTGATAATTGAATCCACCAGCTCCATCGGTGCGGTTTCATCCCCGTGGACACCACAAGAGATGATGACGTTCTTGGTTTCCTGAGTGTATTCGTCAGGAATCACTTCTAGCACACCACGCTGATAGAGTTTAAGTTTTACACCATTAGACAGCACCTGCTCCGCTGGCGCGACATCAATATGAACATCTAACGTGTCAGTTAAAAACGATTGGCGAAAGAGAGACTTCGTCATGCGTTACTCCTTAATAGCACGGCGGGTATGCTAATAAATTGTACAAAGGATTTTTGTTGTTGCGATCCCACTTATGAGTAGAAGCCACTAAATTTACTTAAAATCCCATACCTTTTCGCGCCATGCACTCAAATCAAGCATTGAGGCGTTTATTTTTTAAACAATTACAAAGTGTTAGGGCTGTGAACTTTACCACAGCCCTAAAGAAGATCATTATGATTTGATCAACTTTTAGCGTTTATTCACCACGTTGTGCGAGTAAACGTTCAAATTCGTCTACTTTGTCACGAACTAGCTCCACACTCTGCTGCCAAAATTCGGGTTGCGTCAGATCCATTGAAAGATGCTTGTCTACAACCTCTTCAGCCATCATGTTGCCAGTGTCACGCAATAGATCTACGTAATCATCGTAGAAGCGCTCCCCTTTAGCATCACGTTGAGCGTAGATACCTTTACTGAACAAGAAGCCAAACAGATATGGGTAGTTGTAGAAGCTCAGCCCAGCAATTGAGAAGTGCAGTTTGCTCGCCCAGAAATAAGGATCAGCTTCGCTCATCACATCGCCATACCAATCTTTCCACGTTTCTGACATCAGTTCACAGAAGTCATCCGCTGTCAGTTCGCCCTCTTGGCGCCGCTCGTAGAAGGCTTTTTCGAATTCGTAACGAACTGGAATATTGATCATCAGCGCTAACGCCGAGGAGAGCTCTTCCCACAGCATTTCGAGCTTGTCATCCACACTTTCTGCTTTTGAAATCAGATGATCGCGAACGATGTTTTCAGCGAAAATTGAAGCGGTTTCTGCCAACGTCATCGGGTAGTACGTTTGGCAAAGCGGCAAGTCACGAATCACCCAGTTGTGGAAGGCATGACCAAGCTCGTGAGCAAGCGTCATCAGGTCTGAGCGGCTACCACTCCACGTCATAAACACGAGCGGCGTGCGCGTCGCCGGTAACTTAGTGCAGTATGCGCCAAGGCGTTTGTTGGCATTAGGCGCGGCATCAATCCAGCCGTTTTGTACCATCATGCGGACAAACTCGGACATATCTGGATTCACGGTTTCGAACGCTTCACAAATGACGTCAATTGCTTCATCGAAAGGGTAAACTTTCGCTTCACCACTCAAAGCAGGCATCGCAGCAAGATGATTCCACGGTTTCATCTCATCCAGACCGTGGACCTTCGCCATCAACAAACCGGCTTTTTGACCAATTTCACGGCTGTCTTTAGCAACTTTCATCATTGCATCCAACGTTTCCGCTTTGATTCGGCTGCCATGCAAGCTTGGATCAAGGAAATGGACATCACGTTTGGTAGAACGCTTTTTGTTCTCTGTTAAACGCCAACCTGAAAGCGCGTTAAGGATAGAAACAAAAGACTCTTGATGTGTTGCCATCGCCTTTTGAACGCCACGCCACGCGGCTTCTTGGCGATCAAATTCAGAGCCATAAAGAATGCTTGCTGCTTGCGAGAAGCCAAGCTCTTCACTTTCACCATCAGCGTAGTCAAGCTTCACTTTCAAAGAGCCCGTGAGGTTGTTGTATAACTTACCCCACGCAGATTTTCCATCCACGCTCATTGCCGCTAATAGCTTTTCTTCTTCGGTGCTTAAGCGTGTGTCAGCCAGTTTGCGAGAGTTCAGGATTGAAAACGCCTGACCACTGATATCTGAGTTTTCATGATCTAAAACGTGGCTAATGAACTCCTCATCAGCATGAGTCAGTTTAAGCTCAAAGGCACTGTAAGCTTGAGAAAGCTCGGAGAAAATGCGCGTCATACGACCGAGTAGTGCTTTCGCCTCTGCATTTGTCGCATCCACTGACGCGTAACAGTTTGCGAAGTTAGCAATCGTACCAGCCAAACGGCTTGCCGCCTCACTGGTTAAGATTGCGTTTTGCATCACTTCAACAGAGTTACAATCGGTAGACTGTTTATTGAGTAGGTCAATGCATTGCTCTACAAGGGCAATGTCATCTTGAATTCGTGGGTCAGCGAGATCGTTATAAACGATGGATAAATCCCAGCTAGGAGCGGTCATTTATGGTTCCTTTTGATGTAATCGAGCCAGCTCTTTTCTCTCTTAAACTCGGTAGAGATCCAAGCGTTGGCTACTTCCGTGACTAATTTTCAAATAGTGGTACGCCTATCGAACGAACTGAGGCGTAAATCTGATCATCGATGGTAATCGTTATATGTGTTACTGACGCATTTCCTATCGCTAATGTCGAATACCATCGTGGATTACGCCAATCTACACCCAAAACATGGGCAAGAATCATTCTAATTACGCCACCATGCGTGACAATTAGCAAGTTGTCATTGATATCATTAATGATTTGAGACCAAGCACAAGTTACACGATGAGAGAAATCATCCAAGCTCTCAGCATTCGGTAAGGTGTGTTGTGCCGGTGCTTTCCAAAATGCATCGAGCTTATTCCAGTGCTCAGAAAGCATGTCAAATGGGACACCATCGAAATCACCAAAATCCAACTCTTGAAGTTGTGGTTCCACACTTAAAGGCAGAAGTTGCAGCTCAGCAAGTATCTCAGCAAGATCGTGACAACGTGACAAGGGAGAGCTGATGACCCCTTCTACTTCTCGACCCGTTTGTTGCCAGGCTTGAGCAATTTTGCGTTGCTCAGCTTCATCCACTTTTAAATCGGCTTGTCCGTGTAAACCTGGGGCTGCATCCACTTTCCCGTGTCGCAGTAGATAGATATTCAGCGTTTTCATCGCTTCCCTTCCTGTGGTTTGAGCTCAAGTGGCAAGCCCGCGGCGACAAACGTGACTTGCTCACATACGGTCGCCAGTTTTTGATTCATCCGTCCAGCGTTATCAACAAAGTAACGACTGACGGCGCCGAGCGGCACAATACCCATCCCGACTTCGTTAGATACAAAAATCAGCGTCGCTTCTGATTGTGCTGCCGCATTCACCAACAACTCAATTTGCTCCTCTAATCGCTCATTGTTGCAGTCATCATCGAGTTCAAAGATCCAGTTGTTGAGCCAAAGCGTGAGGCAGTCAACTAACACGACATCTTGAGACGAAAATCCACAAATGAGCTCAGGCAAGTTAAGCGGACATTCATGTTCAATCCACCCAGCCCCTCGCTGCTGTTTATGGTGAGCAATGCGTTGCCTCATTTCATCATCAAAAGGCAATGCCGTCGCCACATAGTGAAGCGTTCCGTTTTTATTTTGTGCCCATTGTTGCGCCCTGCTCTCTGCTAAGCTCGATTTTCCTGAGCGCGCACCACCTAGAATAAGTTGCTTCATAATGAATGACTAAATGCGATAAGAGTGAGATAAACAAGCAACTCTGCAAGCTGCTGCGCGGCACCAAGGCAATCGCCAGTAAATCCGCCGATACATTTGGTCAGCCAGCGTTTAAAGCCCACACGAAACAGTGCCAATACCAATACAATCACAGCAGCCTGAGTCACACCCAGTAACAACGCTACAACCCCACCAGTTAAGAGCAGTATCGCGACTTCTAAGCTCGATTGTTTGTTCGCTAACGGCTTACTTTTCGAGGTATCTGCGTCACTAACGTAAGGCATGTCGTATATGAGAGTGGCAGCAAGTGCTCGGCTCACGGTGTACGCCACGACGATCATCAGCCAAAACTGAGGCTCATTGGCTAACTCGCTCCAAAATACAAACTTCGCTAACAGCGCCATCATTAGCGTTGCCGCGCCGTAAGTCCCGATGCGGCTGTCTTTCATGATGGTTAAGCGGCGCTCTAACGTCATGCCACCGCCAATGCCATCCGCCATATCCGTTAAACCGTCCTCATGGAACGCGCCGGTAAGCAGCAGGCTAAATGCCATGGTCAACACGATGGCAACTGAGTTTGGGAACAATAAACTTGCTAGTGAAAACACAGCTGCACACAGTAGCCCTAGCAACACACCGACCAAAGCAAAGTATCGCCCCGCTTGGTTCATGCGCGTTTCACTGTAAGGTAAATCTGCGGGCACTGGTATACGACTAAAAAAGCTGACTGCGAGCAAGAAAAGCTCACTCTGATAGCGCAAAGAACGAGTCTCTGAATGGAGTGTATTATCAGAAGCAGACACTAAACCGTCACTCCCGCACTCTCAAAACTTGCCATGTTGTTGTAAAACTGAGCCGCCGCTTTTACCAGTGGCAAAGCAAGCGCCGCTCCGGTTCCTTCACCTAAACGCAAGCCAAGATCCAAAAGAGGTTCCGCTTGCAAACATTCCAGCACAAACTTGTGCCCATTCTCTTCTGAGTTATGAGCAAAAAACATGTAACCTCGCGTCTCTTCATCCAATAAAGTCGCGACGTAAGCGGCAACAGAGACGATAAATCCGTCGACTAAAATAGGCGTTTTGTGGCGTTTCGCTTCTAAGAATGCGCCAACCATTTGCACGATTTCAAACCCACCGACTTGAGCCAACGCGCCTTTGGTGTCAAGGTCATGGCAGCGATTCACACCTTGTGCGACTAACTTGATCTTACGGTTTAGCTGCTCTTGAGTAATACCCGTACCATAGCCAACGCAATGGTCGACTTCCAATGGGCTCAGAGCAGTTAACAATGCCGATGCAGAACTGGTATTGCCAATCCCCATCTCACCAAACATCAACAAGTTCGAGCCATTAAGAATCGCCTGCTGCGCGACCTTTGCACCATATTCCAAACCTAGTGCGACTTGTTCTAACGACATCGCCGTTTGTTTAGCAAAGTTTGCCGTGCCATTTCCCAGACGTTTCTCAATTAAGTTGGGATGATGTTTAAAGTCAGGAACTAAGGTATCGATGGGTGACAACATGCCACAATCAATGACCTTAAAGTCAATTTGGTTGAGATCGCAGAAACAATTAATGGCGGCACCACCGGCGAGAAAATTCGCCACCATTTGTTGAGTCACAGCGCTGGGCGCAATACTCACCCCTTCTTCAGCGATGCCGTGATCCCCAGCGAATACCAACATGGTTGGTTTGCGAATTGCTATTGTTTCAACCGCTTGAGGCTTATCTTGGCTTTGAATTAACGCAAGTTCTAGCGCCACTTTTTCGAGCAAACCAAGAGCGCCTAAAGGCTTGGTTTTGTTATCAATGCGAGCTTGAATTTCTGAGGCAAAAGAGCGATCCATGATGATGATTCCTTATTCTTTATTTTGGTCGAGCAACAGAGAACGTCTTTTCTAGCGTGGCGTACTCATTTCCACCAAGCCTTGCTAATGGGTCAACCGCTAGAGCGTCGACTTTTAAACGATCACCTTCCATAGATACGACACGCTCATCGACATAAATGTGTTCAATCTCTGCAAAGATTAAACTTTGTGGCGTCTCACCCATTTCAATGACTTCATGTAGCTTACAGCCAAATGCAATTGGCGCGCCCTCTAAGCGTGGTAATTCGAAACCTTGGAAATCAACCGTCTCAAGTTGAGTCGTCTCCAGTTCAGATTCCCCATGTTCTAATGTGGCAGAAGATAGAGTGACTTTATCCGCGAGATCACTGGGTGCAATATGGATAACCAACTTACCAGTTTCTAATGCATTTCGCGTGGTGTCCTTGATTTCCCCATTGGGCTTTTTTCCCACTGAAATCATCAATAAAGGTGGACGACTGGAGACCGCAGTAAAGTAGGAAAATGGCGCTAAATTGAAGTTTTGCTCACCTGAGTCTGTGAGCACCCAAGCGATTGGGCGAGGAATGACGGTTTGAGTCATCAAATGGTACACCTGCGTTGGCGCAAGCGTACTGAGATCTATGTTCATACGACGTCCTTGGTCTTAGAAAACCGCGAGAGAAACGAGGCTCCCGACAAATTGAGAGAACAAGTGTACCCCTCTCCCGTACGATTTCATCTGATTTTCTCTTTTTGAACGTGTCTTTTGTCATTTTGATATTTATATTGACTAAAATGCCAGTTCAATTCATTCATTTAATTAAAAAATAAATCTAACACTCGATATTATGAAGAAATTTTAATCGAACACCACGAAGTCGATCGACACAGACCTTGCAAAGAAAAAACCATTAAGAAATTGAATAAATTAAGGTTTTAAAATCGCCCCATATCGCGCTAACAACGACTACGAGATAAATAAATCCGAATAATGTGCCCCTTTCGATAAAGTTGGCATGTCTGATGCTTCTACTAAATCGTCCCCAACAACTAAAGCGAGAAAGCATGTTTGCCAATCAAAGTCGTCGCCCCACGAAGAGAGGCAAGCCGATACAAAAACGCCTACCCCGGCGATCCATACCCTTATCATTCTCCTAGTCCAAAAGACCCGTTTGTCCCGCGGGTCTTTTTATTTATGTCGGAAAACTCTGGAGCAAATACATCATTTATCAAACATTGATAGCATGCCTAATGCTTGGCTCAGTAAATAAGCTACAATAGCCTAAGCAACTGTTCTCTAAGAGGAAGAATACGATGAGTAACGATTCAAATGCATGTGTCATTATCGCAGGCGCGACCGGGTTGGTAGGAAAAGAAGTCATCCATAAACTGATCTCACAGCCTAGTATCGAAACTCTGTATTGTCTTTCCCGACGAGCCCTCACTGACATTGCTGATCCAAGCAATAAAATTATCCCACTGCTGGATGCAGAACTGTCTATTCATGATTGGGACGAACAACAGCCTACCCCTCGCGTGGGTTTTATTTGTCTCGGTACTACGTTAAAGCAAGCAGGAAGCAAAGACGGTTTAAGGAAGATAGATGTCGAGTTGGTATGTAAAGTTGCCCAACAAATGAAGCTGATTGGCGTGAAGCGCCTTGCAGTCGTATCGAGTTTAGGTGCGAAAGTGTCTTCATCGTCCCATTACCTTGCTTGCAAAGGCCATATGGAAAAAAACATTGAAAAGATGGGCTTTGAAGAAGTGGTATTCGCAAGGCCGGGCCCTTTGGTCGGGCAACGAGAAAATCCTCGTACGGATGAGAAGATTGTTCAAACTCTTTCCAAAGTTATTCGTCCGCTTATGCTGGGAAGACTGGCTAATTTTGTACCCATTCAGGCTCAAGATGTCGCCAAAGCGATGATTTATCAAGTTTTCAGCTACCAAGAAGACTCAGTCGTCTATTTGCATAGAAGGGAAATGCTCGACCTCATTAAGCACTACGACTGAGCCAAATCGCATAAATCTTGTGCTAGTTTGCTGTTTCACGAGATATTAGTCTCATTTTTATATTCATTTTCGATCTATCTAATACCTGTTTTTCATTTTTAAAGTTATATCCCGAGCGTTATCTTACGCCCACAGTCTATAGCCAAATGTATAAAAACAGTCAGCATTTTGGGCTGATTGATAAGGTCAAATTATGAATTTCGCAGTGGTTGCCTCTCTGGCGGTGTTTATCGCCATATTATTCTTTCTTTTTAATCAGCAACAAAAACAGAACACCTTGTCTCGTCTTGTGTTGATTGGTTTAGTTACTGGTTCACTTTTCGGTCTTGCTCTACAACTGATTCATGGTGAAGGCAGTAATGTGATTGCTCAAACGCTTGAGTGGGTTGGCATCGTCGGCAGTGGTTACGTTGGCCTGTTGAAGATGGTCATCATGCCATTGGTACTGGTCTCCATGATTTCTGCTGTAGTAAAACTTGAGAAAGGCGGTTCACTGGGCAAAATTTCTGGCATCACAATTTCAGTGTTATTGGTCACGACAGCTATCGCTGCCATCATTGGTATCCTAGTAACAACGACATTTGGCCTTTCTGCTGAGGGGCTTACTGAAGGTGCGCGTGAAACGGCTCGTATTGCTGTATTAGAGAGTCGTGCAGGATCAGTGAGTGATCTAACGATTCCTCAAATGTTGGTCAGCTTTATCCCAACCAATCCGTTTGCTGATCTGACTGGCGCTCGTTCGACTTCAATTATTGCTGTGGTTATTTTTGGTGTTTTGGTTGGTATCGCTGCACGTAAAGTGATGGCGGAAAAAGAAGAGCTAGAATCACCAATCCGCACTTTTGTCGAAGCGGCTCAATCTATCGTTATGCGTCTGGTTAAGATGATCATGGCATTGACGCCTTACGGCATTGCAGCCCTAATGGCGAAAGTTGTTGCGACCTCGAGCGCAGGCGACATTCTTAACCTGCTGGGTTTCATTGTTGCTTCCTATGTAGCGATTGCTCTGATGTTCCTTGTACACGGTCTACTTGTGTCTTTCGTTGGTGTGAGCCCTGCTGAGTACTTTAAAAAGATTTGGCCAGTACTGACGTTTGCCTTCACATCACGCAGCTCAGCGGCAACCATCCCGCTTAACGTAGAAGCACAAATCACAAAGTTAAACGTACCACCAGCGATTGCGAACTTGTCAGCGTCTTTCGGTGCCACTATCGGTCAGAACGGCTGTGCAGGTATCTACCCAGCAATGCTTGCGGTAATGGTAGCGCCAACAATGGGTATCGATCCTCTGGACATCAACTTTATTCTGTCACTGATTGCTATCATCACGATTAGCTCATTTGGTATTGCTGGTGTGGGCGGCGGCGCAACCTTTGCAGCCCTGATTGTACTACCTGCGATGGGCTTGCCTGTGACAATTGCAGCACTGCTTATCTCTATAGAACCATTGATCGATATGGCGCGTACCGCATTGAATGTCTCTGGCGCTATGACAGCCGGCACCATTACCAGCCGCGTGCTAAAATCAACCAACGATGAAGTTGCATTGGAAGAACAAAAAGCGTAATTACTTCCCAATAATCAACAGTCTTACAAAGCCGATGTTTTACCATCGGCTTTTTTGTTTTTTTGAGCTCAGTTAAATGGGCCATCGTTCAACTCGCACTCTCCCCTTTCAAACACTTAGCAATCTTGTCGTGACTTGCACGACGAATCAGTGTGCTCAAATCAATTGTTATGATATAACATTTCAATAATTCCAAATTGTATTCGAATAACACTGGAGGTTATGACATGACTTCAACTTTAACCGAACCTAACTCAATTGAAATCTTAGCCAATGGACAACAAACGCCGTGTTTCAGCTCAAAAAGAGAACCTACGGTGTTAGCGGACATTTATCAGGAAGATATCAACATCGCGATCTGGCAACGACAATTCGATCAACAGCTTGTCGATGCCACGAATCAGTTCATCACCTCACACCCTAACTTCAATAAATCGCTGAATGTTTCTCCTGAAAGTGCTTATGAAACGTTGCAATACGCAACTGACGGAAATGCCCCAGAGTTACTACTTAGAAATATCGCGGAGTTGGTCGACATGTTTTGCTATTTATTTGAGTTAGAAGACGCAGGACTGCGCCTAGCCACACTCAATAGCGCGATGTGTCCTCGCTTTCACGTTGACCAAGTGCCTTGCCGATTGGTAACGACGTACCATGGAACCGCCACACAATGGTTAGCCAACAATGCCATAGACCGCTCAAAGCTTGGAAGTGGTAGCAATGGGCTACCGGATGCGGAATCGGGGCTTTATAACGCAGAGAATGACATCCAACACCTTTCTGTCGGGGACGTCGCCCTACTAAAAGGTGAACGTTGGATTGGCAATGAAAATAAAGGCTTGGTACATCGCTCGCCTAACATCCAATCGAGTGAAACTCGTTTACTACTTACTCTCGATTTTGGCTAATAAAAATCAGCAATTGCCCAAACATTAATCAAGCACAAAACATCAAGCCGAAGATTACCGTTCGGCTTTTTCATTTTCACAACGTCACCTTGCATCTTTCGTTGCGAGTCAAAGCGTTGAATGGTCTAATACCTCTATAGGTTCCGTAGACGGTAAGCAGAATGCACCAAGATAATCAGCCCACTTTTTTCTTTTTTGATTACGAGACTTGGGGAACAAGTCCAGCCAAAGATCGCCCAAGCCAATTCGCTGGCGTTCGCACTGATGAAAACTTCAATATCATTGGTGAACCTTTGGTCATGTACTGTCGTCCGCCCGCTGATTACCTTCCTTCACCAGAAGCCGCTTTAATCACTGGTATTACGCCACAAAAAGCGATGCAAGAAGGCCTACCTGAACCTGAATTTATCGCTAAGATCCACGCAGAGCTTTCTAAGCCAAATACCACTAGTCTTGGCTACAACAGTATTCGCTTCGATGACGAAGTCACACGTTACACCTGTTATCGCAACTTTATCGATCCTTATGCGTGGAGCTGGCAAAACGGTAACTCACGCTGGGATTTACTCGATGTAATGCGTGCGTGTCATGCTCTTCGCCCAGAAGGCGTAGAATGGCCAGAAAATGATGAAGGCTTTACAAGTTTCAAACTTGAGCATTTATCCGTAGCAAATGGTATTGAACACAGCAATGCCCACGATGCGATGGCAGACGTGGTTGCAACGATTGAGATGGCGAAGAAAGTGAAGGCCGCTCAACCAAAACTGTTTGATTACTTTTTCTCGATGCGTAACAAACGCAAACTGAACGAGTTAGTCGATATTGTTAACATGACGCCGTTGATGCACGTGTCGGGCATGTTGGGACGCGAATGCCAATACACCAGCTGGATTGTGCCTGTGGCTTGGCACCCAACCAACAATAACGCTGTTATTACGATTGACTTGGCGAAGGATCCTCAGCCGATCTTAGAACTTTCAGCAGAAGAGTTGAAAGAACGTTTGTACACCAAGCGGGACGAATTGGGTGACCTACTGCCTGTACCCGTTAAGCTCGTGCACCTGAACAAGTGCCCTATCCTCGCGCCTGCTAAGACCCTGACTGCGGAAAATGCGGAAGTTATTGGTATCGATCGTCAGAAATGTTTAAGCAATTTAGCGTTGTTACGCCAACACCCAGAAATCCGCGAAAAGCTAATTAGTCTATTCTCTATTGAACGTGAATTCGAAAAGAGCGACGACGTGGATACACAGCTTTATGACGGCTTCTTCTCTCCTGCAGACCGCGCGGCGATGGACATCATTCGTGAAACGGATCCGAATAATCTGGCTGCGTTGGATATTGAGTTTGATGACAAACGTATCAAGCCGTTGTTATTCCGTTACCGTGCTCGTCACTATGCAGGCACCTTGGATGAACAAGAACAAAGACGCTGGGCACAACATTGTCGCGAAGTGTTCGAAAGCCAGATTGAAGAGTACATGCTGAATTTAGAAAACTTAGTTCACGAACATGAAAGTGACGAAAAGAAGATAGCAATACTAAAATCTGTCTATCGTTATGTAGAGAGCTTAGCCTCCTAATTTCTTACCTTGTTCAAGCGCACCTCCGGGTGTGCTTGTTGCTTTATATGCTGTCAAAATGATAAAAGATCGATTACTACAACTGGTCCATTTGCTCATTTCCCTCGCACTCATAATGGGAGCACTTGGCATCGGCAACACTATTCAAAGCCTCACTGGCGTTTCTGTTCCTGGAAGTGTCATCGGTATGCTTGTGCTGTTTTTCTCAATGACTCTTGGCTTGGTAAAAGTCGAATGGGTTAAGCCTGGCGCAACACTTTTCATTCGCTACATGATCTTACTGTTCGTCCCAATCAGCGTTGGTTTGATGCAGCACTTTGATATGCTGTTGGCAAACGCGCTGCCTATTATTGCAAGTGCAGTCGGTGGGTCGCTGATTGTATTGATCAGCTTGGCTTGGTTCTTGGATTACTTACTCAAGGAGAAACATTGATATGTGGTTACTTGTCACTATTGTGGTTTTCCTTGCCGCACGTCAAATCGCGATCAAGGTCAACAATCCAATCGCTAACCCGCTTTTGATTAGCATCGCGGTACTGATCCCTTTGTTAATCTTTTTAAAAGTGCCGTTTGAAACCTACTACGCCGACAACGAGTACATTAGCTTCTTGCTTCAACCCGCTGTTGTTGCGCTAGCGTATCCGCTCTATGAGCAATTGCCACAAATAAAAGCCAATTGGCGCATTATCGCACTGGCTTGCTCTTTGGGCAGCGTGATGTCGATGCTAACGGCAACACTTATTGCTGTTGCGTTCAAAGCCGACATCAGCCTCATTGCGAGCTTAGTGGGCAAATCAGTAACAACGCCTATTGCGATGGAAATCTCTAGCCACTTAGGTGGTGAAGCCGCAGTTGCCGCTATTCTAGTGCTTATTGTTGGTTTATTCGGGGCGATTTTAGCTTACCCAATCTTTAACCTTATTGGGATTAAGCACCCTATCGCTCGTGGCCTGACAATGGGCACGGTTTCGCATGCACTCGGCACAGCAACCTGTGCTGAGAAACAACCGGGCGATGCCGCTTTCTCATCTCTTGCTTTGGTGCTTTGTGGCATCATCACTTCTATTCTTGCGCCAAGCTTCTTTGCTCTAGCCGTTTGGTTATACCAATAAAAAGTGACTGGCTTGCTCCCCTTAGTCTTAATCTAAATTGAGCAAGCCAAAACCTCTTCCAGAAAATTCGCAATATGAATATCTATTGATATAGTTATTAGTGGGACAGAGATAACGTTAAATCGTCGTGAAATCGAATACATGTGTGAGCTCACTCTAATTATGTAACGTAAATTACCATTACACACATTAACGTGATCTAAAGCACAGAACATTTCCATCTTTCACATAGAATAACTGTCCATGCAATAACAAGGATTCAACATGAAAAGTCGCATTGAACAGGCGCTAGCAAGCGCTCCTGAAGCACTTTCAACACATCTTGCTCCTATCGTTTTAGCTGACGATTTTGATGCTACTATTTCTGAACAACAGTTTGGTGAACTGCTGAACGCGACCAACCTTTCAGACAAAGAGCTTCGTGTTGCTCTACTTCCTTTTGCCGCAGCGTTTTCTTACGCTCCAATCTCTGAATTCTATGTCGGTGCGATTGTTCGTGGCCTTTCCGGTCGTCTTTACTTTGGCGCGAATATGGAGTTTTTCGGTGTTCAGCTGGGTCAAACTGTTCATGCTGAGCAGTGCGCCATCAGCCATGCTTGGATGAAAGGCGAACGTGGTGTGAAAGACATCACTATCAACTACAGCCCTTGCGGCCACTGCCGTCAGTTCATGAACGAGCTAAGCACAGCAAAAGAATTAAAGATCCAGTTACCAGAACGTGAAGAAAAGTCACTTCATCACTACCTTCCGGAAGCGTTTGGTCCGACAGATCTCGGTATTGAGTCAGGTCTTATGGCTGAGGTGGAACACGAGTTTGTTTGTGATGAGGGCGATGCTTTAATCCAAAAAGCCGTCAATGCTATGAACATTAGCCACGCGCCATACACAAACAACTTGAGTGGTATTGCACTTGAGATGAACAGTGGCCTTGTATTCCAAGGCGCGTACGCAGAAAACGCCGCATTCAACCCTAGCCTTCCACCACTGCAGGTTGCATTAATTCAAATCCTGATGGCTGGTGAGAAGTTTGAAGACATCAAAGCTGCTGCGTTAGTTGAAAACTCACAAGGTAAGATCAGCCACCTAGCTGATACTCAATCGACGCTAGAAGCACTAAATCCTGATATTCCAGTGAGCTTTGTTAACGTTTAATTTATAAGCTTTGCTTAATAAAAAAGAGCCCCATGGGCTCTTTTTTGTTCCAACAATGTTTTATTACAATAGTTCCGTTAGTCGATTTGCCGCTTTTTCCAACGCCAAATTTACAACCTTCGTAATTTCCGGGTATTGGTTCTCTGGATCATCCCAATCAACGTCTTCTGGCAACAAAACTTCTTCCAAGATTTGATGCTCCATTACGATCTTATTGTTACTCAGATCAACAAGCGTAACTTCTGCATTCACATAGCCACGAGGCGACGAAAGAGGGATAAATCCGTAATAGTCACGCAGTGTGCCCGCCGCCATGGTTTGGATAACAAGTAGGTGTGTAGCTTGATACTGTTCCTTGACGACAGAAACATCGTAATCGAAGTAACCTTTTTTGCGTTTATCTTTCGGCAGTTTATGTTCGTCGGTCGCTTGATAATACTCCGGGAGAATCACACTGTGGCTTCCGCGGCTCTCAATCAACTGCGCAACCTTGGACTTACCTACTTCAAACTTATCATGCGTAAGTGATTGAATATGAGATTCAACGCTATCAGTCACCATTTCGTTGATAGCCATGTCCAATAGGCCTTCACCGCCTGCACGATGCGCATACATTTCTGGTGGCTGAACAAACGCAACAGCGATATTTTTTTCTCCGCCGGTTTGCCAAAAGTCTGACGGAATGTCCATCGCTTTTTGAGAGACACACCCAGACAAAAGCATTACTGCAATAGCACAACCGATAATTCTTATATATTTCATTATTTTACTGCTCCTTTTTATAGAAGCGATGAAATCTATCAATATGAAATATACTCTCAACACAAAGAATCACTAATTGTGATTAATTGCATAGTAATTATTACAACCTAAGATGCTCAGCGATAAAGCAAACGTTTGCATCATTTTTAAAATTCAGTATGATCCCCTGCAAATTCGGTTTCATCACTTTATTTTGTAAGGGAACACTATGTTCGGTACTGCTACAAGCACTCATGCTACCCGTGTATTACTTTTAGGCTCTGGTGAGCTTGGTAAAGAAGTGGCAATTGAATGCCAACGTCTTGGTTTAGAAGTGATCGCGTGCGACCGTTATGCCAATGCGCCTGCGATGCAAGTGGCCCATCGTAGCTACGTCATCGACATGCTTGATGGTCAGGCACTGGAAGAGATCATTAATAAAGAACAACCTGCTTACGTGGTTCCTGAAATTGAAGCTATCGCGACAGATAAATTAGTCGAATTAGAAGAAAAAGGCTTGAACGTTGTTCCCACAGCAAAAGCGGCTAAATTGACGATGAACCGTGAAGGCATTCGCCGCCTTGCTGCTGAAGAATTAGCTCTAAACACTTCCCCTTATCAGTTTGCTGATAGTTTTGAAGACTTTAAAGCCGCTGTTGAGCATGTTGGTATTCCATGTGTCGTTAAACCAGTCATGAGCTCCTCTGGCAAAGGCCAAAGCGTGATTAAAACAGAAGAAGATGTTCAGACAGCTTGGGAATACGCGCAAGAAGGCGGCCGCACAGGAGCTGGACGCGTGATTGTTGAAGGATTTATTGACTTCGATTACGAAATCACAGTGCTAACGGTACGCGCCGTTGATGGCGTACATTTCTGCGCCCCGATTGGGCACCGCCAAGAAGACGGAGATTACCGTGAATCATGGCAGCCACAAGCCATGTCAGAAAACGCCATCAAAGCAGCTGAATACACGGCAGAGAAAGTTGTGAATGCACTAGGTGGCTACGGCATCTTTGGTGTGGAACTGTTTGTTAAAGGCGATAAGGTCATTTTCAACGAAGTATCCCCTCGTCCACACGATACCGGTATGGTAACCATGATATCTCAAGAAATGTCTGAGTTTGCGCTTCATGTACGTGCATTTACAGGTATGCCGATCAACAATATTGTTCAGTATGGACCATCAGCATCAGCGGTAATTTTAGGGCAAGGTACATCAACTGATATCCGATTTGATAATCTTTCCAAAGCAATGGCTCAGCCACAAACACAAGTTCGCTTGTTTGGTAAGCCTGAAATTGATGGTCGCCGTCGCTTGGGCGTTGTTTTAACGCGCCGTAAGACGATTGAAGATTCGATTGAAGATGCGGTGAACAGCGCTTCTAAAGTGCAAATCATTTACTAGTTCCGCAGCTTCACTCAAGAGAAACAAAAGCGCAGCTCAATTGGCTGCGCTTTTTCTTTGTGTAGGCACGAAACCGTTACTTGGTCTCGATTAAATACACTTCCTCAGAGAAGCGGCTGAGCCCTTTCTTAGCGATTTTCGGATGATTCTCGTCGGCTTGATCGACATTCAAACAAGTCACCTTGTAGCCCTCAAACAACTGTTCAATCTCTTCGGCTGGCACACTAAACGGAGGGCCTGACATCTCATCTTGTGGGTAATTGAGTGTCACAAGTAAAATGCGTCCGCCAGGGTTCAACAGTTGTTTAACGCGACTTGCGTATTCTTCTCGCATCTCTTGTGGTAACGCAACGAGTGCTGCGCGGTCATAAATGATATCGGCTTTAGAAACCGGCGCCGTAAAGAAGTCACCGGTATAAATTGACAACTCATCGAACTGATACAACTCGTGCATACCATTGACTGGCGTTACAGTCGGTGTGTAGAAGTGCTCTGCAAAAAAAGAACGCACAGCGATCAAGCTTAGCTCAACGCCTTGTACTTCATCGTGTTTCGTTGCAAGCCAAATTAGGTCTTCTGACTTTCCACATAAAGGTACCAAGACCGTATCTTCACGCTTCGGGTTCGTATGCTGCCAAAATGCTGGTAACAGTGGGTTCACATCATCAAGGTGAAAACCAATTTGGTTACTCGCCCATTTGTTGTGCCAAAATTCTTGATCTCTCATTTTACTTCTACTTGTCGGCTGGTTGTGGATTCGAGCTTTGTGCTTTACTTTTGTGAGCTAAGACTAATGATTTTTTTAAATTTGTCTATGTTGTTCATCTTTGGTTAATACTGCAATGGTAAGATAGAAATCGTTCAAGAATGAGCCCTTCCTTTTTATGGATGTCGGAGTAAAGGAAAGCAAAATGGTGCTCTAGAGCTCGATTCCACTATAAGGTTAAAAACCTACCTTGGAATCTATCGTAGAGCCCCCATTAACTTAGGTAGTACCTGATTTGCGAATCTTAGTGGCCTTTTCGTTACCCATTTTCTAAGTGCAAGCAAGTTAAGGAGAGTGAATGAGCTTATTTCTACGTACTACAGCATTGATGCTTTTAGTACTAAGCCGTGCGCCGGCGTTCGCCGCACTTCCAAATGTCCCGAGTAACGAGCAAGACCGTTCTGCTAGCCAAAACGAAGTTTGCTCAAAATTGTTTAAGCATAGCCTTAGTGGTTTGTATGGCATTCAGTCAATCGACTCCAAACCAACTCAGCCTTATTCAGATTTCGACGTACTTTACAGCAAAGCTCACCAAGCACAATTCGAGTTAGAAACCATCTGTAAAAGTACTGCCCTTCTTACTGACGCCCAACCTTACTTCGCAGGCGTTAAATCTCAACATCGTGCCGAAGAAAAAATTGCTCACGAATTGGATGGTCAAGTAGAGCGAATTACAGACTTAGCACGAGCAACTATCGTAGCGGATGACGTAGCAAGCCTTGTATCCGTATATGAAGCACTAGAACGTGAAACAACTATCGTTAAAGTGAAAAACCGATTTAAGAAACCAACCGCATCTGGTTACCGTGACTTGAACTTACTGGTACGTCTTCCTAAAACGAATTTGATTGCTGAAGTTCAACTGCACCTTAAAGCCATTGCTGACGTGAAAAGTGGTCCAGAGCATGACTTGTATGAACAGATCCAAAAGATCGAACGACAAGCGTTAGTGGAAGGCCGAAGCCTCAACGACATCGAGACGGCATCGATTCGTAACATGCGTACTCAATCGAAAAACTTGTATCAAGAAGCTTGGCAACCATACCTAACAACACACTTAGAAGCTGCGTAAGCGAGCCGTTTCTACCCTCACTAATACTAAAAAGCCACCGCAATTGCGGTGGCTTTTTATTTGTTCTTTAGCAAGTACCGGAACACACAAACAAAAAGACCACGACAAAGCGTGGTCTCATTCCATTTTACATGGCTTACTGGTCTGCCTTTAGGTTCTCTACGCGAGCTTTCAACTTCTGACCCGGGCGGAACGTAACGACACGTCGAGCAGTAATAGGGATATCTTCACCCGTTTTCGGGTTACGACCAGGTCGTTCGTTTTTGTCACGAAGGTCAAAGTTACCAAAACCTGACAGTTTTACCTGTTCGCCACTTTCTAGTGCCTTGCGAATTTCTTCAAAGAACACTTCCACCGTTTCCTTGGCGTCCCGTTTACTAAATCCCAATTTATCAAACAGGTTTTCTGCAAGTTCGGCTTTTGTGAGCGCCATAAAACTTTCCTCAAAGCTATGTTAAACAATGCTACCTTAGTGTAGCGCCAGAGCAGTTTTACCCTACCATTTCAACAACATATCGGGGTTACATTTGGAAGTGTATGACAAGCTTATGATTTTCGCCAACTTTTTTCTTTGCTAATATACCGAATGTTTCATCATCGAAGTACTTTACCCACCACCAATACCATATTTTACTTTAATTACTTCTAAATTATGGAAATTATCCAGTTAAATAACCTAAAAATCGACACAAAAACAAGATTATTCACTATTTAATAAAAATGTCAGATACTGGTCATTTTACAAACAACTGACACAAAACCTCCTAATTTTTCAGTGGGTTGAGCCACTCTACAAATAGATCTGACCAGTTGTATTCATTAGAGTTTTTATTCTGTTTCTGCTGTTCCGGCAGAAAATCAAACCTTGAACAAAGACAAAGTTCTGTGTCCATTACCATGACGATGAATGGAAAGATTGATACTGTTTGCGCATTCTACCCCATCGTCAGAGTACCAACATGCTTCACCAAGTCGTCAGTATTCTATTCCCTGTTTTTGCGTTAGTTTTTGTTGGGTATTTAGTTGGGCGCTACATAAAGCCAGATTTCCGCCCGATCAATCGCATCAATATGGATGTGTTTATACCAGCACTTGTATTTTCATCGCTAGTCAGCATGCCGATTAATATGGGCCAAGTTCCTCTCTTACTTGCTGCTATTATTGGCGTTGTCATACCGGGTGTTGTGATGATACCTATCGCAAAGCTAAGCGGGCTATCCTTCAAAACATGGGCACCACCACATATGTTTAGAAATAGCGGAAACCTTGCCATCCCGTTGTTCACTTATACCTTTGGGGAATTAGCTCTCACTTCTGCGGTACTCTTGTTCGTTGTCTCCGCCTGTTTGCACATCAGCTTAGGCGTCATGCTGCTTAGTAGCGGCAATCCGCTCAAGCAAATCATCAAGATGCCAATTTTTTTATCCGCTACGCTCGCATTAGTGATTAACCTGTCCGGGGTTAGCGTTTGGAACCCGCTTTACGAAGCTACCGCGTTACTTGGTCAAGCTGCTGTACCGGTTATGCTACTCTCATTGGGCGCACAAATGCTCAATCTAAGGCTCAGTGGCCTGAAGGTTGGTATGATGTGTACGTTACAATCACTTGTGACAGGAGCAGTAGCGTTTGCAATTATTTATTGGTTGATTCCACTGCCTACGATGCAACTGCAAATGATGGTGTTGTTCACCATGCTGCCACCAGCCGTAATGAACTATTTGTTTGCCGAGAGGCTGAACATTGAGCCAATGACCGTCGCTTCAATGGTTCTGTTTGGGAACTTTTTCAGCATAATCACGTTACCGTTATTGCTTATGTTTACTCTTTCGCTCTCTTAGCGATGCCTTATCATTCACTTTACGATTGCAGCCATCAAGTTGAATGTTAGACTGGCAGAAAAATATTAATTCCCCCGCGAACCTAAACGATATGAAGTCCATTATCCAGATCAGTGATTGTCACTTGAGTGATAAATCCAGTTTTGAGAACTTGCGTAAAGCATTACTTCTTGCCCAAAGCGACGCTTCCTGCGATACCCTTTTGTTTACTGGTGATCTTTGTTGCAATCCTAAACCCGGTGACTATCACGCCTTCGTTAATTTGGTAGAGGCTCATGTCGAGGGGAAAAATATCTTCGCGATTGCTGGCAACCACGATGATGCTAAATTGATGAAGCAAGAACTGCTCGGCAGTAGTATTAAAGTCACAAATAAAGCGAGAATCCATAATCGTGAAGTCTTGTTCTTGGATTCCAGCACCAAACCGCTTGATAGGTGCCATCCTTTGGGCTCAGGCAGGATCGATAAGCGCGGAATCGCGCGTTTAACCAAGCAACTTCGCGACACAACCAATCCAATTATTGTTGTCCATCATCCTATTATTCCCGTCGGTTCAGAATGGATGAAAGCCATTTGCTTAGAGAACGACGCGAGCTTACTTAGATTGTTGGCCGAACATCAGGTTCGAGACGTTATCTGCGGACATGGCCATGATGCATTAACGGCCACACAGCGAGGCGTCACCCAACACATGGCACCAGCGACAGCCTACGGCTTTGATCACAGCATTAAAGAATATAATCGAAGTGAGCAAATTGGCGTGAATAAGCTCTGCTTCGAGGGTGATGGTATCACCGCGACGCCCATTTGGTTACCGCGTAACGAATCAAAATAACCAATTGTGCGATAGGTCGAGGGTATAGACTGTTCCGATACTCAACAAACAGGAACTAGGCCTACATCAGCCCAGTTCCCATTTCAGCGCTAGATAAGCAACAACAACCTTCTAAGCTCCAATGGCCATTGGTTACACTGGTAATTGGTTCTACAAGTTATTGTTGCTATCGCTGGATCTAGGCTAATTCATGCTTAAACACAGTTTGATTGGTTAGAAGGTCTTTCATTTTCTGACCAATACTTGCTATTTGTTCAGCACTGTAACGTGCGGTCTGATAAGTCACGATTAAGCGTAAGGTTCGTTCACCATCGACAACATTCTCCATCATCTCGAAGTGCAAGCCAAATAGCGACTCAGTTTTATTCGGTAGAATTTGCTGGTACGCAATTGAATCACCATCAGGCTGTTCCAAAGCGCCGTATAGTGCATTATCTGCATGAATTTGAGCGTAAACGTCGAACATAAGTCCATCTTTAGGATCTAAACCAAGTTCCCGCTGTACTCTATCGATAGGAACCGTTGCATGTGGCATCGAGTCATTAATGGTTTGAGTGACCTCTTGAACCAATTCAACAAAGGACTGTTCAGGTTTAAACATCACACGGTGCGCAACCATGGTCGTAAAGTACCCTACCGAATCGAAATACTTCGCCTCGTCTCGTCCAGATGCAGATGTACCAATCACAAGATCTTTTAAATTGCCGGCTTCGTGGAGGGCTTGAGCAATTGCCGAGTATACGACACTAAAAATCGACGAGTTTTGCTCTCTTGAGATCGAAGAGACAACGTCATGCGCATGCGTACCTAAATCAATTTCCAACCAGTTAGCTTCAATTGGATTGATATCCGCAGGCAGCTGACCAACATCTGACGTGGCTAAATCCAACCCGCGAGTCGCACCTTGTAATCGTTCAACCCAGTAAGCAAGGTCCACTGCATTGACGCCACGCTCCCTTTGAATAGTGGCATAATCATGAATAGAATTCGCCGGTTTATCCCACGTAGGCTCTAAACCTTGAACACGTGCTAAATAAGCTTTAGAAAGTTCCGGCATCAGATTATTCAATGACCATTCATCAATCACCATATGATGAATAAGGAAAGAAAGAACTTGTTGACCAGTCTGATCATCTTTAAAGAAGCGAACTCGTAGAGGTAACTCTTTACCTAAATCAAAAACGTAAGCCGCTTCGGATTTCAAGCTTGCGTCACCCGCCTCTGAGCTGTTCCAGAACCATACATAGCTTGAAAGATCCTGTTTTTGAATCACACGCTGAACGGCTCCACCGTCCATATCAACGAATAGCGTTCTTAGCCCAGTATGACGAATCAACAGATCTAGAAATGCGAGTTTAAATGCCTCCTCATCAACCTCCGCATCAAAACGCATGGCAAATGGCAAATTGAAGATCGCACATTTCCCGGTGGCAATGTGTGCATCCCAAAGGAACGCTTGCGCAAATGACAGTGGCGCGCCCTCATCCGATATTGAGCGTTGTGAGATACCCTCTTCTTCAAGAATGAAATTTGAGGCAGACTGATTTAACGAAGCACATTCGGCAAGCGCTTCAGCACTTGGGAATTTGAAAAAATCATTAAAGCTGATTTCGATACCATGATTGTTCATCAAGTTACCGATAATTCGCGTGGCCAACAGAGAATGTCCACCGACTTCAAAAAAGTCGTCATCTAATTCAACACTAGAGTCATCAAGGCTCGTTCTAAACTCAGTCAAAATTATATCTTTAATATTATCATTAGAACCACTATGACAATTAAACTCAGATAAATCGACTTCTTGAAAAACTAAGCTGCTTACCAAAGAATCCTTATTCAACAAGTCATAGTTACTCTTGAGAAAATTAATGACATTAAAGTCACTTAATTGATTTTCAATTATAGGATGGCTGACGATAAATACGAACTTTTCTTGCTCTGTTTCTACGATAACTAATCTAAATGGAGATTGATGTTCAGGTTGCCACGGTGTCGTTTTCAGGGTTTCAATTAGACCTGAGAGTTGTTTTTTTGGAATTTGTATAATACTGCTTATCTGCTCGCCTTCTGCATCGAGCCATTTTTCCAGCTCAAATTCTTCAGAAAATCCATAGCGCAAATTGAGCTCATAATCTTCGATAGCGAGCTTTTTAAATGCCTCTTCAATAAGCCAGTTTTTGCCATTACTATCAATAATATAGCAATTAAACAACCATGAGATGCTTTCTGGTTCTTGAAGCTGCTGCATCCATATTGTTTCTTCAGCGTCGGTGATTGGTAATCGCTTTTTAGTTTCTTCTGTGACGTTGTACATATAATTCTGACTCTTTTTTAACCGCTCAATAGGCAGGAAAATATTTTTTCAAGTTTATGTATTTTACTGTATACGAACTCGATACAATAATGATAGGATTAATTATCATTTAGATTTGCATTTTACGTCAAGCTAATAATAAGCCTGAGTTAAAGACACAAATTCTTTCACTCATTCTTTTAGCCTATTGATGGGAAATCTAATTATAGATCTCAGTTTTAATTGCCGATAAAGGCTTTTTGAGAGTGAAGTTGTGACCTTACTATCCAGCAATAAAAAAGGCGTCTTTGTATTCCTAACCCCTAATCAATACGGACGTGGAATATTATTTTATTCGTATCTCATACTATTATTTCCATTCAAAAAAATTGAAAGGCACTCGTCTCTTATTTATTTCGGACTACATGCCGTATGAACGCTAAAATCATCTTTGTTTTCTTTTTATTGTGCATCGTTTCCATTTTTATTGGCGCCAATCCAATTGATTGGCCACTACTGCTGAAAATGGACGAAATTGCTTGGTTGCCTATTACTTCTAGTAGACTTCCGAGGTTGGTTGCGTTGATTCTAACAGGGGCCGGCTTGGCGATATGCGGCGTCATATTACAACACATCGTCAGAAACCGTTTTGTAGAGCCTGGGACTACTGGCGGCCTAGATGCTGCCAAGCTTGGTATTTTGGTGTCCATCGTCATGCTGCCAAATTCAGACAAGCTTGAGCGCATGATTTTCGCTGTTGTATTTTGCTTTGCCGCAGGGCTCATTTACATCGCGATCGTACGAAAAATTAAATTCAGCAATTCAGCATTGGTCCCAGTCATTGGACTGATGTTCGGCAGCGTATTGAGTGCAATCGCTGAATTTTACGCTTATCAAAATAACGTTCTTCAAAGCATGTCTGGCTGGTTAATGGGCGACTTTTCTAAGGTCGTACAGGAACACTACGAGATCATTTACTTGATCTTACCCACGACTCTGTTGACCTACTTCTACGCGAATAAATTTACCGTCATGGGCATGGGAGAAGATGCAGCATCTAACTTGGGCATTAACTTCGCAACAACGGCAGCGTTAGGCCTGATGTTGGTTTCCGTGACCGTTGCTGTGACCGTCGTGACCGTCGGAGCAATTCATTTTGTCGGTTTAGTGATCCCAAACCTTGTCGCATTAAAATATGGCGATCACCTGAAAAACACATTACCAATCGTGGCTTTGGGTGGCGCATCACTGCTTATTTTTTGCGATGTGATAAGCAGGCTCGTGGTCTTTCCTTTTGAGGTTCCGATCGGCCTTACCGCGAGTGCGATTGGTGGCACCCTATTTCTGGTATTGCTCCTTAAAGGAGCACGTGTATGAAAGCTCTTAACACAAACGCAGTTGTCACGATGGTGCTGTTGAGCATTCTATCTATGACTTTTGTTTTCGCTAACTCCGGATTGGATTTTGATTACATCATTCCGAAAAGGCTCATTAAGCTCGGGGCGATCTTTGTGGGTGGCAGCTGTGTTGCCATTTCCGCAGTTATTTTTCAAGCTTTAGTCGGCAACCGAATTTTAACACCCTCAATCATGGGGTATGAGTCTGTTTACCTCGTATGGCAGTCCCTACTATTGTTAATTGCAGGAACAGCAGGAAGCGCAGCGCTTGGTGTCGTCGGTAATTTCGCTATATCAACACTGCTGATCCTTATGTACTCATTTGCGATTCAATTCTGGGTTCTCAAGAAATTTCAACGTGATATGCACCAAGTGCTTTTGATTGGCTTTGTGCTCACGATGGTTCTGACAACCATCGCCCAGTTCGTCCAACTTAGAATCAGTCCTGGTGAGTTTTCGATACTTCAAGGGCTTAGCTATACGTCATTTGAAAGAGCAAAACCTTCTACCCTGCTCTTCGCGTGCACGGTGTTAAGCGCATTCGCATTCTTTGTAAAACGATGGTCTCGTGAATTAGACGTCATTGGACTTGGCCGAGACCAAGCAATGTCATTAGGCCTTAGCGATAAGCACTACATTCCAAAATATTTTGCTGTCATTGCAATACTCGTCGCTATTTCGACCAGTTTAATTGGCCCTACCGCATTTATGGGGATTTTCATCGCCAACATCGCTTATTCAACTTCCAGATCATCGAGTTATGGGCAGGTACTGTGGGCGGCTTGTGCTATTGCCATCATCATGTTTCTGACGGGACAGCTCATGGTCGAGCATCTATTTAACTATAAAACCACCGTCTCTATCTTGGTCAACGTGCTTTGTGGTGGGTATTTTCTCGCCATCACAATCAGAGCTAGAAGCCAGATTTAAAAGACTGTAACTCGCCTTTGAAAAGGCAATCTAACGACAACAAAAGGAAATGTCTCATGTTTAAAAGCACTCTAAGCTTGAGTGTCGCTCTTGCTTGCTGTTCTCTTGGTGTATTGACGGCTTGCGAGCCCACTGCCGCCATTGCTAAGACTCAAGCCGCCCAGCCACTCGATACTCCAATCGTGATCGAACACAACCTTGGTGAGACCGTAATTTCAAACCGTCCGCAACGAGTAGCGGCACTAGACATGAACGAGGTAGACTTTTTAGATCAGTTAAATGTTCCAATTGCGGGAATGGTCAAAGACTTTATCCCTCACTTCCTAGAGAAATACAAAGACTCGCCGGAAATCGTCGACCTAGGAGCAATCGTTCAGCCAAACATGGAAAAGGTCTACGCTTTAAAGCCTGACCTTGTATTAATGACGCCACTTCACACCACTCAATATGAAGATCTATCCCAACTGGCGCCGACTCTGCATTTTGACATCGATTATCGCAATAGCCGCAGTCATCACGTTGATATTATCAAAAAGCACCTTGTTGATTTAGGGGAAATCTTCGGCAAACAAGAGCTAGCACGGCAGAAGGTTGCAGAAATAGATGCCAAAGTTGCAGAGGTTCGAGCTGTCACCACGGAGCGTCCAGAGAAAGCCCTGGTGGTGATGCACAACAACGGAGCCTTCAGTTCATTTGGTGTCGAATCTCGATATGGTTTTGTCTTCGATGTATTGGGCGTAAAACCAGCAAGTGAGAAAGTCGAAACCAGCTTGCATGGTCAGCCGATTTCCAGCGAATTTATTAGCCAAGCCAACCCAGACATTCTTTACATCATCGACAGAACCGCAGTGATGCAAGGAAAGCCAATAATAGATGCAGAACATTTGGCAAACCCACTCCTTCGCCAAACAAAGGCATGGAAAAACGGTCACGTCGTTTTTGTTGATCCAGATGCTTGGTACATCACTTCTGCCAGTGTGACGTCCCTAAAAATTGTCATTGACGACATCATCAAAGGTTACGAAAGCTCGGCCTTATAGCAAATCGTTTTGTAACGAATATCTAAATAATTAACCGCTTTACAACAATAAGTTGGGCCGTAAGTAGCCCAACGTTTAAAGCCGTCTCTGGCGTCAGGACGGATGTGAGCCAGCCAAAGTAAGAACAAGGAAATAATAATGACTTATAACTATCATCAGATAGCAGCGAATTCTTCAAAAAAGGTACTTAACGGAACGCTAAGCCCAAGTCGCGTTGCACTCGTCATCGCGCTTCAACTTGGTGTGTCTGCACTACCAATTAATCTTGCACATGCCGATGAAATCGAATCAGACGAGTCCATGACGGTATTTGGCGAAGCCAATAAAGGCTATGCTGCTGGTAAAATCTCAACCGAAAGCAGCCTAGGTATGCTAGGCGACAAAGACTTTCTCGAGACACCGTTCAATGCGCTCGGGTACACGGACAAACAAATTCAAGACGTACAAGCCCAAGATATTTCGGACGTGATCTCAGCGACGGATCCATCCGTTTTCACAAGCGGCGAAACAGGGTTAAATAAAGAAAGCTTTAAAGTACGAGGATTTAACCTCGATGTCGGCGATGTCATGTTTAATGGTCTTTACGGCATTGCACCTTATTACCGTGTTAGCCCAGAGATGTTTCAGCGTGTTGATGTACTAAAAGGCCCATCTGCACTTCTCAATGGTATGGCTCCAAACGGCTCCGTTGGAGGCTCTGTTAATCTTGTCACCAAGCGCGCAGCTGAAACACCAACCACTGCCTTTACGCTTAACTACTTATCTGACGCCCAATTCGGTGGACACATCGACATCGGCCGTCGTTTTGGAGCGAATGATCAATTTGGCGTGCGTTTCAACGGGGCATTTAAAGATGGTGACACAGCGGTGAACCATCAGAGCAGTAAAACGCAGCTCGCTGCATTGAACCTGGACTGGCGCAACAATATTGCCCTCGTAGAAGCCGATTTTTATTACAGCACTGAGCGAGTTGATGGCGCGAACCGAGGCCTAAGCATCGCTCCCGGCGTGAAAGTTCCACCACCACCTTCATCCGACACTCTTTTAGCGCCAGACTGGGCATACAACGACAGTAAAGATAGAGGCATAATGATTCGTGGCGAATTCGATGTAACTGACTCTGTCACGTTCTATACCGCTCTTGGAGGCAGTCGAACTGATTTCGATTCCAATGTTCCACAAAGAATCAAAATTATTGATAACTCAGGCACGCTTGAAGTCTCTCAAGGCGCAGTAAAGTTAAACAGTAAACGTACATCAGAAGATGTTGGGGTTCGTAGTGAATTTGATACAGGACCAGTTGAACACTACCTGGTACTGAATCGTACTTACTTTAGAGAGGATAAACACGACGCACCAGCCGGAAACAACGCGCCTGAGTCTTGGAAAACGAATATCTACGATCCAGTTTGGGGCCCAGCACCTTCAGGTTATGACAATTACTACCAATTACCGGTTGATTCGACTCTCGAGAGCTATGGAATCGCAGACACACTCTCTTTTGCTGATGGCACCTACCAACTAACACTCGGCGTTCGTCGTCAAAGCATCGACTTTGAATCCGGTATCGTTATGAATGGTATGTCATTGCCAACCACAAAACTAAAAGAAAGCGCAGTTACCCCTTCCGTCGCCTTGTTGTACAAAGTATCGAGCTCTGCCTCACTATACGGTAACTACATCGAAGGCTTAACCAACGGTAGAACAGCACCAAGAGGCTCTAAGAACGTGGGAGAGGCATTTGCGCCGCAGAAAACCAAACAAATCGAAGCCGGGCTAAAACTTGATCTTGACGACTTTGCCCATACCTTCAGCCTGTTCGAGATCAAAAAGCCAAATGGATATCAAGATCCTGTCACTGATATCTATTCATTTGGCGGTGAGCAACGTAACCGTGGTGCTGAATGGGGCTTCTACGGTACCGTACTTGAAGACTACACACTAACAGGTGGCGTTGCATACACCGATGCCGAAATTACCAAAGCAACCGACGTGACGACTGAAGGTAAACAAGCGACTAAGCAACCAAAATTCCAAGCGAAGCTCGCACTGGAGTGGAACTTACCTGCGATGCGCGATCTCACACTTATTGGCCAAGCTAACTACATGTCTGAGCAATATATTGATGCACAGAACACGCAATCATTATCAGCACAGACGATTTTTGACCTTGGTGCTCGATACAATTCCACCATCGCAGAAACCAACGTCGTTTGGCGTCTTAACGTCAATAACGTGACCGATGAAGACTACTGGACAAGCACACATTACGCCACCCTTGCGCTAGGTGCTCCTCGCACAGTGATGTTATCAGCCACTGCGGATTTCTAGTCCTATCCTCTTACGCCCTTAGCCATCTGACTAAGGGCTTTTTTCTTTTCTGCTTGGCTTTTTAAGAGAGTTCACAATGAAACAAAGCGAACCATCACCTTTCCACCAAGAGGCAGCATTACCTTTAACCTCATATCAAAGCTGGTTGCTATCCACTCAAAGGCAGCGCAGCGAACAGAGGTCGATAGCTAATTTTATCTATCAAGAATTTGATTACACAAATACATCTTGGGACACCTTTAAACCTTGCCTAGAGGTTTTAATTAACCATCACCCGATGCTTAAGGCCACTATCAGCGACGATTTCTTCCTCCAAAAATCTAACAAGCATCATTTAGATGCGTTCGCCGTTAATGACTTAACCTCCGTTTCTGAAGAAGAGGCTATTGAGAAGCTGAAGCACGCCCGCACTGAACTGACAACAAGCCGTTCGTCCGCAACGGTTTACTTGGTCGTGAGCCTTTTGCCATCAAATACCATCAGGCTGCACGCTCGTTTCAACTCTGTTGTCGTCGATATGCCAAGTGTGATGCTGTTTTTTGAACAACTTGCTCAAATGTTACAGGGCACAAGTCTGAGCTTTGCTACTGAGGAGCAAGTATTCGTATCGCATCAACAGTTGGTAGATCGTGAGTTGGTCAAGATACCATCGAACAGCAGTAACGACTGGGAAGAACATTTACTCAATCTACCAAGTTCCGCTAATGTCCCAACGCTTTGTGAACCGGAGAAGCTGATTGAAACAGGCGTAACAAGGCGAGCATTAACGTTGCCAACAGACAAATGGCATCGGATAGTCAAATACAGCCAAGCCTATGAGGTTACATCAGAACTGACATTAGCGAGCGTGTTCGCCGCAGTACTCTCCCTGTGGGGGCAACAGAGAGAGATGATGTTAAGATTTGATTGCCATAAAAACACAGCTCACCTTGATGTTATGGGCCAATTTACTCAGCCGCTATTGGTCAGCCTATCGGGAATCAATCAGCGTTTTGTTTCGCTTGTAAAAGAGAACCAAAGCCACTTCGAACAAGCACAATCGTTTCCAACCATGGCGATTTTCCCACTTGTCCAACAATTAGCAAAGCTTTCAGAATCCCATCGCTATCCAGCCAACATCGCTTTTTCTAGTCAGCTATCAACCGTCAATCAAAAACCAGTATGGGGCTGTTACCAATCAGCAAATACATGGCTCTCCCTGCATGCCACTATTTCACAAAATGGGCTCGAATTGCATTGGGACAGTCAGGATGCCCTTTTCCCATCAGACATGATACAAGATATGCTGTGCACCTTCTCCGAACTGCTCGAGCATCTCAGCCAAGCGGAGAGTCACTGGAATCAACCTTTACCCGTATCGCTGCCTAAAAATCAAATCTCGGTGCGTCGTGCTATCAACAACCAAGATAACCAACCTCTGCCAGAAGGTTTACTCCATCATGGTTTCTGGGAAAACGCCGAGCGCTTCCCTAATGCTACGGCAGTTATCCACGACCAAATTTCACTCAATTACCAAACGCTGGCAGACTACGCAGAACGTTGCGCTAAGACATTGACACTAGCAGGCGTTGAACCGGGAGATCGTGTCGCGATAAGCATGGATAAAGGTATTGGCCAGATTGTCGCGGTCTTGGGCATTTTGTATGCAGGCGCTATTTATGTGCCGGTTTCTCTCGATCAACCCAAGGAAAGGCGTGAAGGCATTTATCTAGGCGCAGGCATCAACGTAGTCATTACCGACGATGCGACTGAGACAGGTGACACATCAACCGACGGTTTCACTTACCTCACATGGCAAGACGCCATAGAAAGCAGCCCACTGGACAAGTCTCCAGAAGTAGACCCAGAGCAGCCAGCTTATATCATTTACACTTCGGGCTCGACAGGCACACCAAAAGGGGTGGTGATTTCTCACCAAGGTGCTCTCAACACCTGTATCGCCCTGAATCAACGTTACCAAGTCAACCATCATGATCGTGTGCTTGCTCTCTCAGCGCTTCACTTCGATCTCTCTGTCTATGACATCTTCGGCTTATTGTCCGCTGGTGGTGCGGTTGTGTTAGTAAATGAATCGGACAGAAGAGACCCAAGTGCTTGGTGTAAAGCAGTTGAAGATCACAACGTCACGATGTGGAATAGCGTTCCAGCCCTTTTCGATATGCTTTTAACCTACTCTACGTGTTTTAATTCCAAGGTCCCTTCTCGTCTTAGGTTAACCATGCTGTCAGGCGACTGGATAGGGCTCGATCTTCCTGCTCGTTATCGCCAGTATCGATCTGATGGGAAATTCATCGCAATGGGTGGGGCGACCGAGGCGTCGATTTGGTCTAACGTATTCGATGTTGAGCAAGTCCCGAATGACTGGCGTTCTATCCCCTACGGATACCCTTTGCCAAGACAGCAATATCGAGTGGTTGACGAGCTGGGGAGAGACTGTCCTGATTGGGTACCCGGAGAGCTCTGGATTGGCGGTGATGGCGTAGCACTCGGGTATTTTAATGATGAGCCGAGAACCCAAGCACAATTTTTAACACTGGATGGCCAACCTTGGTATCGAACAGGAGATATGGGGTGTTACTGGCCGAATGGCACGCTCGAATTTTTAGGACGCCAAGACAAACAAGTCAAAGTCGGGGGCTACCGCATTGAGCTAGGTGAAATCGAAGCCGCACTTAATACGATTCCTCAAGTGCAGCGAGCGGTTGCATTGGCAGCAGGCAAAAAAGATAAGACACTCGTCGCTTTTGTTGTCACGGATTCAGCACAAACGGCAACCAAACCTCTGAATACTGAGGACATACAACGCCAGTTGAAGGATCAATTGCCAAAATACATGTTGCCTCAACGTATCCTATTGCTTGATGCATTGCCTCTTACCGCCAATGGTAAAGTTGATCATAAAGCACTCGCTCAGATGACAAGTCGTAAAAGAAGCCAATGTTCGAACTCAGAAAAGCCATTGGTTTCTGCCAGCGAACTTAAAATAGCAGAGCTTTGGGGTGATGTACTCGGGCAACAAACATTCCATAAGCTCAGTGACTTTTTCCAATCTGGAGGTGATGCTTATCGCGCAGTGGAATTGGTTCAACGCTGTCACAAAGCGGGATACCCGATCAAGTTGTCGGTATTGTATAGTTACCCCACGCTCGAAGCGTTCGCTCTCATAATGGATAGGTGTAAAATCACAACACCTCAAGGAGCGTGATCATGAGTCCTCTAGTGACTATCGCAACTTCTGAGGCACATTGCGATACACATTATGTAGTGTGCCCTTTCGCAGGAGGTGGCAGCCGAACCTTCACGAGCTGGCGTAAGCTCAACCTCTCGAATGAATCCATTTCAGTGGTGGTGTATGCAGGTAGAGAAGCGCGAATTGACGAGCCCGGCATTGAGACCATCGAATCACTGGCCGGAGAGCTGGTTCAAGCCCTAGTAGCGAGTAGCCTACCAATCGAAAAGACCGTCATCATTGGCCACAGTATGGGTGCGCAAGTGGCGTATGAAGCGTCGAAGCAACTTATTAAATTAGGCCAATCGCCGCAGGGTTTGGTGATATCTGGATGCCAAGCGCCTCATATTCGGGGGCGGAGATTGATAGGCGACTGTGACGATCAAGCCTTCCTTGAGAATCTGGTTGAGATGGGAGGATGTGATCGCAGTCTGCTCGATAACCCACAATGGTGGTCGATCTTTCTTCCTGCTTTACGAGCGGATTTCGCTGCAACGGAGAGGTATCTGTTCTCATCAGCACCGGATGATCAGGCTAAACTATCCGTCCCAACACTTTTAATATCAGGAGATCGTGATTCTGAAGCGTACTTTGCTGAAGTAGATGATTGGAAACTCTGGTGTAATGAAGTGCGCGATCATCTTGTTGTCGAAGGGTCTCATTTCTATATCACTGAGAATGCTCAAAAGATGATCGACTGTCTAAGGGCTTTCTCGAACGAACTGAAATGTCCTCAAATCTGAAAAAGTTACGCTTAAATGCGGCGTGACTCATCAACGCCAAAATAACGACAAGTAAGGGCATGCAATCTGAATGGTTGCATGCCCTATTATTTCAATTAACCAATCAATGTGCCTCTGGAGTGCCGTAAGTTTGGAAAGCCGACTTCTTAGGTAAACGATACACTTCTTCGCCTAACACCGTATTGATGATTGAAGCGTTTCGATGAGCACCAATCCCCAGGTCGGGGCCGCCGACGCCATGTTGGAAGACTTCTGGATTTTGGACAAAGACGTGTCCAATCCCCTGATCACAACGTTGAGCAGAAAAGTCCGATTCAACAATCAAATCGCCATGTTCATCCACGGCTAACACCGATCCTTTCAGTGCCTCCAACCATGCTGGCCATTGATGCGTGTAACCTGTTGCACAAATGACAGCATTAGTATGAAGTGTGAATGCTTTTTCCTGCTGTGATTGATAACACGACACCGTGAAGACATCAGAGCCTTCTATCATCTCGATATCATTCACCTGACAGTTGGAATACAGATTCAGTCCCGGCTCGCGTCCTCCTATCGAACGCTCATAAAGTAAGTCAAAGACATCCGCGATGGTATACCCACTTATCCCTTTATATAGTTGCCCTTGTCCTTCTACGATGTTTCGACGTTTCTCACGTGAAAGCGTGTGAAAATAGTCCATGTATGCTGGAGTAAAGCACTCTTGGCCCAACTTAGATGCTTCCATCGGATGGAAGCCAGCAGAGCGAGTTACCCAATTAACCCTCGCGCCGCCTTTGATCTGCTCATCAGTCAAATCTCGATATAAGTTGAGAACACACTCCGCTGCACTTTGGCCCGAACCTACCACGGTGACGCTGTTACATTTAGCCAACTCATCGCGCATGTGTGCAAATTTAGCAGAGTGCTGAATCAACGGGTGAGCAGCATGGCTTGCCCACTCCGGTAGCCAAGGCGCAGTACCAACACCGATCGCTAGATTTCGACTGTAACGTTCTTTAATTCCACCGTCAGTCGATTCGCTTTGAACCTTAAAGCACTCATTGTCTTGAGAGTATTCAACACCAACAACATTTTCACTGTAGGTACAGTTTTCTAGTTGTTCAGCCGACCATTGACAGTAATGGTTATATTCGCTGCGCGGAACAAGGAACGTTTCGTAATAGTAAAATTGGTACAAGCGATCATGTTGTTTGAGATAGTTTAAATAGCTCAACGGATGAGTAGGATCGGCCATAGTGACCAGGTCCGCCAAAAAAGGAACCTGTAAAGTTGCACCCGGTAATAACATACCACTGTGCCAATTAAATCCATCCCGGCGCTCAATAAACTCGGTGTCGAGTTTAGGTTGATGAGCAGTTAAAGCAGCAAGCCCTAGGTTAAATGGCCCTATTCCGATACCGACAATATCTTTTATTGTTATATTCACTTTTTCTCCTTGATATGAGATGAAAACGTTATGAATTGTGGGAGGCGCAAACCTCTGGAATGGCAAGGTCAACACCACCATCCCAGAAGAAAATATGCCACTAAATCAATGATGTGTTAGGTCACGACCTCGAAACCCTCAGTTAAAGCGAGCGCTTTTACCTCCGCAGCATCTTTACAGCGAATGAGCTGCATCGGTGGCAACTCCACCCGTAGCACTTTATTTAATTCAGTACTGATTTGTTTTAGATGGTTAGGCCTCAAACCCAACTGGGAAAAAGGCAGGCTCTCTTTGGTTTCATCAGTCACTGGTTTACCAAGCACCTGGCAATAGACATCAAAGATAATCTGTTCGGTTGAGTCTTCAGCAGCCAAATCTCTGAGCGGTCTATCGAAGAGCTCTATCACTCTGGACTCCAAAGGCTTTAGAGTTTGCTCAGGGGCAGTTTCAAACAGAGAAGTCTCAGCCATATGGCAGAAAGTCATATCGATATGATCCAATATCATTTTCACCTGTTCGTCCGCCACGGCTTCGCTGGCATAGTCAACACTGAACATGATCGAGCCACCAGCCATGGCAACAAAACGCACATCCATTGCAACTTGAGGAGTTTGTGTCAGCCCACGCTGAAGTTGCATCGGAGCATTCTTACTGAGCGTTGGCCACGATAAACCATTTGTTATCACAATCGGCAGAGTCGGCCCTGGTCCACATCGTTCAAATAAAGTACGAGCCAGATCAACCCCAGAAAAAGCGAGATGTTCGAGCCCTTCTAACGTGTCTGCTTGCAAGCTTTTGGCTCGCTGAAGATAATCGTTTTGTGTCGCTTGCCATTGAACAGCAATAAAACTTGATTCACTTGAGTATGTCGCGCTCACCATTGGCAGCACCGGAATCGCAACGCACAACTTTCCATCACTCACATGCGAAGATATCGCCTCAAGAGCTGCTGACATCATCATGGTATTCTTGTAAAGCCCCTGCTTGCCTCCCACCCGGACGAGCTTTTTCACCGTCTCTTTATCAATCTCAAGACTCTGTCTTTGGTAACGAGAACAAGGGATCGATTCGAGTGATTTATGCCAAGGGAATTGCATCGGTTTATCGACGGACTTTAGTTTTTCCAGCCAATAGTTTTCGTCTCTATGGCGAGTAATTTTCGAGTCTTCTGTCGATGACTCGGGTTCAATATGCGGTAAGTAAGGCGCTTCACCTTCAAACAACTCAACCAACAGCGCAGCAATAGAGCGAGCATCGAGGATTAACGCATCAAAGCGCGCGAACACATGAGTGATACCATCCGGAAGCGCAAACATTGTGATATCCCATAGCGGTCGCTCTAAATCAAACATGGCGTGGCTGTAATCATGTCTGAAGCGCGCTAACTCACTTTCTACCCTGTCTTTTTCTGTGCAAGATAAATCATGCAAAGTCAGGTTCACTTGTGGGCATAGGCTAACTTTCAGCTCGAGTGATTTACTATCAATATATTTTCTCAAGCTTGGGTATCTGATAACCATTTCAGATAGCCGGCGACGGATAACAACTGGAGAAAGCGTACCTCGATATTCAAGGAGCTCCTGCATCGCAACTCCGCCTAATGGCATCTGCGTCGTTCGACCTAATAAATATGCCCGCTGCATCGAGCTCAGCTCCGCAGTTAAGTCAGAGTGGCATACGAGCTTTGAGTGCAAACTGCCCATCGAGGCGGTCAATAATTTAGGGTTAGAAATGACGCTTTTGGTGAGAGCCACAAAGTGATCAAACATCGCAGGTGTCCATTCCTTTGGTAGGGCTTCTTGTCGGACATCCCAATTAATCATGACACCACCATCAATGCTCACCACTTGTGAATCCAGTGCAACCTGAGAGCCTTGAGAGATAGTCCAATTCATCTTGCCAAAATGTTTATGGACGCGGCGGGAGAAAAGATCACCACTCGGTAAATCAAGAGCAGAAGTAAAAACAACCGGCGCTAACTGGGCACTACCATGATGCAACGAAAGATCTCGCATCACATTCACACCGTCATAGAAGCTATGACCAAGTAACGGCCCCATTTTTTCGGCGACAGAGTGGCAAAAATCGATCAGCGTGTCGGCCTGCGTCATATCCACACTGAGCACAACAAAATTGACGAAATCGCCGACAACCCTTTCTGTACCCTGCGTTATTGGTGGCCGCCAAAATACTGGAACGTTAATCCTAAAAGCTTCATCGCCTGTCGCCGTGCCTAAGGTTGTTGCGAACAAACCTAGCATCAGATTAGCGGGCGTGATTTTGTATTGCTTTGCGAGAGAGAACAGAGTGGATCGCTGCTCAGAATCAAGCCAAGCGGAGTAGTGCTCACTTGTAATTTGACTTGGGTTGCCTTCAGGGAACGGCAAGGAAGGTGCTGGCGCAATACTTTCTAAATGCGCTTTCCACCACGCTCGGTCGACTTTTCGCTGTAGCTTGAGTTCTGGCTCTTCTTTTGCGAGATCATGCCACACAAAAAAGGACGGCTTATCGTCCGTATCAAATACACCGCCTTCATAAAACGTCGCTAAGTCCTCGATTAAAATACGACAACTGTCTGGATCGATAGCAATCATATCGGTATCAATATGAAAGCGAAACCCATCATCAGGTAATAAACTCACAGAGAACTTTGCGGCTTGTCCTTGTGTTAAATCAAGCTTTTGATGTGCCCATTGGCTTCTTTTTTCATTCAAGGCATCAGTTAATTTATCAGCCGATAATTGACTGAAATCATCTACCTCTAAAATGTTTCCATTGGGCTCATCGATAATAGAACAGGCACCTGAGCTATCAACCTTCAATCGCAACATTTCATGCCGTTTATATAAATTCATTAAAGCAGCGTGAAGTTTTTCAAGGTTAATATTCTTGCCATCGAATTCGGTATAAAGGTGGGACGCAACGCCACCAAGTTTAGCGTTCGCATTTCTTCCAAACCAACATGCAGCCTGCATTGGTGTTAAATCACTCATCTGCTTTCACTTTGTTGACAATCAATCGGTAAGGCGCCATTATTTTGCAAACAATAATCATTTACAACAAAAATGTTAATATTATTATATAGATAAGCCTTATACCTCGCTGAGGAAGGAATCCAGTGCGTTAAATGTTCCTGCTGCGTGATCTATGCCACCAGTGGAATAAAAATAGATTGACATATAAATAATATGAAAGATTGATAAGGAGGTTTACTCTGATTACACCAATATTTCGTAAATAGTTTGGTGCTCTTAATCTCTAACTCTTAATGCAATAACCATGCTGTATAAAAATAACCGTACTCACCTCTATAAATAGATAGCGACTTGTTATTTTATACTGTTACTTTTGACATTAATAATAAGAGCACGACAGTCGATAAAATAAAGTCACTATAAAGCAACCTTTACGCTAATAGTAATTTAATCATTAGCAGGCTAACTGTTCATTTTTTAATAAAAATAACCAACTCTATAAATACAATAATTTCTTCTTTAGAAACCATATAAATAATAATGATTAAGGTTTATTCGTACATCAGCCACTTGTACTTTAAATCATGAAAATAAGACTCAACAGGCGACACAATGAAACTATCCGATGAGGATCTAAGCAGACTTAACGAGTTCTGGCTTTACTGCAGCGAAAACCAATATTTTAACGTCGGGTATCCTGAATCTGCTGATTTTGATTATTCCGAATTAGAAAAATTTATGAAGTTTTCCATCAATAACTGTGGAGATTGGAGAGAAGAAAGCAATTACAAGCTCAACTCCTTCGACTTTGAGAAAGACGTCATGCGTTACTTCTCCCAGTTGTTCAACATCCCCCATCAGGAAAGTTGGGGCTATATTTCTAACGGTGGTACCGAGGGCAACCTGTTTTCCTGTTATTTAGCCCGTGAGCTCTTTCCAACGGCCTATCTCTATTACTCTGAAGAAACCCACTACTCGGTCGATAAAATCGCTAGATTACTCAACATCCCATCGCGCAAGATCCCTGCTCTATCAAATGGTGAAATAGATTATCAACAGCTCATAACTCAAATTGAGCGAGACCAACAAGGCAATCCCATTATCTTTGCCAACATTGGCTCAACTATGCGAGGTGCCATCGATGACATTGGAAGAATACAGAATGATCTCGCTGCTCTAGGGCTCGACAGGAAGGATTATTACATTCATGCCGATGCCGCATTAAGTGGAATGATCCTACCATTTGTGGATCAGCCACCACCCTACTCGTTTCAAGATGGCATCGACTCCATCACGGTATCCGGACACAAAATGATCGGGTCACCGATTCCATGTGGGATCGTGTTAGCCAAACAGCATATGGTTGACCAAATTTCCGTGGAAGTGGACTACATCTCGTCACGTGATCAAACCATCAGTGGTTCCAGAAATGGCCATAGCGCACTATTCATGTGGACTGCAATCAAGAGCCATTCATTGTCAGATTGGCAATCTAAAGTGAAGCTTTGTTTGGATATGGCGGACTATACCGTTCAACGCCTGCAAAAAGCGGGCATTGAAGCATGGAGAAATAAGAATTCGAATACCGTCGTTTTCCCGTGTCCGTCTGAGCCGATTTGGCGCAAGCATTCTTTGGCCACCTCTGGGGATGTTGCACATATTATTACCATGCCGCACCTCAACAGCACAGCGCAATTAGACGCATTAATCGATGATGTCATTTTCGACTTATCGCCCGAATACGGGCTTGGGCATGTCATCGGACAAAACTAAATCATCACGTTTAACAATGTCAGTTAAGAACATCAGTTCAATAGGCTTAATATGAAAACGACTATTCACGTAACCTTGATTTCTTCATTGATACCTCATGGCTTAAATGAGGTAAGAAAATGATAAATAAGATCATTCAGCACTACATCACACCAACCTTACTACCCGCTTTGCGGCCTTCAGTGACTAAGCTTTCTATTGGCGTTCTCTGTGAGGTATCTGCCGCGGTGGCAAAGCTAGGTGCTTTATTGTGCTTAATCCAACTCATCGATGATCTTTCAACTCAGTGGGTTTACACCGCGATAGGGCTTTGGGTAATCAGTGCCATTATCTCCTCTTTAGGATCTTGGTTAGTGCACGATGCCGAATCCCTGTTTTCCAATCGTCTACGCCGTCAGGTAGCGCAACACTTGGTTCGCTTACCGAGTAAAACTATATCAAGATACGGCGATAATCAGTTGCGTCGCTTGGTATCAGAGGACATCAATACACTGCATCATATGGTGGCCCATTTGCCAGCAGAGTTAGTGACATTCATTGTCGTACCAGCCTCGTCCATAGCCATTATGTTGAGTCTCTGCGGGCCAATAGCGTTGTTTACTCTCGTACCCGGTTTGATTGCGTCACTGTATTACTTAGTGTTTTTGCCCCGATTTGCCGCCAAACATGGCGCTGAGCGAATGACCATAATGGGGGATATTGTAACCGCAGTGAATGACTATACGAGGGGGATCAGAGTTAACCGTATCTACGGTACTCAAACGGGCGCACTCACCAATTATTATGACGCTACCAGACGCTTTACTCAGGGCATTGTAAAGTGGGTAGGAAGTGTTGCCCTTCCCGCCGCCATTGCAATCGCTTTGTTGCAAGCTGTCGCCACTTTCGCGATTGCGTACACCATTGCCTACCAGTTAAGCCCTGCGGCTATGGCATCCGTGTTCTTTTTTGGATTGGCTGTCGTCACGCCAGTACTAAAGCTTGGACACGGACTGGACTACGTTACAGCAGGCAAACATGCCGCTAAAAAAATCAGTGACTTCCTGCAACAAGCCCCTATTGCCAGCGGCAATCTCAATTGCAAATCTCAGCCTCAAAAATTACAAGCTTCAAACCTAGTAGTCGTCAACGACAAAAAAACGGTCATCGATAATCTTACCCACGATTTTGTACCAGGCTCCTTTACCGCAATTATGGGACCAAGTGGAGCAGGAAAAAGTACCTTACTGCGTATTTTGGCAGGGCAAGAAACACCCGCGCATGGCAGTGTATCGTTAGGGCGTGAGGAACTATTCGAGCTTTCCGAAGTTGCGCGCTATTTGGCAATACGTTATGTCCCTCAGGACACCGGAGTGCTTAAAACTACCATTAGGGAAAACTTGCTGTTGAGCGCACCAGACGCCAATGATGATGAGTTACGTCTCGCACTCTCACTCGCTCGGCTAGAACTTGATCTTGATACTGACGCCAGCTTGCTATCTGGCGGCCAGCAGCAACGTATCGCATTAGCGGGCGTTTTTCTGAGTAATGCCAATGTAGTTCTGCTCGACGAGCCCACCAGCGCTCTCGATGACGATACCGCTATCGACATCATCAAAAGCCTAAGCGCGCTCACTAAACAACACAATAAGACGCTGGTCATGGTGACACATGATTCAAAGCTCGCACAATTGGCTGATTTCACCCTCACATTAAGTGGCCAACGACAGGATGACGAAGTATGACACCTAAAAATGCCGTTTCTTCCAGCTCAACCATTCCATTAAACGCTAAATCTCGCTTGTATCGAGTCGCACTGGGTTGGACTTTTGTGGCTCTATTCGAGGCCGTCGCTTATACCTTTCTTGCGATATCCATAGTAGAACGAGCAGAACCACTTAACGTGATCATAGCCGCTGCCCTTGCCGTGCTTGTCACCGTGCTGGTCACACGTTCTGGATTTCTTTCTGGAGCTAGATTAGCTGGCGACCTTTACACTGCTGTGGGACGCTCTCTCAGCAAGGCTAAACTTGCATGGTTTAACGAGCAACATCGCACGCAGCTCAACCAACTGGCTGAGCGAGGTATCCCTGGGTTTATGGCAATCCCTGCCCATCAGTTACAGACATTCTTACATGCTCCACTACTGCCGGTTTTCTTGGTTTTTGGCATTGGTATCGTAGGAGGCATCCAAATTGCACTGTTGAGTGGTGCTCTGCTAGCCGTTGCTTTATCAGCTCAATTTATGGCACAACGCCACCTTAGTCGCTCAGATAAAGACAGAAACAGTGCAGATGTGCAAGCGACAAAGTCAACACTGGAACTTATCGACCATTTTGATTTACTCCGCTCGACAGCAGGACCAAAACGCGCAATAGAACGTATTGATCAAAGCTGGCGTGCGCAAGAAAGGGGGTACGCTGGGATAAATCAAAGCGCATCAGTTGCAACTTTCATCTCCACATTGGCCACCATTTTGCCACTCGCTGGCCTTGCCACTTATCTGGTTTGGATGCAAATAGATCAACCCTTGCTCATCTTAGCGCTATTAATTTTGATTACCCGAGCGGCTGCACCGCTTGGTGAGCTAGCGCTGGCAGGCTTTGCTATTAATGATGTCAAAGCCTCAATGAATAACTACGGCCAACTAACCAATGTCCCTACCCTTCCGGAAGCGACTAGTGACAATGCGGCCGTTCCAAGCAACCATAAGTTCGAGCTCGATCATGTTAGCCATCAAGGCTTATTTGAAAATGTCAGTTTGGAAATCAATCAAGGCGAAACGGTGGTCATTAATGGCATCAGTGGCAGTGGCAAAAGCACATTACTCGGTCTTTTTCTGAGGTTTGATGACCCGAATAAAGGTTCTATATCCCTTGGTGGTGTCGACCTTAAGGACATCCCATACGAATCTTTCATCCAGCATATTGCTTACGTCGCGCAAGATCCGATTATTTATACCGGAACGCTGGCAGACAATATTCGCTTAGGTAATCCAAAAGCAAATGACGAAGAGGTTGAGCAGTTTGCTAGATACGCAGAACTCAATGAGCTTATTGACTCTTCAGAAGAAGGTATTCATCAATCAGTCGGTCAAAAAGGCTCTGGGCTATCTGGTGGTGAAAGACAGCGAGTGGCGATTGCACGAGCTCTGATCAAAAAAGCCCCTATCCTCGTGCTCGACGAAGCGACGTCGGCATTGGATGAAGCCACTGAGACTAGAATTGCTGAACATATCCATCATTTGAACTCAACAGCGATTATTGTGACACACCGAGACCTAAAAATTTGGCGTCCAACAGTCGAGCTCACTATAGATAACCAAAAGGTAAATGTGCAGAAACATACGACTGAAACTGATCGTAAAAAAATGAAGTTAGATCATGAATCTGATGCGCTAGCGATGAGCGTTTGACTTCAGTAATCCAACAAAATCAAAGCGCCCCTGTTTTATACAGGGGCGCTTTTTATACAGGACTATAGAAATAAGCGACTTTTAAGCGGTAACTTGCGTCGCTTCCCACCAGTCTTTGATGGTATGCAGAGCCACCATTTCAGCAAGTTCGACATTAAAACCTAGTGCCTTCCAGCGGCTGTGCAGTGTCATTACTCGAATTGAATCCAGACCAAGGAAGATAAGATTTTCATCAACGTCTACCTCATCCAAATCAACGTCAAGTATATCCGCGACATCCTTCCTCATAGACTCTAAGCTCAAAGCGCTTGATGAATCTGATGGCTTCATCGTTTTGATAAATTCATTCACGGATTTCACGCACCCGCTTCTTCCAGCGACATATTTGAGAGTATGAAGATGATCTTCTTCGGAGAAATCCGCAATCGCATCACCAATTACGAAAGGTTTGATATCTAGCATAAACGCATCCAACGCTGTCGATAGAATGCCAATATGGCCGTACACACCAACAATGATGAGCTGATCTCTTTGCTCTTCTTGCATCCACTGAAGTAATGGCGTTTTCTTAAATGCACTATAACGCCACTTGGTATATTGAATATCGCCAGCTTGAGGTGATACTTCCGGAGCAATATCCGTATCTTGAGTTAGACCTGCACCCCAGAAGTCGGTCAGAAGTGCCCTCTCATTCGGTTCCTGATTTGCAGGCTGAGCAGTGTAGATAACAGGGATATTAGCCGCTCTTGCATTGTCTAGAACCTTGCTAACATTCTCCAAAAGCTCTGCTACTGGTGACTTCGTTTTATCAAAGAAGTTGAGGAAATAAGTCTGCAAATCATGAACTAAAACAACAGCCTTCTTAGGATCTATTTTCCAATCTACTGTGTTTTCTGGAAATGTCTCTGACTGAGGGATTTTATATGAGGCGATCTTAGGAATAGCCATTTAGTTATCCTTATCTGGAACGATTACTACAAAATATGGGGCAAGCGAGCCCAAAACAATAATATTGATAATCAATATCATTCTCAGCAATTCTAAGCCAACAATGAATATAAAATCAATTGCTTATATGGAATTCACTCCCCAAAACGCAGATCAATAATTGAATTGGTTCTTCGCTCACAACTTCACTCAGATCGGCAGATACAAAAAAACCCTGCCAAACTGGCAGGGTTTTTATTTCTTAAGAAGATACGTTACGCGAGATTAGTCACGTAGAGACGCACCAAACTTCTCAGAAACGTGAGCAACGATAGCGTCAACCGCACCCGCGATGTCTGCATCTTCAAGCGTACGCTCTACAGATTGTAGTGTTAGCGCGATAGCTAGACTCTTCTTACCTTCTTCAACACCTTTACCAACGTAAACGTCGAATAGTTTCGCGTCTTTCAGGAACTCGCCACCTTGCTCTAGACATGCTGCAACGATGTCGCCAGAAGCTACTGCTTCGTCAACAACTACCGCGATGTCACGACGGTTTGATGGGAACTTAGAAAGCTGTACTGCTTCAGGAATCACTTTAGTGTTGATTGCAGACCATTCCACTTCGAATACGATAGTACGGCCGTTTAGACCAAACTTACGCTCAAGCTCTGGGTGCACAGTACCAATTACACCAACTTGCTTGCCATCAACGATAATAGCTGCAGATTGACCTGGGTGAAGCGCTGGATTCGCTGCTTTGTCTTCAGCAGAAAGCGCTGCGAAAGAGTAAGCCGCTTCGTTAGCTGTTAGCTCAAGAACCGCTTCTAGGTCACCTTTCAGGTCAAAGAAATCAACTGTGTTGGTTTCGATGTCCCAGTGCTCTTCACTGCGAGTACCTGCGATAACACCTGCAAGCATAGGCTCTTGGCGCATACCGTTTTCAGCAGACTCACATGGGATGAAACGTAGGCCGTGTTCGAATAGACGAACGCGTGGCTGTTGACGCTTCTGGTTGTGAACCACAGTGTTTAGTAGACCTTGGATTAGGCCTAGACGCATTGCTGACATATCCGCAGAGATTGGGAATGGCAGGATTAGCGGCTCAACACCTGGAACAACAAGCTTTTGCTGTTCTGGCTCAACGAAGCTGTAAGTGATCGCTTCTTGGTAACCACGGTCAACAAGTAGGTTACGAACGCGTTTTAGCGGAATGTTCGCTTCAACGTGGTCGTGCATCTTAAGTGCTGCCGCTGGGTTTTGGTTAGGGATGTTATCGTAACCGTAGATACGACCTACTTCTTCAATTAGGTCTTGCTCGATTGCGATATCAAAACGCCATGTTGGTGCTGTCGCTGTCCAACCTGAGTCTGTAGTCTCTACAGTTAGGCCAAGACGCTCTAGGATTTCAACAACATCGCTGTCTGCAATGTGGTGGCCTAGTAGGCTGTCTAGCTTAGTACGGCGTAGTGATACTGTGTTCGCTTTTGGTAAGTCAGCTTCTGACTCTACAGCAACAACAGGTGCTACTTCACCACCACAGATCTCAACAAGAAGTTCTGTTGCACGCTCCATTGCGCTTGTTTGTAGTGCGAAATCGACACCACGCTCAAAACGCATTGAAGAATCCGTGTGTAGACCGTAGCTACGCGCGCGACCACGGATGTGGTCTGGTGCGAAGAACGCACACTCAAGTAGCACGTCTTTAGTTTCAGTGGTTACACCAGACTCTTCACCACCAAAGATACCTGCGATAGCAAGTGCTTTGTTGTGGTCTGCTACGACTAGAGTATCAGCGTTTAGCTCAGCTTCGTTACCGTCTAGAAGAGTTAGCTTCTCGCCCTGCTCTGCCATACGAACGACGATGCCGCCTTCAATCTTAGCAAGATCGAATGCGTGCATTGGCTGGCCTTGCTCTAGAAGAACAAAGTTAGTGATGTCTACAACTGGGTCGATAGAGCGAATACCACAACGGCGCAGTTTCTCTTGCATCCAAAGTGGTGTTTCAGCTTGAACGTTTACGTTCTTAACCACACGGCCAAGGTAACGTGGACATGCAGCAGTCGCTTTCACTTCGATAGAAACTGTGTCGTCGATAGCTGGTGCTACTACGTTTACTGCAGGCTCAGTGACGTCAGCACGGTTTAGAACGCCAACTTCACGCGCCATACCACGGATGCTGAAACAGTCCGCGCGGTTAGCCGTTAGATCTACGTCTACTGTTACGTCGTCAAGACCTAGGAATTCGCGGAAATCAGTACCGATTGCTGCGTCTTCTGCTAGCTCCATGATGCCATCAGATTCAACGTCGATACCTAGCTCAGAGAATGAACACAGCATGCCGTGTGATGGTTGACCACGTAGTTTTGCTTTTTTGATTTTGAAATCGCCTGGTAGAACAGCACCAACAGTCGCTACAGCAACTTTGATACCTAGGCGACAGTTAGATGCGCCACAAACGATGTCTAGAAGTTCTTCAGCGCCAACATCTACTTTAGTTACACGTAGTTTGTCAGCGTCTGGATGTTGACCACACTCAACCACTTTACCTACTTTAACGCCAGTGAAAGAACCAGCAACAGGTAGTACGTCGTCTACTTCTAGACCCGCCATTGTGATTTGGTGTGTAAGTTCGTCAGTCGATACCGCAGGGTTTACCCACTCACGAAGCCAAGATTCGCTAAATTTCATAGTGATGTATCCCCTGGATTACTTGAACTGTTTTAGGAAACGAAGGTCGTTCTCGAAGAACGCACGAAGATCGTTTACGCCGTAACGAAGCATAGTTAGACGTTCAACGCCCATACCAAATGCGAAACCAGAGTACTTCTCAGGGTCGATGCCTACACTGCGCAGTACGTTAGGGTGAACCATGCCACAACCTAGAACTTCAAGCCATTTGCCGTTCTTACCTTTCACGTCTACTTCTGCTGAAGGCTCAGTGAATGGGAAGTAAGAAGGACGGAAACGAACCTCAACTTCTTCTTCAAAGAAGTTACATAGGAAGTCGTGCAGGATGCCTTTTAGCTGTGCGAAGTTTACGTTCTCGTCTACTAGCATGCCTTCCACTTGGTGGAACATTGGCGTGTGCGTTTGGTCGTAGTCGTTACGGTATACACGACCTGGTGCGATGAAACGGAATGGTGGTTTACCATTTTCCATCGTACGGATCTGAACGCCAGACGTGTGAGTACGTAGCATTAGATCTGGGTTAAAGAAGAACGTGTCGTGGTCAGTACGCGCTGGGTGATCTTCTGCGATGTTTAGTGCATCAAAGTTGTGGAATGCATCTTCAATCTCAGGACCAGACTCAGTGTTAAAGCCTAGCTCACCAAAGAACTGTTCAATACGCTCAACAGTACGAGTAACAGGGTGTAGACCACCGTTCTCGATACGACGACCTGGTAGAGTCACGTCGATTGTTTCAGCTGCTAGCTTCGCTTCTAGCTCTGCACGTTGTAGTGCATCTTTACGAGCTACGATAGCTTGCTGAACTACGCCTTTCGCTTTGTTGATCTCTTGACCAGCTTCACGGCGCTCTTCTGGTGGTAGTTTACCTAGGCTTTGAAGTTGAGCAGTTAGCTCACCTTTTTTACCTAGATACTGAACACGCACTTCATCAAGTACGACTAGCGATTCTGCAGCTTCAATTGCCGCGCTCGCGTTAGCAATGATCTCTTCTAGATGTTGCATCGTTTCCTCATCTACCTATTGGTAGTATCCATAAGGGAGTGATTGGTTTTTTGATAGCTGTACATAGTAGCCAAACGCGCCACCAAAGCCAAATTGAATTATGAAAAGAAGAGGTTATTGAATAAAAAGAACACAAAAACGTAAAAAAAGCAGCGTTGTCTAGGAATAACGCCCATTTTATCGAGGTTGTTTTTGCATAAGAAGCCAAAGAAAGTCACTGGTTTTGTTCTTATCAAGCGGGAAGAGAAGACCGTTTTCTTTGGCGATTAAATATAAGAAGTAGTCTAGTTTAAAGGCGTCAGTTTTTGTACGGTTTGAACTCGGTTTTTACCGTTTTGTTTTGCCAAGTAAACGCCCTCATCGGCAACCCGAATTAAATCCGTGTAGGTTTCCATATTGTCTCGACGCTCTGCAACACCAACACTGATGCTCCCTCGCCAAGGTTCGAATGAAGTAGGAACAAGCATATGGGAGACCTGTTTTCTCACCGCCTCTGCTACATGCAAACCACCCTCTAACCCGGTATCTGGGCAAATCACGAAAAACTCGTCGCCGCCTAAACGACACACAATGTCATCACTGCGGAAGTAGTGCTTCAATGCTTGCGCGAGTTCGGTTAGAACTAAATCCCCAGCTTCATGGCCGCAGGTATCATTCACTTGTTTAAAGTAATCCGCATCAATCATGATACAAACCAAAGGCAGGTCTTTAGCGTCCTCATCCTTCCACAGTTTCTTAAGCGTTTTTATCGCGCTTCTACGGTTCGGTAACTGAGTTAATGAGTCGGTTAAGGACAAGGCTTCTAGCTGTTTATTTGCATTCGATAACTGCTTCGTCCTTTCATCCACCTTTTCCTCTAGAACTAGGTTCAGCTTGAGTAGCTCTCGATTTCGCTCTGAGACTTGTGAAAATAGCGCATTTAGCGCCTCAAGCAGCGGCTCTGTTGACGCGTTGGCTTGTTTTTCTTGCTCTTCATACGCTGCTTTTGGAGACATGCCGGATTGAATCGCCGCCACTTGTTTAGACATGTTCTGGTCAATGCCAAGAATGTGGTACGCCAGCCAATGAATAAGGAAATCCAGCAACTGTTCGGCCGCACGCTTATTTTCTTCATTGATGAAGCTTTGCATGCTGATGATATCGCTCATGAACGCGCGATGGACTTGGATATGTTTCTGTAGATGCTCAGGATAGATCCCCACTTCGCGCATCAAGTTCTCTTCTTCTTTGAAGTGGAACTCGGCGTAACGAGAAAGATCAAACAATGCGACTTGAATATCGGTCAGGGAGATGCTGTTTTGTGCCAAAAGTTCGCCGTACTTATTGATGAAGCCGACTAAATACTGGTGTTGCTCATCAACTTGTTCGATTCCAGTTTCGAAATATGTGTCCCAACGAAATGAATTCAACGCTACTACTCCTGAGTAAAACCAGTCAGTATTGATAGTTGCTTATACACAACTATCAATACCACAATTAATATAAGGAATAGTAACGACAAAATTTTTTTAACGCTTTAGAAGCCAGTCAAAATAATGACGTAGATCTACTTACCTCCAACTTTTCGATTAGTTTATCTACCAATTTAAAAATAATACTGGATAGAGAACTCAATAAAGTCATCGTCCCGCGCAAAGTAAAGCAAATCTGTTGGGGTCTCATTTTTAAACAGCCAAGCGTCTATTTGCCACTTGAAATGATTTGAAATGCGGCTGGAAGCCTCAAGTTTTGCGTTGTACACATCGGAGTTGTCGAGATCTTGCGTGATACCCGTTAGAACTTCAGTACCATCCTCATCATTTAATGCTAAACGAATACCTGCAAACACATCGTTTTGCCCAATATTTTGGGCGTTGTTACCGCGGCTGTCATACAAATACTCGCCGATGATGCCAACGTCCCATGCTGTCTCAAGAGCGCCCACTATCGTGTATTCAAAACCGGTGACGACTCCGACATGATTGTCGAAGCTATCGCGGTAGACACTCTCTAGCTTCCATAACCAATCGCCCACGATGCCTTGAACATCCAGCCCAACATGGCTCATTAGGGCGTAGTAAGGTTTTAACTCTCCTTGGTCAAACCGAAAATACGGGTCACGGTTTGTTCCATAGACATAGCTTAAACCTACATCCCAATCGCCGAACATTTGTGCGTACCGAAAAGCCACATCCACATGCTTTTCCTCTCGGCTAGATTCATACAGCGCATCATCAGAGACAACGGGATCAATCCTCAAACGCCCATCTTTACCCGCAAATGTCCGCTCACGAAAATAAGGCAATATCATGGCATCCACTGTCCCCCAATCTTTGATAGAGGTAAAATGCACCATAGGTTGGCCAAGCTTATCTTCTCCATCAACCGCTTCTATTGCATCAATTTGGTTTACAACATCAACCAAGTGTGCAGACTCTGTGATGCCCCAAAACACCTTACTGATGCCAACACGAAGTTCGTAATCATCCCAATAGGTTAAATACAAGGCTTCTCGAATATCACCATGAGTGCGCTCATCATCCATGCTGTCCCAGCGATAAAAAGGTGTGAACGTGAAACTCGCATCACCGCCTTGCAGATCCCAGTAAAGCTCAGGCTGCAACACGAGTGATGTTTGTCCTTTGCCCTGTCCTTGAGCACCATCAGAGAAAAATTGCCGATGCTCAATGTTAGCCTGCCCCGCTAGTTCAACGCCAAACAATGGCGAAGAGCACAGCATTGCAGCAATGCTAGCCAAGGTTCGGTTTGCTGCGATTACTCTTTTCATTCAACCACCCTACTTAACGCGCTTTAGGGTGTTTTTGTTGAAATCGTTGTCTTTTAACCCGGTCTGGAACGTGAGTTCACTGGTTGTCAGTTCTGTGCTTTTACCTGTTTGGTGATTGGTCATCGCCATGGTGTGCGCACGCCAGTATTGATTTAGGTATTGCTTGTAGTCAGAGAACAGGAGTGATTTTAGCAACGCGCCTTTGCGGTCATAAAATTCGACTTTCAAAGGACGGTAGTGCGCTTTATCCAACCAAACCACCTGCTTGGTGTAACCAGAGTTTTTATCTGTCGGGATTTGCTCTAATACAAACGTCTCTTGGTCATTCATCGTTTCATCTTTTAGGTAATTGAAACGGTATTTTTCGATCTCGAATGAGCTCAGGTCTTCATAAGCAAACTCACTGCCCATAAACGGACCGGACTTATTACGTGAAGCAATACGTTTTACACGCTTAAGAGCCGGCAGGTAGAGCCACTGGTCATCAGCACCAACTGTATGAGAATGGTTCAGAAATGCAGTGCCTTTTACATCTCGTGGCTCATCAAAAATGGTCAACCCTTTGTCACCATCATCGGCAACCTCAAGTGACTTCAAGCGCATCAAACGCGTACTGCTCTCCCCTTGTACGTTGCGAAGGATCATTTGCATGGTTGCCACCGAATCCCCCCAACCTTCATCACGAGCTTTACGCTCCTGTGCAATCTCTAATCCTTTTGCTTCATCTGCCCACGCAAAAGGCGACAGCAAAAGTGAAACCGTTAGTGCGGCGACTTTGAATGGTGTTGTAACTAGTTTCATCATGTATTCCTTGTCTTGATTCCTGAAGTTCGTGTCCGATTACAACGGTGTCGCTGCAACGTTATTCTTAGCTTGTGAGCGGGATGATTTCGTTCCGGTTATTTGTGGGTAAGTGGCCTTATCAAACAGCATCAATAAAGTCGGTAAGAATAAAAAGTCCACGACTAAAGCGATAAAGATGACTATCGCACTGAGTTGCCCCATGTCAGCGTTCAAACGGAAGCTCGACATCGCCAACACTGAGAAACCAGCAACTAAAACGACAGTCGTAATCCATAGCGCGCGCCCTACAGTATGGAAGGCGTAACGCACTGCCTGCTCTGCTGTTTGTCCCTCTTTTCGAACTCGTTGATATTTAGAGAGGAAATGAACGGCATCGTCGACCACGATTCCGAGGGTCAACGTCACCACTACTGACAGCCCGAGGTTGATTTCACCTGAGATAAGCGCCCAGAGACCAAAGCCAATCACGGCGGGTGCGATGTTTGGCACCAAGCTGATCAAACCAAGTTTAAGAGAGCGAAGCGCAAAGATAAGCAACGCGGAAATGAGCACTAATGTGATAGGTAAAGTAGAGAGCATACTCGCCATATTGGTCTCGCCAATGTGGGCGAACATCAAAGAAGGGCTCGAAGCGACTACTTCATATTGAGGGGCATTGTCAGCGAACCACGCGTAGATACGATTCTCAAGATCAACCAATTCAACACTGCCTAAGTTATCGACGGTGAGTACCATTTTAATTGACGATTTATCAACATTGATTTGGTTATTTAGGTCGAGCCCATATGGCAAGGACATCTCATAAAGCAACAGATATTGCGCAGCCAGTTCGCGATTTTGTGGTAATGCGTAGTAGCTTTCGTCGTCGCCATGCATGTTCTTGTTGAGACGTTTATACACATCCGCTAGCGTCGCAACATGGTCAGTTTCAGGTTGAACTCGCAGCCAATCCGTAAACCCACCAATAGCATTGAGAAATGTCGGATCTGCAATCCCTTGTGATTCGTTAGTTTTAATCGCGATACTGATGTTAGTCATGCCACTGATGCGCGCTTCCATAAAGTCGGCAGCTTGACGAAAATCACTGCGGTTATCGAAGTACTTCACGGATTCGTCATTAACGCGATTCAAAGGAATCAAACTCGCGCTGACTGCAATAACCAAAACAGATGCAGGCAGTAACGCTTTGCGATGTGTAACAACAAAGTCACCCAGTTTGTCCATAAAGTCAGACTTACCGTTCGAAGGCGTTTGCTTGACATTGATAGGAAGCAACTTCAGCAAGGCAGGAAGAAGCGTGACAGAAAGGAAGCATGCGATCATTACGCCTAACGCTGACAAGTTGCCGAAGTCTCTCAATACCGGAGAATCGGACATATTCATCATCAAAAAGCCAATAGCTGTGGTCACTGAAGTGATCAGAATTGGCATGAAGTTAAGTGAAACACTTCGTTCGATAGAGTGCGCTTTACTAAAGCCATTTTGCATCGACTGACGCATCGTGGTGATAACATGCACACAATCCGCAACGGCGAGCGTCATAACCAGTGTTGGCACGTTGACCGTTGCGGTGCTCAAGAACATGCCAGCCCATCCAGAAAGCCCCATTGTTGCCATAACTGAACTAATAATAACAATCAGTGTAGCGACAACACTCAAGACTGAACGCAACATTATGGTTAAGAACACCAAAATCACTAACAGCATGGTTGGCACCAGCGTCGAACTGTCTTCTTGCGCCGCCGTCATAAACGCATAGTTCATGGCGATAATGCCTGCTTTATGGAACTCAACATTTGGGAACTTCTCTTGGTAACGCTCCAACATTGCGTTGATATGAGACATCACCTCTTGCACTTCAGCAGTCTTGTCTACTTCTGGTAGTTGCACAGTAATATTAACAACCGTGACGTCACCTTTCTCTGAAATCAAAGCGCCTTTCAGCACGGGTTCAGTCAGCGAAATTTGCTTTACCTTTGCAATACGGTCTGGGGTTAGCTCATAGTCTTCATACAACAAGTCTTCGACGAGAAGATCGTCTTCAAACGCTTCGGTATGTTGGTAGTTAGCAATCGAGTCCACGCGGCTTGAATAAGGCACCTGCCACGAATCATTGGTGAGGTTTTGTATAAGTTGAAGAGTTGCTGGAGTGAAGACGTCGTTGTTGTCTGGTGCAACGACGATGGCAAGATTGTCTGTTTTCGCAAAGGTGGTTTGAATCTCATCGAAAGCCAACAACTGCTTATTAGTGCCATCAAAAAAGATATTATAGTCACCACGAAAATAGAGATTTTTTCCTCCTATTGTCGCGAATATCACGAGCAATACTGTCGCCAGCACTACCCAAATACTGTACTTGGTTGGAACCTTCCCCCATTGTTCGGAGGAGCCTTGTTGAGCTTGGTGGTGTTTCATCACACTCTCCTTTTGTGACGTTTCGTCATAAAATGGAGCTAAAAAAGCAGCTTGCGCTGTTCTCTAATTCCAGATCCGTTTCTAACGCGCTTTACACCAGCCTGGCTGAAAGGCTTGGTGAAAAAACATCGTTATTGACGATCCGTCATGTAGTGTGATTAAAAAACCAACCCGTTAAGATGATTGGTTTGTACCTTGCTTAGCGATTGACTGAATCGAGATAAGCAAGTTCTTCACTGAATAATTCCTGCTCAACTCGACGCCAGGTTTTACGGTAATCCCACTCCGTTGAGAGCGGCAACCATCCTAAACCGTCCAGTAGCATATTCGCATTATGAAGCACTGAAAAAGGGTCTTGTAAGCGCTGTATGCATCGGCTATTTGACGCATTTTGAGCAAGCGCGTTAGATCCAAAAGCGATCGACCAGTTTGCAAATACGATAGCATCAGAACCCACTGCAGGTGAGAACTTTAAGTCCCCGATCTCTACGGCATGATTCACTAATGCATCCGCACCGGATATCACTTCTTCTTCAAGCTTGTTTAATTCATTCAGGCGAGCTGGCGAAGCCTTCTCTATCACCCAAGGTGTTTTGGCAACAATGGCACACGTTGACAAAACAGGCTCCATACGAGCATAAATACGGTAGCCCACATGCATTGCTATGATTTTCTCACGCGTATTGCCATCAAAGTTGGCTGTACGTTCGAAAAACATCGCCTCACTTTTCAGTGAGTGGATACAAAGGGCAAGGATAACGTCTTCTTTGCTACAAAAATGGTTGTAGATAGTCCCTTTAGAGTAAGAACTTGCGGCGGTGAGCTTATCCATTGTTAGATTCGCAAACCCCTGCTCTTGAACCAATGACTTGGCAAGTTGGACTAATTCCACCTCACGATCAGCAATCGCTTGTTGTTTCTTGGTTAAACCAGAAGCGACACGACAACCCTCTTGCTTGTCATTTTTCTTGCAGCCAAAGTTAAACATATTTCCCTGTTCCGTATTACTGTGTAACCCAAATGAATTGTAACACGAATATGGTATGCAGAAACGAAATTACACTTTCTGACGAACCGTCATAATTGACACTTCGTCATAATAGCTCACCTATAAACCATTTCAACCGCAAATCTATAAATCACTAAAAATAACTAGAGATTATATCGAGAGGCTCGGTTTATCCCCTGCTGATGCAATCGCATAGCGGATATCATCAATAAAACTTGTTCCAGTTTGAACGATGCCATCGGAAAAAGTGACGGGGTGATGCGGCCCTGCAATCAATAGAACATTGGTGAAGTCTGATACATCAAAGTTCTCGGCGACAACGTTCTTCGAATGAAAATCAAGCACGGTCTTGGCTACCTGCTCCTCTAATATAAGTAATTGTTCCTCGGTGATTTTCATGCGAGATAAAGCGACACGCACGCACTTTTCATGCGTTGTAGTTTGATCCTTAATGATCTCAGTGTATTTGTCGTTAAGCTTCGAGTTTTCAGCATAGCTGTAGTAAAGCGGACCATGCAGCGTGATGTTGTTTTCTTCATCAACATAAACCAGATCAAGTAGCTCTAGCGCGCCTAAATAGTCCGACATACTTTGTTTCGAGAGATCATACTTTTTCATTAGGATGGTATAGCCGTCTTTCCCACGCAGCATCCGTAATTCTCGATAAAAATCGTAAAGATGAGGAAATTGGAAAAAGACTTCGTCTTGCGTGTGGCTAAAGTAATCTTGATCCTCAGCTTGAAGTTGATTTGCCAATTTCTGCAATTCATCGAGGGTGCAGTCAACCGCACGGCAATATTCAAGTAGCTTATCAAGAGCAAGGTTGGTACTAGTTAAATGACGTTTAAAAGTGGACAACGGCATGCCCATTTTCTCAGATAACTCTCGATATGTTAGCCCTTTGGTTTTTATCGCTTGTCGTAATGCGGCTAACAAGTACTCGGGAGTGAGTTCTCTCATCTACAATTCCTTATGGCAATGTTACAGCTGTATAGTATTTGTAACAATTTAGAATCACTTCGCAAGGCATAAGTTCATATTTTTATAAGAAAACTTTGAATTAATATACTTTAATTCACATTTGCGATGTTAATAATGGCATTTAAAATGCATTCAGTTTCATGATAAGTTGTTATTAGAATAGATTATAAACATGTTAATCAGCATGCTGTTCGTCGCATTAACTGCTAACTCGAGTGATTTTTCCGAGTATTTCCGACTTAAAGCATTACAAATAATTAGAATATTTACCCTATAAAACATGCAGACAAAAATGAATACTTATTCAATCCAAGTATACTAACTCTAATCTGCTATTTTTTGCGAACACTACGATCAGGATCAATAAGTTGAGTACGTAGGAGAGGAGTATTAGGCAGGCGGCAGAAATGCAAACGCAGAACATCACGGTCGAGATTCTGCGTCTCACTTAAAATGGATAGTCGCGTTGGAACTTACCTAGCCGTTCTCTATTAATCATAAGTTTGCAGCACATCGTGCAGGCCCGTCGCTTTTAAACAAGCTTTACTGCAGTGCCAAATGCAAGAATCTCTGAAGAACCATCGACGATCGAACTGGTGGTGAAACGAATACCGACAACAGCATCTGCTCCTAGGTTAGCGGCATCCTCTACCATTCGTTGAATAGCAATATTTCGGGCTTCCGTCATCATTTCGGTGTAACCACGAATCTCACCACCAACAATGCTTTTTAAGCCAGCCATGAAATCACGCCCAATGTGCTTTGACTGAACCACATTTCCCGTCACAACACCTTTTATCTCCGCAATCTCTCGTCCAGGAATCGTCTCGGTTGTTGAATAAATCATGTTATACCTCAGTAAGATAGTTAGATAACTCAATTAAGTTACCATCTGGGTCTCTAATGTAAACCGATAGGATGTTACCAATTGCACCTGTCCGTAGAACGGGGCCATCAATAACCTCGATAGAATGGGAGTCTAAGTGGGAGAGCACGTTTGCAATTGGCGTATCACACACAAAACATAAATCAGCACTCCCAGAGGCTACCTGACTCGCCTTAGGTTCAAATTCATTGCCAAGCTGATGAAGGTTGATTTTCTGTCGCCCATATACCAAAGCAACACGCCCTTCCCCGAAAGTAACACTTTCCATACCTAGAACCTGTGTATAGAAATCCAGCGTGGTTTGAATGTCGTTCACTGTCAGTACTAAATGATCCAAGCGGTTTATTTTCATTAAAGCTTCTCTACAATGCTTCAGATGAGATGACTGCCTCAATCTCAATAGATAGGTCAGGATGAATCAAACGGCTTACCTCAACTAATGAACAAGCTGGCAAATACCCTTCATAGAAGTCGAATAATACCGACCGGATCTCTGGCAGTTGGTTCATGTCGGTTACAAATATCGTCAGCTTGACCAAATCGCGTTTCTCTCTTTGTTCTTCGGTGAGTATTTGTGACAAGTAAGACAGAATCGTTTTTGTTTGCTCGATTAGGCTTTCACTTTGACTTGCTGACCCCATAGCTGTCAGCCCTGACACATACAAGGTCTCACAATGTCTTGTCGCATGAACATAAGGACCAGAAATTTGCGGCAAAAATTCGTAACTGATTCGTTGAACCATGTTGTCTCCCCTTTCCCTAACGGTTATATTTTCGTTTGTTCAGTATCTCTTTCACTTGGTGCGTTTTTTCTAAATCTATCTCATAAACATTGGCTAAAGCACAAACATAATAGAGTACGTCGTAGAGTTCTTCCGCGATTGTTCCTTTAATTGTGTCCTCTGTCGGCCGACCTGTAGCACCTTTCCTAATCGATTCAGACAACTCACCCACTTCTTCAATCAGTTTGAGAAAGTAATGGTGCTTCTGTTCTGGGTCGTGATCAAACTCTTTTATATGCGCTTGTAGTTGTCGAATGTCCATTTCTAATCCTTTTGTTTGCAGCTCTAGTAAACCCTACCATCAATAGATAACAGAATGATTTAACGTGATAGTGCTTTGCTTAAGACAATGCAGTGATAGTCGCGCCCTAACTCATGCTCAGTATCATCAAACTGCTCTATCTGATTGAAGCCTTGCTTAAACCAAAAGCGAAAAGCGTCGGTATTCTCAACGTACACATTTAGCATGGCTTTATCGAAAGGAGCATATTCAAGAGCAACGTCCAATACACTATCGACGGCTTCCTTTCCTAAGCCTCTACTTTGGTAGTCAGGAATAAGACACAGCATAGGGATCCATAAGCACCCTTTGTACGGAAAATTCAGTTCGAGTTGGATATAACCTATCGCCTCCCCCTCCTTTGTAGATATTTTTCTGAGGTAAAAAGCTTCGAGGTCATCGGGGTGTTTTGGTAAAGCGCTCTTTGAAATCAGCGCTTGATATTCTGCAATTGGCCAATCACGAAAAGTGTGGTCATAAGCCACTTTTTGATGATTAGAATCGAATAGAGATTTGGCTAACTCAGCCTGTGCTGCATCAAAAGTAGAAAAGATTAAACGCTTTGATTCCCAATAGCTCGGTAACACAGATGCTCCTTATCCATGACGTGACGAGTAGAAGCAAGATAACAAATGCTGCCATTAGAGCAACTGATTTAGTCAGAGTTGGGATATGAGCGGGAAACGGGAAACGGGAAACGGGAAACGGGAAACGGGAAACGGGAAATTTTAAAGCCGGAAAAACACGAGGCAATAAAAAAGGAGAGCTAATGCTCTCCTTCTCTTAATCCTAAACTGCTAATTAAAGAGCAGCTTTCGCTTTTTCAACTAGAACAGCAAATGCTGCTTTGTCGAATACTGCGATGTCCGCTAGGATCTTACGGTCGATCTCGATAGATGCTTTCTTAAGACCGTTGATGAAACGGCTGTAAGATAGACCATTTTGACGAGATGCTGCGTTGATACGTGCAATCCATAGTTGACGGAATTGACGTTTCTTAGCGCGACGGTCACGGTAAGCGTATTGACCAGCTTTAGTAACTGCTTGGAAAGCTACGCGGTAAACACGTGAACGCGCACCGTAGTAACCTTTAGCTTGTTTTAGAACTTTCTTATGACGTGCACGAGCTTGTACACCACGTTTTACGCGAGGCATTATGCTTCTCCTAAACTAAACGATTGATAACTATAAAGAATTAAGCGTATGGCAACATACGAACAACTGCTGCAACTTCACAACGTGGAAGAAGTGCATTTGGACGTAGCTGACGCTTGTTCTTAGTAGTACGCTTAGTCAGGATGTGACGTTTTGTAGCGTGCTTGTACTTAATACCACCAGCAGTTTTCTTGAAACGCTTAGCAGCACCTTTGTTGGTTTTCATCTTAGGCATGATGAATAACTCCGCATTGAGTAGGTTTAATAAACAACGTAATTAGGGCGAACAAAACCCAGCCGTTTACCTTTAAAAGGGAAACGGCCAGGTCTTAATTACTTGATGAGCCGTTAATTACTTCTTTTTAGGGGCAAGAACCATGATCATCTGACGACCTTCGATCTTACTTGGGAAAGATTCCACTACAGCAAAGTCTACAGTGTCTTCTTTCAAGCGATGAAGAACGTCAACACCGATGTCTTGGTGTGCCATTTCTCGGCCACGGAAGCGAATTGTTACCTTCACTTTGTTGCCTTCTTCAAGGAAACGCGTCAGGTTGCGTAGTTTTACCTGATAGTCTCCAATATCAGTTCCAGGACGGAATTTTACTTCCTTAATCTGAACCTGCTTTTGCTTTTTCTTCTGCTCTTTAGCAGATTTGCTCTTTTCAAAGAGGAATTTGCCGTAGTCCATCACACGACACACTGGCGGCTCAGCGTTAGGACTGATTTCCACAAGATCCATGCCTGCTTCTTCAGCAGCTGCGATCGCTTCTTGAATAGATACAACACCAACTGATTCACCGTCAGCGCCAGTTAGTCGAACTTCACGAACGCCACGAATTTCACCGTTCATACGGTGTGGGTTTTGTTTTACCGGCTGTTGGCCGCGTCTTCCGCCTTTAATAGCTTATTCCTCCAGATTGAGCTTACGGCTAGAGATCTCGTCTTGGATGTATGCGATAAAGTCATCCACTTTAAATTTACCGAGATCTTTACCTTTACGAGTACGTACTGCGATTTCGCCAGCTTCCATCTCTTGGTCACCAACAACAAGCATATACGGTACACGCTTCAAAGTGTGTTCGCGGATTTTAAAGCCAATCTTCTCATTTCTCAAGTCCGCTTTAGCTCTAATTCCACTTTTTTGTAGTTTTTGTACTACTTCCTGAACATAATCTGACTGTTTATCAGTAATGTTCATAAGAATTGCCTGTTCTGGTGCCAACCAAGTTGGGAAGAAACCAGCATATTCTTCGATAAGGATACCAATGAAACGCTCTAGTGAACCTAGAATTGCACGGTGAATCATTACCGGTACAAGACGTTCATTGTTTTCACCTACATAAGTTGCACCTAGGCGACCTGGTAGGTTGAAGTCTAGCTGAACAGTACCACACTGCCACGCACGGTCTAGACAGTCGTATAGCGTGAATTCGATCTTAGGACCGTAGAATGCACCCTCGCCCTCTTGAATCTCGTATGGAATTTCCATTGATTCTAGAGACTGTTTCAATGCTTCTTCAGATTGATCCCAGATTTCGTCTGAACCTACACGTTTTTCTGGACGAGTAGACAGTTTCACTACGATGTTGTCGAAACCAAATGTTTGGTACGTATCGTACACCATCTTGATACAATTTGTTACTTCTTCTTGAATTTGGCTCTCAGTACAGAAAATGTGAGCGTCATCCTGAGTAAAGCCACGTACACGCATAATGCCGTGTAGTGCACCAGATGGTTCGTTACGGTGACATGAGCCGAACTCTGCCATACGTAACGGTAGATCACGGTACGATTTGAGACCTTGGTTGAAGATCTGTACGTGACCTGGACAGTTCATTGGCTTCAGTGCGTATTCACGGTTCTCAGAAGAAGTTGTGAACATCGCATCTGCGTATTTGTCCCAGTGACCAGAACGTTCCCAAAGAACGCGATCCATAATTAGTGGACCTTTTACTTCTTGGTAACCGTATTCATCTAGCTTAGAGCGTACGAATACTTCAAGGTCACGGAAGATAGACCAACCATTGTGATGCCAGAACACCATACCCGGTGCTTCTTGTTGCATGTGGAATAGGTCTAGTTGCTTACCAAGCTTACGGTGGTCACGCTTCGCCGCTTCTTCTAAACGAGTTAGGTGCGCTTTTAGTGCTTTCTTATCGTGGAAAGCGGTACCGTAGATACGTTGAAGCATTTTGTTGTCGCTGTTACCACGCCAGTAAGCACCTGCAACATTCAATAGAGTGAAGTGTTGGCAGAAGCCCATGTTAGGAACGTGAGGACCGCGACACATGTCGATGTATTCTTCATGGTGGTAAAGACCTGGACGATCATCACGAGATACGTTTTCGTCTAGGATTTCCACTTTGTATGGTTCACCACGTGATTCAAACGTATCACGTGCTTCCTGCCAGCTTACTTTTTTCTTAACAACTTCGTACTTGGTTTTCGCTAGCTCTTTCATGCGCTTTTCAATCTTTTCAAGATCGTCTTGCGTTAGAGACTCGTCTAGGTCGATGTCGTAGTAGAAGCCATTGTCGATGGTTGGACCGATCGCCATTTTAGCTTGAGGGTAAAGCTGCTTAAGAGCGTGACCAAGAAGGTGAGCACAAGAGTGACGAACGATTTCTAGACCGTCTACTTCATCTTTTACTGTGATGATTTCTAGGCTTGCGTCTTCTTCAATTAGATCACACGCATCAACGCGGTTACCGTTTACACGACCAGCGATAGTTGCTTTTGCAAGACCAGGACCGATCGATTGCGCAACTTCCATAGTAGAAACTGGGTTGTCAAATTGACGCTGACTGCCGTCAGGAAGAGTAATAATAGGCATGCTATGTCCTTTACAGTGGTGTTGCACACCAAGCAACACATGTTATTCAAATTAGAAGATATTTCGAGAGTCGATGACGGTCGCTCAGTAACACGAATACCGGACCTTCATCGGAACAAGGATTGTACATAGCTCACATTTAGAATGCAAAGAGCGATTTTAAAATGTCATTGAAACTTCATCACAGCAAATTCATCGATAAGCACAGATTGAGAAATTAATACAATTGAACAGCATTCAAAACATGATAAGACTATAGTTAATCTATTGAGTAATCTCACTTTAGGCTCTCATCATGATGGATTTAAGATGGCAACCTACGCTCATGAGTTGCACCATACTCCTATCAACGCCGGCAATCTGTGCGTCAGATTTGTATGGCCCGCTTCGTTCCTATGCTCAATCGCCAGTGCAAGTCGTCAGCCACACGAACGTACTTCGCTCCGGATATGCCCTCCCTTCCGGTTATGTTGAAACGTATGGTTCAGGCACAATTGCGAGTGTCTGGGCTCATACCAGCGACTATTCACTCGACTATTACCACAACCAACTCGAATTAGGAGGTAAGTGGCAAATCAATGAACAATGGCAATGGGAGTTGAACTATCGCTGGGTCTTTGCTGCGGATAACCATTTAGATGGTTTAACTGAAAGCTTCCATGACCTATTTGGTATTGGACAAAATGGACGTGACGAAGTTGATAAGAACCGTTTCTACATGTCGATGCCTGAATACGACATATTACTGGAAGACTTCCAAGGCGAAACACTAGCCAACAACCTGTCGAGCTACCTCCAATATCAATTACTGCAAAATGAACATCATGGTTTGTCTATTGGCGTGAGTCTCTATTATAACGATGTTCCGCACGGCACCTTCAAAGGCACTAGCTTTGAGCAAGGCCTACAAATCAACTATACCTTTAGATTCAATGCAGCCAATGTATTCTATTCGATGGTAGGGATGACCTTCCGAAGCAGTGATCGTGCACTGGTAGATTTGCCCTATCGACATAATACCGCTGCATTTGCGGGTGGTTATCGCTATGCATTGGAGGAGAATCACCACTTCATACTTGAATATCATTGGTATCAAGGTTCGACAGAGGGCCCGAGTGAGTTTGCCGACGCATCGAATGAGTTCGTGATCGGGTATCGTTATTTAATGGAGAACTCAGCGATTGAGATAATGGCGATTGAGAACGCAAGAAATATGGACAACAGTACCGATATCGCCTTGACGTTTGGATATCGGTACTTGTTCTCTCCAGAAACGGAAAGTTAGGAGTATTACAGATTCAAGGTTGGCGCAACTGCCGCCGCAACTTGTGAATCAGACGCTCCGATCGGTAGCGAGAAAGAACGGTATTGGTCGCCAGAAATGCTAAATGAGCGGTCGATCTCCGCTAAGCAATGGATCGTTCCACCGTCCAAGATAAAGGAAAGCTCAATCTCTTTAGTAGAAACAAAACCGTTATTACGAAACTCTAGCTCTTGGTATATGCCAGAGCGAGAAGAGAAGGTATTGCCACGTAAGAAGCCTTTCTCTACATCTGCTTTCACCATAGTAAAGCCAGCTTGTTCAATCGCTTGAATCACGCGAGAGGCTACTGGTAAAGGCTTCACTTCAATGTAATCTCGGTCGCGCGGGTCAATCGCAAAACCGATATCCAATGTCGTTTCTACCCACACATGGCACTGATTTTTTAGTGCACTAACTGCGGTAATAGGCGTTTCGTCATGCAGCTTAAGCTCGAATGGCACCTGCTTTTCTTCATTCGGCTGAATGACAAACGGTTCAACCGCCTTCAATTGATCAATAGTGAAAGTTTGGTAGCTAACGCTGTCGTCTACTTCTACTTTCATTTCCGTGTTCAGTTTGATGGTGATGGCATCAATTTGTTGTTCGACATCACCACCTTTGATTTGAACGTGACCACGTAAAGTTGCGCCTTGATATACGCTCATTTCATCTAAAATCGTATCCACTTTTGCTGAGCCGATACCAAGTGACGCTTTTAGTTTCTTAAACATGCGATTCCTTTGTGACTGTCTGTTTTCGTTATTTTGATAAGTCTCTGTTTACACAACTGATCAGACTCCTGCAAGTAATAGACGATAAGAATGCGGAGTAATTCCTTTTATCAGCGCACAAAATGACTCTATCTGTTTGCAATTTGTGCATAGATTACGCACTATTTGTATAGTCAATTAAAAGGAAGTCATTATGTCTGCGCCCCTCTACATGCAAATCAAACAGTTTATCCTCGATAAAATTGATTCGGGTGAGTGGATGGTTGGACATCGTATCGCAACTGAAATCGAATTGACGGAACAGTTTGGTGTAAGCCGAATGACCGTTAACAAAGCGATTCGAGACTTAGTTAATGAAGGCAAACTGCAACGCCGACCTCGCCTCGGCACCTTTGTTTGTGATCCGGCTGAGAAGTCTGAATCTCCCCTATTAGACATACGCAACATTGCCGATGAAATCACGAATCGGGGCCGCGCTCATCACAGTGAAGTGCTACAGCAAATCGCTATCAAAGCCGATGACAGTATTGCGACAAAACTTGGCGTGATGCTAGGTACTACAGTGTTTTACAGCGAGATCATCCACTTTGAAGACGGTAATCCAATCCAGCTTGAGCTGCGTTGGGTCAACAGCCAGTACGCACCTAGTTACCTACGACAAGACTTTACTTGCATGACACCAAACCAGTACCTTTCTGATAACTGTCCTCTTAGTGCAATAGAGCATACTGTTGAGGCGATAGTGCCAGAAGGACGCGTTAAACAAGACTTGAAAATGCAAGCTAACGAGCCTTGTTTACTGCTCAACCGTCGAACGTGGAGTCAAGATAAACTGGTGAGTACTGCGCTACTTTACCATCCGGGCAATAAGTACAAATTAAGCTCTAAGATCCTGCTATAAACTAGGCGTTACTTCTTCGTTTTGATCACATTTCAGCAACATCAGCCTTGCCAGTGATGCTTTTTTCTCCTATTTATTTGTATATACATTTAAAAATACAAATCAAAAGGAAGTATCAGAATGGATTTGCTGATTGAAAATGCACGCCTCGTCACTATGCAAGAAGGAGAGCAAGGCTACCTACCCTCTCCCCTTGCTCGCGTCGGCATTCGGTCAGGAAAAATTGTTGCACTCAGTACCGCAGCAAGAGGCGAAGACAGCGCAGAAACCGAATCCATCCTGAATCCAGACCACTACGAACAAACCATTGATCTTCGAAGCAAGCTGTTGCTACCAGGTTTAATTGATTGCCACACTCATCTTGTGTACGCCGGGAATCGTGCCAACGAGTTTGAAATGCGCCTTAACGGTGTGCCTTATGAAGAGATCGCCAAACAAGGCGGCGGTATTCTTTCCACCGTTCGTGCAACCCGCGAAGCAAGCGAAGAGCAACTTATTGAACTCGCTCTACCACGTTTAGATGGATTGCTTGCAAGCGGTGTTACCTCAGTCGAAGTTAAGTCTGGTTACGGACTGACACTGCAAGATGAAATCAAGATGCTGCGCGCAGCTAAAGCCTTAGAGCAAGAGCGCAAAGTAAAAATCACCACAACTCTACTCGCCGCTCATGCACTTCCACCAGAATTTAAAGACCGCGCTGACGATTATATTCAGCATATTTGTGACGACATCATTCCCCTCGTGGCAGAAGAAAAGCTCGCCACCAGCGTCGATGTGTTTTGTGAATCGATAGGTTTTAACTTAGCTCAAACCGAGCTTGTCTTTGAGGCAGCAAAAAAACATGGCTTGCATGTGAAAGGTCATACTGAACAGCTTTCTGATTTAGGCGGCACTACGCTAACGGCAAAATACAATGGCCTTTCTGCCGATCATATTGAATATCTCGATGAAATTGGTGTGCGTGCGCTTGCCAATTCCTCGACCGTGGCAACCTTGCTCCCTGGAGCATTTTACTTCTTACGTGAAACCCAATTGCCTCCTATCGAATTACTTAGAGCGCACAAGGTGCCAATGGCGATAGCGACAGACATCAACCCAGGGACATCGCCATTTGCTGATTTAACCTTGATGCTGAACATGGCTTGCACTCTTTTCCGTTTAACCCCTCAAGAAGCACTGCGTGGCGTCACTCAAAACGCAGCAAAAGCACTGGGGTATGGGGAGTCTCGTGGCGTGATTGAAGCCGGTTATGACGCGGATTTCTCAATTTGGGATATCGAAAACCCAGCAGACCTCAGTTACCAAGTCGGAGCGAAACGTTTAGTAGGTCGTATAGTCAATGGTGAATATGTCTCTCACGGAGGACTGTAACATGGCTCAATCAGATCCAAATACCGCTCCATTTCACTGGCAAGGTCGCCACGATGCAGAAGATGGAGAATTGGGTAAGCGCGTTCACCACGTGATTAAAAATATTTCTGTTGAAGAGTTACCGAGCAGAAGCGAAGGCGTCTCAATCCTTGGTTTTGCGACCGATGCGGGTGTTGCCAGAAATAAAGGCCGTATTGGTGCGAAAAAGTCACCGGATTTAATCCGTCGTGCCCTAGCCAATCTCGCTTGGCACCAAGATGCGCCGCTTTATGACCTCGGTACTGTAGTTTGCGAAGACGACTTACTAGAGAGCAGCCAATCGCAATGCGCAGCTACAGTTGCTCAAGCGCTACCCCATTCACCTGTCGTAGTACTAGGCGGCGGGCATGAGATCGCATGGGCATCATTTTCCGGGTTGGCCGAGTACTTCAAAACCCATCACCCAGACAAGCAGCCGAAGATTGGCATTATCAACTTCGATGCACATTTCGACCTGCGCGCTTTTGAAAGTTCGCTGGCAGATGTAAAACCGAGCTCAGGCACACCATTTAATCAGATTCATCACTTCTGCCAACGCAATGATTGGAAGTTTCATTACGCTTGCATTGGCGTCAGTCGCAGCAGCAATACCAAAGCGCTATTCCAGAAAGCGGACGAACTCAATGTTTGGTATGTGGAAGACAAACAGCTTTGCTACATGAACCACAGCTACCATTTAACGCAACTACAGCACTTTATCGATGACTGCGACTGCCTCTATCTAACGATTGATTTGGACGTGTTCCCTGCGGCGACAGCTCCGGGTGTAAGCGCTCCAGCAGCAAGAGGGGTCAGCTACGACATCATTTCGCCGTTTCTCGACCGAATCCTACATTACAAAAACAAGCTCATGCTGGCAGACATTGCCGAGTATAACCCCACTTATGACGTCGATAGCCAAACCGCTCGATTGGCAGCCCGCCTATGTTGGGACATCGCCAATGCCATGGCAGAGAAAGACCATAAACCCAAATAACCTAACCCAATAACGATCAACTCGAACAAGGCACAGCTCAAACAGCACTTTACTCGAGTAGAAATAGCCAAGCACAGACTTGGTACACACGTGAAACTAAAGGAGTCTTAAAATGACACAGCGCCAGGGACAAGATCCACGACTTGATACAAGCAGAACAATTCGTGCTCCACACGGTACACAACTGCGCGCCAAATCTTGGCTGACGGAAGCCCCGCTTCGTATGCTGATGAACAACCTTGATCCAGATGTAGCCGAGCACCCTCACTCGCTCGTTGTATACGGTGGTATTGGTCGAGCAGCACGAAATTGGGAATGCTTCGATAAGATTGTTGAAGTGTTAGAAAGACTCGACGATGACCAAACTCTTCTCGTCCAATCAGGCAAACCAGTGGGCGTTTTCCCGACTCATAAAAATGCGCCACGCGTTCTAATTGCGAACTCAAACCTCGTACCACATTGGGCCAACTGGGAGCACTTCAATGAGCTCGATAAAGAAGGCTTGATGATGTACGGACAGATGACGGCAGGTAGCTGGATTTACATCGGTTCACAAGGCATTGTTCAAGGCACTTACGAAACCTTTGTGTCAGTAGCTAAAAAGCACTTTAACGGCGACGCAAAAGGTCGATGGATCCTGACAGGCGGCCTTGGTGGTATGGGCGGCGCTCAACCTCTAGCTGGCACAATGGCAGGTTTCTCAATGATTGCTGTTGAGTGTGACGAGTCACGTATCGATTATCGCCTACGCACAGGCTACGTCGACAAGAAAGCCACATCGCTAGATGAAGCGCTAGCGATGATCAAAGAAGCCGACACGCCTATTTCAGTCGGTCTACTAGGTAACGCAGCTGACATCTTCCCTGAGCTTGTGGAACGTAACATCACGCCAGACGTGGTAACAGACCAAACCTCTGCACACGACCCATTGAACGGCTACTTGCCTCAAGGTTGGAGTATGTCACATGCAGCAGAAATGCGCTTACAAGACGAAGCTGGTGTAGTTAAAGCGGCGAAACAATCAATGGCTGTGCAAGTTCAAGCCATGCTAGAACTGCAAAACCGCGGCGCTGCAACACTGGATTACGGTAATAACATCCGTCAAATGGCGCTGGAAGAAGGCGTCGAAAATGCGTTTGACTTCCCAGGTTTCGTACCGGCTTACATTCGTCCTTTATTCTGTGAAGGTATTGGGCCATTCCGTTGGGCAGCATTGTCTGGTGACCCAGAAGACATCTACAAAACCGATCAGAAAGTAAAAGAGCTGATCCCAGATAACCCTCACCTACACAATTGGCTAGATATGGCACGTGAACGCATTCAGTTCCAAGGGCTGCCTGCACGTATCTGTTGGGTGGGTCTGAAAGACCGTGAGCGCCTTGGCCAAGCCTTTAATGAAATGGTGAAAAACGGTGAACTGAAAGCGCCGGTTGTTATTGGCCGTGACCACCTAGACTCTGGCTCGGTAGCCAGCCCGAACCGTGAAACTGAAGGCATGATGGATGGCTCTGATGCGGTATCGGATTGGCCATTACTTAATGCCCTATTGAATACCGCAGGTGGTGCAACTTGGGTATCACTTCACCATGGTGGCGGCGTTGGCATGGGCTTCTCTCAACACTCAGGTATGGTGATTTGTTGTGACGGCAGTGATGATGCATCTGAGCGTATTGCTCGCGTACTTCACAATGACCCAGCGACGGGAGTTATGCGTCATGCCGATGCGGGATATGACATCGCAAAACAATGTGCAGCCGAGCAAAGACTGGATTTGCCAATGCTCAATGAAGAACTGAAAAAGCTGAAGTAAGGATGAAAGACATGCTCAATTTAACGCTAAAGCCGGGCCATATTAGCTTAAACGAACTGCGTCAGGTGAGCCGCTCGCCTGTCAACCTTACTCTCGATCCAGAAGCCATTCCGGCCATTGAGGAAAGCACTCAAGTTGTCGACCGAGTGATTGCAGAAGATCGCACCGTTTATGGCATCAATACGGGTTTCGGTCTACTCGCAAACACACGCATTGCGCCGGAAGATCTTGAAACGCTGCAACGCAGTATTGTGCTTTCACATGCCGCTGGCATCGGTAAATTCATGTCCGACGAGACCGTTCGTTTGATGATGGTGCTGAAAATCAACAGTCTTGCGCGTGGCTTCTCTGGCTTGCGCTTGAAAGTCATCAACATGCTGATTGACCTTGTGAATGCGCAGGTGTATCCATGCGTACCACAAAAAGGCTCAGTAGGCGCATCGGGTGACTTAGCGCCGCTGGCTCACATGAGTACGGTACTTCTTGGTGAAGGCCAAGCGCGTCACAATGGCAAAGTCATTTCTGGCTTAGAAGCGCTTCAAATTGCTGGTCTAGAACCAATCACACTGGCACCTAAAGAAGGCCTTGCATTGCTTAACGGTACTCAAGCGTCAACGGCGTTTGCACTCGAAGGTCTGTTCATTGCCGAGGACCTATTCTCATCTGCTACCGTTTGTGGCGCTATGTCGGTAGAAGCAGCACTGGGCAGCCGTCGTCCGTTCGACCCACGTATCCACCGTGTTCGTGGCCATCGCAGCCAAATGGATGCGGCGTTAGCGTATCGACATATGTTAGAAGCAACCAGTGAGATTGGTGAATCCCATACCAACTGTGAAAAGGTTCAAGACCCTTATTCACTGCGCTGTCAGCCTCAAGTTATGGGTGCTTGTTTACAACAAATTCGCAATGCGGCAGACACTCTGCAAGTAGAGGCGAACTCGGTATCGGATAACCCGCTTGTGTTCGCAGAAGACGACGACATCATCTCTGGTGGTAACTTCCATGCGGAGCCCGTTGCTATGGCGGCGGATAACCTTGCTCTTGCGATTGCAGAGATTGGTAGTTTGTCAGAGCGTCGCATGGCACTGCTTATTGATAGTGCTCTGTCTAAACTTCCTCCATTCTTGGTCGACAATGGCGGCGTCAACTCGGGCTTTATGATTGCGCAGGTAACGTCAGCAGCACTAGCGAGTGAAAACAAAACGCTCGCTCACCCTGCTTCTGTCGATAGCTTGCCAACATCCGCAAACCAAGAAGACCACGTATCAATGGCGACCTTCGCTGCTCGTCGTCTGAAAGAGATGGGTGAAAACACGCGTGGTATTTTGGCGGTTGAATACTTGTCTGCCGCGCAAGGGTTGGATTTCCGCGCGCCAAACAAATCTTCTGAACGTATCGAGATTGCAAAACAAATGCTGCGTGAAAAAGTGTCGTTCTACGATAAAGACCGCTACTTCGCGCCAGATATTGAGCAAGCCAATGCGCTACTCAAACTGGCTTTGCATAACGCATTAATGCCAGAAAACTTGCTCCCTAGCGTGCACTAAGAAACTTCTGGTAAAGAAAAGCCGATTGAGCTGCACACTCAATCGGCTTTAATTTTTTAACTTTCCAGTTAATCCCTTATGACACGATCACAAGCGGATTACTGAATACTGCAAATGTTGAAACGGCTACGACTGCCAGAACCGAGCATTTTCACATTCTGTTTTTCTCGAATATTCAACCAAGCAGTACTCTCTTCCGCATTCAGATTTGAAGGCTGGTAATCTAGGTTTGAATGTCGTGACACCAGCACTTGTCTATTGAGGTCGTCTGATAAGCTATCCACAATGTTTGTTGTCATTTGGCCATCAGAATACGCCATCACCAGCACGGTATCTTGACCTTCAAGTTCTTGTGAAAGCAATGATTGATTATCCACACTAAACTGGACATCTTTGTATCCATTTGACCTTTCGGACTGCCCAGAGATTGCGCGGTACAATCGGCTGCGTTTTCTCTTCTTCAAACTCGATAGGGGCGTTTCATTTTCAGAGCTATAAGCATTAACCACTTTGATATTATTTTTAGCCGCATAGTTTAAGATCGCACTTTGGTTACCTAGACCGCGCCTCGTCAAGGCTGGAGAATTTTGCAGGCTTTGCGACAAACGTTGCTCCGTCGCATCGACAAGCACAATCGCCGTCTCTTTGCCTTCACTCAAAGACTGGTTCAGCGCTCGACGCACTTCGGTATGAGCTTGCTTTCCTTCCAATGTATCCCACTTAGGTGAAAGAGAGCCAGCAGCAGCAGGCCTTACCTCAACCGTGTAAGGATGATATTGGTAGTGCCCTGCAGGCCAGTAAGTATTTCTCTTATATGCACCAAGGTCGTCAGCCAAATGAAACTCGCTCACCACCTTTTCGTTTTTCAGATAAGCTTTCGGTTTATTCTGCCCGCTAGATTTCCAACGGAAGTACATCTCTTCCCGCCTCATAATAACGTCATTACGAATTTCATCTATCGCAGTCTCTGCATCTCTGCCATTTTCTGCATTATTGTAATGGGAAATTCCCGTCGTTTGGTATTCAGCCTTATCGATCGAATACTCCGTGACTTGTCCAGTTTCTGGGTGACGATGTTTGAGTATCACACTCCCGCGAGGCATCGCGCCCGAAGCGTAATCACGAGCATGAATTAACTCATGCCCCAAAGCTACCGCTTGATCAAAAGGCTTATCCGTTCCCGGAATATTGACCACTTCTTTGGTAGAAAAGAACACCGTGTTTGACACACCTTTCCCATCAAACTGTCGTAGGTAAACAAGCTCTGATTTTTGTCTTTCAGCGAAGGTGGAAGGCACTGTCTCGAACAAGCGACCAGCCCCCTCAGGTTCTCGAATTACGGTAACCACATTCACCTTGGTCGTATCAACACCTTGAAGATGCTCAATAAGAGGCTCTACCGCATCGTCGGGAGCATTGACTGGCATATAAGCTGCGATTTGACGCAACACTTCCCGACCGGTCGGTGACATTTTCAGTCTTTGGATAAGCAGTTTAATATCCGCAAGATAAGCGTCATCTTTTGTTTGAACATACAAGTTAGTCGATACTCGATAAAGATTCCCGTACTGGGAAGAGTTGTAGCCGTAAATAACCTTCACACCATCAGGGGCAGCATAAAACTCACCCATTTCTGCGCCGCCACCAGCAAGAGCACTTCCAACCAATGTTGAGAATGTAAAAACAATAGAAACCATTTTTGCTAATATTTTCATCCCACTAGCCCTCAATCTTAATCTGTAGTTCGATCAGTTCTTCTAACTCTTGAATAAGAACTTCATGAATTTGGGGAAGCATCGTCATATCGTTATTCCGAATCACATCACCCAGTAGTGTGATCGCCAAATCCAACTCACCTTGAGATAATTGGCTACCGACATTCGATAACATCTGCCACAAAGCATGCTGCTCTGACGCCATTACCTGCTGAGAAAGAGCATACAAATGTGCTTCATTTAGGTATTGTCTATTCACTGCGGATAATGAGCTGTTAAACAGTTGGGGAGCATTACCAGCCGCCGTCAACACATGCGTTTCAGATTGTTGGTGTTGGGCAATTTGTGCATACAAAGCCAGATCTCCAAGTAAATAATGCAACTCATTGGCCGTGTTAGCTTCACTTACTTTTTGCATTATTTCTGTCACCGCAGAGTTTAAACTTCTCAACACTGCATTCTCGTCTGGACCCACTACGACTTTGTCAAAAGTCTTCGCCATAATCGGAGAATAAAATTGTAGGTTTTTCGCTGAATAGACACTTGGATAAGGAATCGAGTAATAAATATCGCGAATGTAAGCCATAGTGATCGTTTCTTCGAAAACAGGCTTGATCAACGCTCTGAACGCTTCATATTGTGTGATTATACTTAGAGCACCTCCTGATGGCCTTTCAGTCAAAAGCAATTCGTACCAACGGCTCAGCTGATACCAGTCTTTTCTCTGTTCAGGGTCGTTGGCATCTAGTCCCTGACTATTTAAATACTCAGTTAGGGTCGTCTGATAAGACAGTACTTGGATGGTGGATAATTGTGTTACTAGCGTTTCAAACATTCGATTCGAGAGTTGGCCAAATACATACGCATAAGCTGCCTCACCCAGTTTGGTGCGCAATAGCCCTGACTCCCAGCCATCGTTCACCTTCGTTTCCACATAGGATTCCACATCGAAGTCCAGCGATTTTCTAATCACATCCACGAGCTCTTGATCTTTCGATATATGATAGGTGTCATAGAGCGGCCCAGTGTCTTTACATGCATCGAGCGATGCTTGAATACCGCCGGGATAAACGGAAGGTATTCCCCAACACTCTCTAGCAGGGCTCACTTCAAATGTCGCGGTGTTTATTTGCTCTTCTGACAAATAATCCACATTCCAATTTGCTTTCGCATATTCACGCAACCCACTCTTTCTCGCCCTCTCTTCCAATAAATGTCGATTAAGTCTCGTGTATTGGTAGACTTGAGGAATATGGTGCTTTGCACGAGCAATAACATCATTACGCAGTGTTTCTTTATGCTCCTCCAAGTTATCCATCGCGGTCTGTACAAGCGAGCGCTTCGCTTCGTGTAGTTTTAAACGAAGTTGATTTAATTCTGACGATGACAGCTGCTGTGCAATCAACTCAATTCGCGCCTGTCCCTGTGATTTGACACAATTCATCAAATGAGTCGGATTGTCCCCCGCTTCAGAACACAGAGGTTGATTGAGATTTGATTGTTCTGAGATATGACCATAAACCTTGATATATTCCAGATCCATCCTCGTCATTTGCCTCACAAGCTGACGATCATAACCCGCTGCAATACGACGATATTCCGTATCCGCAGCAAGCAATAGTTGGTCGATGTACATTTCAATCGAAGCTTTAACGTGGTTGTCGTATTGATTAATCAGCTTAATTGCATCTTCTTTTTTATGATGGAATCGATTGAAATCAGGGTGATGATCATTAAAAACATAGTGAGTTTGAGATTCAAACTCCTCAATCTTCTCTTTCGCTGCAAAGTATTTAATATCATTGGATAGCATGTTTAGCTCATCACCAACCAATGGAACAATCGAGAAAACAGAGGCGGTTTTATCTAAACGCGTCGACGACTCTTTGGAAAAGGTAGACGCCATGTTCTCTGCCCACACACCCACAGCAAAAGCATCACCAACCGGGCCAAGTACTTCGAGTGTTGAACTTCCAGCTTGACCTAAGCGATTCAATATCGCAGGAGCACTTAACGCACTTTCAGACGCTACTGGTACGCTGTTTAATGCCTCTTCTGTTGAAGGCCATGCCTCAGAAAATAACTGTTGCTGAGAAGAGTGTTCCAACTCACCGAATGTAGAGCCAAACTGAGGTTCTGAGAAAAACTGTTGGTGGAGTTGCCCTTCTAAGCGCTGGCTATCGAAGCTATTTAAGTTTTGCGTATCAGACACACCATCAATAAAACACAATGAATAGGTAGCTGGACTGAATGCAGCCAAAACAACAAAACTGGATATTAATTTTGAATTCATTAGGTATATGTTCTTTATATTGTTAAAAGAGTAAAAAAAGAAAGTTTATAAAGATGACTTTAAAAAGCGCACACTTCAGCGGCTGTGATTTCTTCGCCGCTATGCATATCTTTTATTTTCTTATCACCTACTGAATTAGGATCAATTTCTCGGTAAACAACGTGAGTCCCCATATAACTCGTTTTAATAGCTGTCACTTCAAAGTAAGAGTTTCTATTAATAAGAACCTCTAACTCACCATCAATGACACTTGGTATGACAATACCGCTTTTACCCTGTTGAAGTTCAAACCTGGCAAGCTGACCAGAATGAAAGTTATAGGCAGCATCTTTTGATATAGACGTTGAAACATAAGCGCTAGGACTAACAATATCCCCCACTTGTATATCTGACATATAAGCCCCTAGTTCACGTTCACCTCTAAAGGTAACACCTTGATATTTAGCGCCGCTCTCAAACGCTGAATCTATATGGTCAATGATATTCAGGGTTTCATCATCAAAAACGCCTGAGATAAAACTTTCTCGAGTCGATGCAAAAGCATAGTCTTGATACTCGGCCAGTGCTGCGGCTTGCTCTTCTGAAAGAAGGCCTTTCTGAACATCTGCTTGTTCGTATAATTCTTCTCTTAGCCTGTTAAATTCTCCATAATCATCAATGCCAGGTTCAGACATAATTTCCATGATCTCTTCTATGTCTGAACTACTGTAATATTTATCATTGTACTTCAAGCCTGCTATTGAGTGAGAGCACAAAAAAACTTGAATTAATAAGCCAAATAATAATTTTCTAGATTTCATTTTTATTTACCAATAGACGTAAAAAATCACCTCCCAAAATATAACTGGGAGAGCGTCGACCACTTATTTTCTAAATAATACCTCTCATGAAGGTTTCATGAGAGGTAATGGCTATCAAAGACAATACAATGCTGAACGGGTTCGAAGTGACACTTCATCTCCACTAAAGCTATCGTAAATATGTATATCTGGTTCAGCCTTTAGATATTTAGAAGGATTTTTTATCTCCCTCAATTTTATGTAGTTCTTTTTCGCTGAAATTCTCTCAATCGCTTCAACACGAAAATAAGTGTTAGGCTTAGCTAAGATTTCAGCTTCGTATGCTTTGAATGTATAAGCATTGATTGCTCGCCCTGATGACTTCAAATCAATTTTGAATTGAGCAGCAGAAACGTTCTGATAAGCTCCCGCAGCAGAGAAGTTTCTCGCTACGCTTGGAATGGTTGATGTCGATAAGAACGCCTTTTCATGCAAAATATCGCCAACATTCAACTGTTCTAAAAGACTGTTCTTAATTGATGAGCCTCGATAGACCGTCCCTTTAAAGTTGGGCAATTTATTCATTACGCTACGCATATGAGAAACCCGTACTTTTAGAGCTTCCGCATACCCTGGCATCAAAAATTCTTTTGGTTCACCCGCTCGCATGTACTCGTTAACAACATCATGATCAACGCGACCATAACGTTTAATTGCTGAATACTCTTCTGGGATCATCTTTCTTTCTGCTTTTGCGTGATGAACGATGGACCAATCCATCAGATCATCGGCCATCTGCTCTTGCTGCATAGGCGACAGGTCTCGCCCTTTAAACTCGGCAAAGTCTTCTGCCAATGCAGCGCTCTGAGCAACCATCGTTAAAAGTGCAGCCAATAGTCTCTTGTACATATTTCGCTCCCTGCTTAACCGCAAACTAGAGCACGCCAGTAAGATTGGCTTATCTCTTCACCCGAATATAGGTTGTATGTCGCGCCCTCTACCGCTTCGTGTGATGAAACCGTCTCTAGCGCCACCATTGCAGAACCTCGATTTAACTCGATGCTCGTTACTTTGTAGTAGGTGTTAGGTGGTAACAACACCTCAGCCTCTCCTCCAAATTCGGACAAACCGCCAAGCGCGCGACCATTACTCTTCACTTGAACTTCATACAACACGCGCTGTAGAGGTTGTGGAGAGTTCGGCCTTACAACAGCGAAACGCTTCGCAACTTCAGGAATGGTACTGCTTGATGTAAACGCAGGCTCAACCACCACATCTCCCACTTGGAGTTTGTTCAAAAGAGACTGTTTTGCCCATGCGCCGCGGTAAGTCACCCCCTTGTAACGAGGTAGCTTTTTCATGGCACCACGAACCTGCTTAATAAACTTCCTTGCACTTTTTCCCGCACTCCCCCAAGTGGAGGTATCCGCAGCTCTCAAGTAGTCATTCGCAAGCTGATAGCCAGAAACGGAAAAGTCTTCCAAGGCCTCTGCTTCATTAGCCGTCATCAATTTGTAGCGCCAACCACTGGAAGCTTTCGCCCACTCAGAAAATTGTGACGCTAATTCATCGACTTGTACTTGGCTACGTAAAGGGGCTTTCAATGCCTCAAAAGGCGCAGCCTGGGCGACGAAGCCAAAACAGAGACAACAGAGTGAAATAATTCTCAACATAGTCTGTTCCTCCCTTTACCAATATCTAGGGTTATTTGGGCTTAAATCACAGGAGATATTTAGCTCATTCTGCTTGATGACTCCGAATCGAATCGCACTAAACAGCTCTAGCTGTTGGCGAGTCACACTGTCAAACCAATCAGAAAATGGGGTTAACCAATACATTGACTCATCACCGGAGATCTTAAACAAGGCGTCTCTCAGTTGCGGGTACATGATCATGCAAGTTCTGCCCGGTAGGTTGGTGAAGTTGTCATTAACTTGAACTAGCAGGTCGAGCTTTCTACCCAATTCAGAATTAGCGTTAAACAAGTCATCGATAGATGCATGTAGACGCGCGTCATAACTCATGTCTTCGCCATTATTCGCTGGGTAGTAATATGCAGATTCGCTATCGTCGATATTGTAATAAACGTCCAACGTCATGTAGCGCAGTAGATGAGCAGGTAATGGCTCAGATAGGAGTGCGGTCGTCCCCATTTCTCCTGATGCGTAGTGGCCTGTAGAAATATTCTGCGCATGGATAATACCAATGTATCTCTGGAAGTCGCCAAGCTGTGCAGCAAGCCATTCCTCACCATTGCTGTCAGCCACGCTCATCGCTTCTAAAATACGATTTTTTACCACGCTTTTCGCTAAAGGTAATGCTGCAGCAAGATTGCTGGTATTCAAGTTGGACGCCTTTAGTGCTGACGCTATTAAAGGTGCATGTTTATCGAGATCAAAGCTTCCCGGATATAGGTAACTATAAAATCCGTTTACATGTGTTGCTTGCCATTCACTCTCTAGTGCCGAGCTAATAAAACCTTCCAGTTTTGCCAAGCGCTTTGAATGCACGTAATAACCTGAGTCTTTGTTCCTTTCATGCCAATCAGCAATGTGGTGCAATGACGATTCACGAGATAGGTTTTCTTTTGCTAGGTAGCTAGGAGACCAAGCGGCACAAGCATTACCACCGCCACACTCGGCTTCCAGTGCCGCACTGGAATCAAACATCCAACGCATCACTCGTGCTTTGTCAGCTTCTGCAGTTCTGATGATGCGTTGCTTGTCGGAAAAGCTTAGGATCTGCTGCTCAAGCCAAGCCTCTTCATATTGAGAGCTCCAACCTTCGTTGATCAGTTCATCCATAGATTGGGTAAAGACACGCTTGATCGCATCGCGATTTGGCATCACCATCTGCGAAATTACTTCATCTTTTGCGGAGTCATAATGCTCTTTCTCTGCAGGAATCCACGTGTACTCAGTACATCCTCTGAAGTTCGGGTCCCCCCCAAGTATCCCAATTCGAGTGCACTTCTCGTACCCTTCTTGAATAACAAAGTACTTTTGACGACGTTCAGTAGCCGTGGCTGGACGCCCAAAAATACTGCGAGACATTTCATCTATCGCTAAATAATCCGCTTGGTCTTTAAAATAGCGATGGGCTTTCGCAACCGCTTCTGAATCAAACAAACGATCGATGGCATTCATGCCTTCTGCATACATTTCTTCTTTTAACTTGGCTCTAAGCACATCAAGCTGGGCGTTTGCGGTCTCGACGATTTTGATCTTCGAATTGAGAACTTGTCGGTAAAGTTGATGCAGTGACTGACGATCTAAGCCTTCCACTTCCCCATTTCTAAGCTCATCAAGCACCGCCACTGCCAAGTCCAGATGGTCTTGCTGGCAATGCTGCAAGCGCGCTAGTGCTCGATTAGCTTCTCGCTTAGATGGCACATACATTGGACGGTTGTTGTTTTCTTCCTGCTCTGGGTACAAAGCCAGCAACGCATCAATCTCAGTACGGCAAGTTGAAGCAAGATCAGAGGCAAACAGTTTGGCATTCGCACCTTCTAGCGCGAGCTTATTAAAAATGGCTTTCTGAACTTCAGTCTCGACAGAGTTAATCAACGTCTCTGCTAACACGGCTTGTGCTTTTAACGCTTCTTGATAATGCTGCTGATATTTAAGCGCTACATCAGAGGCATACCCCTTCGCCAGCGCTTCAAGCATGCGCTGTTGACCGGATGCAAGATCCGCCCAATGCTGCTTATCTTTTTTGTCTTGTTGAGTAACGATGTCGTCGTGAACGGTAAAGCTATAATGATCACCCGCGGCAACTCGATTCCAACGAGCCGTTAGGATCTTACGATCAATTTCTCGCTCAGGTAGCTTGAGAACGCCAAACCAGTCAATCAGGCTCATCACCGTAGCAAAACGGTCGTATGACGTTTTTGTCTCATCTTCAAAGGCTTGAGCCACATCATTTGCCCACAATCCAACGGCAATGGTATCGCCGACTGGCCCTAACGCTTCAAGCGCGCCCTTGGCAAAGCCTGCCGTCGAGTGTCCGATTGTCGCAAGCAGGCTCGCCGCTTCTTCGGATTCTAGAACGGCAACATTGGCAGGACCGACCTCAAGTAGAGATGCAGTTTCTGGGAAAACTTCATCTGCCTCAGCAAGCGAAGGTCGAGCGTCTGCGTGGTGTTCGGGCGCAGACAAAAATAAATCTTCTGGCGTTAGGTCTTCACTGAAGTTTCGGTAATTTGACTTACGTATATCGTGGAAGCTCTCACGATCCAATACGTTGTATTCGTCACCAATATTACAAACTTCAAAGGCACTAACACAGGGGGAAGCAATGGCACACGCCAATACCAATTTTCGTAACTTCATATAATTATCCTTGGTTTGAGAAGTTATTCGCTTCTTGCAGGAAGCAGCAAGCCTCCGATTACTTATTCGCAACCGGAAATTGAACGTTTTTAATTAGGATGCTCTCGTGGGCAAACACTGAGAGCAGAGAGACTTAGGGTTAAGTCTTTGGATGATGCCGAGGGATCATTGATTTCATAGACAGCCAAACTTTTGTTGTTGTGTTTTATTACCTCCTGCGTACAAGACAGTCTGTCAGAAAGAGGCTATCAAGGTTGCAAGGGCGCTATTTTTTATTGTTTTTATAAAATTTCGCAAAACATTAAACCAGCAGTCCAGTTGCGGCAATGCACCTTATCTCAACTTGTTGTAAGTGATTCGCCACTTAAGATAATGATAATTAAGACATTAAATCATATGAGAATTACGACTGGGAATGTTCCCAATAAAGATAATAATAACAATATAGATTACTGTTTCATTTCAATTATCTTCATTTCGATCGATACAAGAGATAATTAAAAATAAAAGAATCAATAATATACTTTTGAGTAAAGCGGTCGAAGGTTGAGCAAATCGCCGAGTCAAACGAGAAGCAAACCATTCAACAAATTCATCATTAAGACCTTGTTTTATAACATCTTAATAATTCGATTACTCATTAATTAGCAAGGTAAATGGTCGATATCTCACAATATAAAAAGAAATTAGCCATTGCACCGACTATACATAACCTTAATCGATACACTTGAACTATGGTTTACCTTTCAGACCGACCATTTCCCTAGGTATTTACAAACCAACAATAAACGGGTGATCTGCGGATTTATTCGCCACCTTTATCGTTTCATTGTTAAGATGCAGTGAACTTTTCACTGGATGGACCATTGATAGGGAGATCTTCGCCTATAATCCCTGACAGTTTTGGTTACTACGTAAAAATTATGTTTCTAACACCTTATTTTTCAGACACTAATCACCAATTTCAGTTTACTCGTGAGCAAGCAAGTCACTTTGCAAAGCGCGTAGCTGGTGATTACAACCCTATTCATGATGAAGACAACAAACGCTTTTGTGTGCCAGGCGATCTGCTGTTTGCCGTATTGCTAAGCAAAGAAGGCGTGAGCCACAAAATGCGCTTCGATTTCTCCGGAATGGTGAACGATGGTGTGGCACTTCACATTGAAAATAAGTGTGAAAAAGAAAGTGCTGTTGTAGACGAAGCAGGCAAAGAATACCTGCACATGTCTCGCGAGGGTGAAACCAACCACGATCCAGCCTTCATTGAACATGTAGTCACAAACTACGTTCAGTTCTCTGGCATGAACTTCCCGCACATCATGGTTCCTCTAATGGAAGAGAAGCAAATGATGATCAACTGCCAACGTCCATTGGTGATTTACGAAAGCATGGAAGTGGAATTCAACCGTCTAGACCTGACTCACCCTGAAGTCGACTTCACAGGTGCAACATTCGATGTTGAAGGTAAACGTGGTGTGGTAACGCTGAACTTTGCCTTTAAAGAAGATGGTGAAGTAGTAGGCAAAGGCATCAAACGTATGGTAGCGAGTGGCCTTAAACCTTACGACCAAGAAGCGGTAGACGATTTAGTCCAACGCTTTAACGAACGCAAGGACGCCTTCCTAGCAAAGTTCGCTAAGGCAGCCTAGTCTTCAGGAAGCAAACTTCAACAGAGTAAGCTTCGCTAGATAAGGCCCTGCCGACCAATTTCAAACATTCATAAGAAAGCCCAGTGACTTCACTGGGCTTTCTTTTTATCTGTGTTTTTTATCTGTGGCTCTCTTTTTATAAGCGATCGGCTTTACGGTCATCAAATCCAGCGACGTACTTGGTTCTTATAGTCCAAATAATCTTCACCAAACAGACGTTCTAATGCCCGCTCCTCTGGCTTAATTTGAAAGCGATTCATGTAAGCAACAAACAATGCACCACATAAGATAACACTGAGGTGCTGCCACCAAAGTCCAATTGCAATGATGACAAGCAATAGCGCAACGTACATTGGGTTACGTGTGTAAGCGAACACGCCAGTATCCACCACCTGCGAAGCAGTTTCAGGCTTCACTGGGTTCACGGTTGTTTTCGCTTTACGAAATTCGTAAACACCTGCGATTCCAATAAAACCAGCAATCACAATCAGCCCTGTGGTTACAAACTCAACGAACGGCACGGTAATTTTCATCTCTGGCATGGCGTCTTTTAGCCAGTACATCAGGAGTACCATCAACAGAAACAAAGCGACAGGTGGGACTTTCAGCTCAAGCTTTTTCAATCTTCATATCCTTATGAGAGTAAAACGTTGTCATCGTCAATAACGGTTCTTAAATAATAAAAAGCCCAGTCAAACTGGGCTTTTATAAAATACTATATCAAGGTTAGCAAAGCTTGAACTGGGTGTTTAGGTTTTACCCCTTCAAAGCGTTTGACTTGGCTTCGGCAGGAATACCCCGTAATCAAGCAGCGTTCATTGTCGAGCTTGTCCAAGTTTGGCTTCCAGCTCAGATCATAAATGTCACGCGACATCGATAGCTTGTCTACCTCATGGCCAAAGGTCCCTGCCATGCCACAACAGCCAACAGGCACGGTGTTCAACACTGCACCAAAGTGAGCGAAAATAGCCCCCCACTCTTTCTCGGCATTTGGCATTTTGGTCTTCTCAGTACAATGGGCGAACAAATACCAAGGCGCTTGCTGTTTCGATTCAAGAGCATCGAACTCGTTCAGCCTTGGATACAACCACTCATGAGCGGTAAGCACATCAAACTCGCCGCGCTTGCTACCTAATACCTCAGCGTACTCATCGCGGTAACACAGCACCAATGCAGGATCGACGCCCACCATTGGAATGCCTAAATCCGCGACCATTTCCAAAAACTTCGCGGTATCTTGCGCGGTGTTCTTAAACTGACGTAAGAAACCTTTGATGTGCTGGGCTTTACCATTTGGCTTAAACGGTAGAAGAACCGGATTCATGCCGAGTTTCTGAACGAGCTTGATGAAGTCTTCCACAACCTCGGCGTCGTAATAACTAGTGAACGGGTCTTGAACAATCAGCACATGCTTTTGTTTGTCTTCAGAAGATAAACCGCTGAGTGCTTGCAAGTCATAAGCCGTGGTTAACGTCTCTACTCGCTCTTTCAAAGTCGGTACAGACAACAACGGAGCATCAACATAACCTACAGTAGAAGCAGTTAAACTCTGCACCCAAGATTGTTTTAGCACACCATTTACCACACTTGGCGCTTTGGCCATCAGTGGCAACATGGATTCAATGTTTGACACCAAATAGTCTTTTGCCGGACGTTGGTAACGTGAGTGGTAAATATTGAGGAAGCGAGAGCGGAAGCTAGGTACATCCACTTTAATCGGACACTGGCTCGCACACGCTTTACACGCTAAACAGCCATTCATCGCTTCATACACTTCATGGGAGAAGTCATACTCGTGACGACGATTAATCGAATGACGTACACGATCAATCATGGTTTTGATGGACGTTTTGCTTTCCAACGTCTGCTTCTCTAGATCGAGGATATCAATGCCCTGCTCAGTCAATTGGCGTAGCCACTCACGAACTAAACCTGCACGCCCTTTCGGTGAATGACGGCGGTCTGCAGTGACTTTCATTGAAGGGCACATAGGTGAGCTGGTGTCGTAGTTAAAACACAAGCCGTTACCGTTACACTCCATCGCTTGCTTGAAGCTATCACGTACCTGAACATCAATCTGGCGATCGAAGTAGCCGCGTTTGGTGTCGGTGACTTTCACAAGCTCTGCATCGCTATTCAGCGGAGTGCAGATCTTACCTGGGTTCATTTTATTGTGTGGGTCGAAAGCGGCTTTGACGCGACGTAGTTCAGTAAAAAGTTCTTCACCAAAGAACTCTGGGCCGTACTCAGAGCGGAACCCTTTGCCGTGCTCACCCCACATTAAACCACCGTATTTTGCCACCAGCTTAACCACTTCATCCGAGATTTCGTGCATCAAGGCTTCTTGATGAGGATCGCACAGATCCAATGCAGGACGAACGTGGAGCACACCTGCGTCTACGTGGCCAAACATGCCGTAGTTAAGTGATTTTGCATCAAGCAACTCGCGGAACTCAACGATAAAGTCCGCCAAGTTTTCCGGTGGAACACAGGTGTCTTCTGCAAACGCAACAGGCTTAGCGCGCCCTTTCGCTGCGCCCAATAAACCCACGGCTTTTTTACGCATGTTGTAGATACGGCCAATGCTCGCCACATCACTGCACACTTGGTAGCCAATGATGCCCGCTTCTTCTGTTTCTAGCATGCTATCAAGCTTGGCCGTTAGGAACGCAACTTGAGAAGCAACTTCTTCTTCATCCTGACCAGCGTACTCAACCATATTAATGCCAAGCATCTCTTTATCTGGTACGTCGGCAATCAAGTCACTGACGGTGTGCCAAACGATGTCTTGTTTCGCGAGGTTCAGTACTTTTGAGTCTACGGTTTCAACCGACAACGCTTTTGCTTCAACCATGAATGGTGCGTTACGCAATGCAGAATCAAAACTGTTGTATTTAACGTTAACCAGAGTTCGCGCTTTAGGAATGCGGGTTAGGTTGAGCTTCGCTTCCGTGATAAACGCTAATGAGCCTTCCGCACCACATAAAACTCTTGTGATATCGAAGCTATCTTTCTCTTCGTCAAATGCATTTTTAAGGTCATAGCCCGTAAGAAATCGGTTTAACGGTGGAAACTTATCGTTGATTTGTTGGCGCTTGTCACGGCATACCGACTCCGTCACACGCATCGCGGTATCGGCAAACTCGCCTTCACTTGGTAAACCATGAGAAAGATCCGACTCCAAAACAGAACCATCGGCAAACACAGCCTGGAGAGAGAGAACGTGATCGGACGTTTTACCGTATTTAAGCGAACCTTGACCGGACGCATCCGTATTGATCATCCCGCCGATCGTGGCGCGGTTACTGGTCGATAAGTCTGGAGAGAAGAAATACCCATAAGGACGAACGGCATCATTCAATTGGTCTTTGACCACACCCGTTTGAACACGAACCCAGCCCTCTTCTTCATTCACCTCTAACACTTTGTTCATGTGGCGAGACAAGTCGACCACGATACCTTTCGTTAAAGACTGGCCATTGGTGCCTGTACCGCCACCACGAGGAGAAAAAGTAATGCGTTCGTATTCTTCTCTATTGCTGAGTCTACCGATGAGGGAAACATCTTGGGTGGTTTTGGGATGGACAACAGCCTGAGGGAGTTGTTGGTAGACACTGTTGTCAGTGGCTACCGCGAGACGGCTAGAATACTGGCTTTCGATATCGCCAGTGAACCCGGAATGCTCCAGTTCTTTGAGAAAACTAAGAACAAGAGGATCGACATCCGTTTGCGAGTGTAATCTTGGTAACATTTGCTTCCTGCCCCTACTGCGCTGATCCAATCAGCTGCGGGTTATCTAATTTTTAATCATCCTTGCCTTTCGCTCCAACAGCCGTTTACGGAGGAAAGTCGTGAATGAAGTTGTTTTCTTTGAATTATGTCACTTTACAACATTTAAAAAAGCGTTCAAATCAGAATCTCAATACAATATTTAAACTTATACTTTATTTTTGAAGGCTTGATGCCTTACATTGAAAGGGAAATAGCCTTTCAATATGAGCTTTCAGGATGAAAAAAAATAAAGTTGTAACCACTGAAGATATCCTTCTAAAACTTTGCCAGTCGGTTTCTGGCGTTCTCACTTCGGCAACCTCTTCTCAAATTAATTACTCTGCAATGGTGCAAAAGATCAATAAAACCAGCCTCAAGCCGGATTTTGGTTGTTTTGTGCTGTTTGATGGCGGTTTCACTGGCCTAGTTGTGATTAACTTTACCGCGAAAGCGGCGCTTGAGATTTACACCAACTACATGCGCAATATGGGCATGCCAGAAGAAGAACTGGCGATCTCACACACCTCAGATGAAGTGGGCGATGTACTGGGTGAGTTGATGAACCAACTTGTTGGTGACTTCACCAACAAGATTCGCAAAGAGCTGCAAACCAACATCACTCAGAATCAGCCAAAAATGCTGTCACTGAACAAGCAAGTGATTCTGCAAGTCGATACCAACCTCGACCGCCCACAAGCGCGACGTGTGACTTTCTCAACAGCAAACAACAACATCTTCTATTTAGAGCTTGCCATGGACAAAACTGAGTTTATCCAATTAGAAGAGTTTGAGGTGGCGGAAGATGAAAGCCCAGACGATATCCTAGAAGCCACGCGCAAAAGCATGGAAGACAAAAAAGCGGCAGAATCGGCGAGCAACAAGAGTGATGCCGATGATCTGCTTGACCAACTTGGTCTGTAATTTTTGTTGATAACCTCATCATCGCAAAGCCCCTTTTTACAAGGGGCTTTCTTTTTGCAGCACGCTTTTCCCTTGCTATCGTTATTCCGTTTTTGCCTCAAAAAAGGTAATATGTCCGACTTCTTAAATTTTCCGTTCTCGGTACTGGTTGTCGATGGATAAACAAAAAGCTCTGAAAAAAATCGCCAAGTGTTTAGAACTGGGCAATTCCGCCAACGTAAATGAGGCAGCTAACGCTATCAAGATGGCGCACCGTCTCATGCTGAAATACGGCTTGGACAAAGATGATATTGAGTTTATCAAAATGGGTAAGACTCAATCTTCACACCTCCTGCCGACTAACATCAGCTCAACACTGCTGCGTGTGATTCGTGGCATTAACACCAAGTTCGGTGTTGAAGCGGTTCTACTGAACCACAAAGGGCTTAAACGTGTCGAGTTTATCGGTGAAGCAGACCGTGCAATTTTCGCGGCTTTCGCTTTCGATATTATCTATCGCGAACTAAACGAGAGTACCGGGCAATTCCGCAATAGCTTTGCTGGTTCTGGCACCTCTTCAATGGAAGTCACTCGTCGCGTAAACTCATTCGTTTCTGGTTGGGTGGAAGGCGCGTTAGAGAAGCTGCCTGTGATCTCGCCAGACGAAGAGTCAGCAAACAAAATCAATAACTACATTGATAAAGAATTCAAAAACATCGATCGTGAGACGTTCAAGAAGCAGCTCAAAGAAGCGATGAAGAACATCACGGCAGACTATGAAGTAGGTTTGAAGAAAGGCCGTAAAGTCTCCGTTAACCGTGGTGTTGGCGGTGAACAAGCTAGGAAAATGTTGGGCGACTCCTCTAAGTAACCATAGAACTGGTCACAACGTCGCCAACTATAAGAAAAAGCTTACAAAAGTTCTCTCTGCCTGACGTTCTCATAACAAATATCAATACTTTCTATTCCATAATTCACATCCCATTATGAGGCGCACTTGCGCCTCGGCTTATACGGAGATTTTCCCTTGAAAAAGATGTCTATTGCACTTGCGCTAGTGCTGGCTCTTACTGGCTGTCAAGCAACACAACGCCAAAACGCAACCACAGGTGAATACGAAACTAACTCAACCACGCAAGGTGCGCTTATCGGTGCGATCGCAGGTGCGGCAATTGGCCTAGCTGTGGGTGATAACGCAAAAGAACGCCGTAAAGGTGCTTTGATTGGTGCAGCTGCTGGCGGTGCAACAGGCGCTGGTGTTGGCTACTACTTCGACCAACAAGAAGCGGAACTGCGTCGTGCCCTACTAAACTCTGGCGTACAAGTTGAACGCGTTGGCGAAAACCAACTGCTTCTTCGCATGGAAAACGGCATTGGCTTCTCTTCAAGCTCTTACCAACTTGATTCAAGCATCCACAACACACTGCGTGGCGTGGCTCGTATCCTAGTTGAATACCCAGACACAAGTCTTGTGATCGATGGTTACACAGACAGCACAGGCAGCGATTCTTACAACCAAACGTTATCTGAGCGCCGTGCTGAATCAGTACGTCAGTACCTAGTGTCACAAAAAGTTGCTCCAGGTCGCGCAATTGCACGTGGCTACGGTGAGCGCAACCCAATTTGTTCAAACCAAACTTCTGAAGGTCGTGCTTGCAACCGTCGTGTTGAAATCCAGATCTTGCCACTGAAGTAATTTGGTTGCACCATACCGGTAATAATAATGATTACCGGAGCAGGTCTAGCGAAGTGCGCTAGACCTGACATACCCAATGTCTTTCAGAACCATTGCCCTCACCTTTGCTTTAAGTACCTGCTTTAGCAGCACTGTGTTTGCTTCCCCAAATCCATCACAACCCGAAGCCCAATTCGATCTTGCTCAGCAACTGGCACTGAAACCCAACCCAGAGTCACCTACAGATGCCCGTTATTGGTTAGAGCAATCGGCACACCAAGGGTATTTGCCCGCTCAAAAGCAATTAGCAGAAGATTACGCACGCGGCTTAAGCGGTAATATCGACTACACTCAGGCAGTCTATTGGTTTACCTCGGTTGCATTAAATGATCCGACTGACCGCGGCTTTCTGTTAGCGGATTTTGTTCAGCATCATCAAGCTGACGTTTCAAACTCTGATCTAGTGGAAGCTTGGTATCAATTGTCTGCACTTAAAAACCCTCAAGCAGAACAAGCCTACAATCAGTTTTTAGAAGAGCGCTTCAATCAACTCAGAGCGAAACAAGTTTCTGAGATTGTCGAGCTTGATAAAAAAGCCACCGATGAAGAGAAACAAGAAAAAGTAGAGATACTGCAAGAGGCGAAAGCGGACGAGTCCAACATTTGGTACGCTTCCGGTGCACTGGCTGTCGCTTTGCTGCTGGGTGGAGGTGCCTTTGGGTTTCGTAGAAACAGTCATAAAGCTAAAGCGAGCGCTGCGTACGAAGCCTCTAATGCTCAGCAACTAGAGACACAAGTTAAAGAACTGCAGTTTGCTAACAAACAGCTTAAACGCCAATTGGAAAAAGTATTTAAAGAGTTTAAGAAGATCAAAGGGCAACCTGAAACCCAAAAGCTCCTCATCGCTTGTGCCATGTTTGGCTATACTCCGCAAACCATCCCAGACAGTAAGGCAGTAAAGTTGCGCTACAGACAATTGTCAAAACTCTATCATCCTGATTCTAGGGGAAGTGAGGAAGAGATGAAGCGTTTAAATCAAGCGTTTAAAACTATTTCACAAAATGTTACAAAAGAGTAAAACACCGTCGCACACCCTAAGCTTGCGAGCTTTTCACCCTCGAAAACAAAGGCTCGCAATCGATCTCCCTCTCAAACAAATTAACAGACATTTAACCTGCCTATCTTTTGTATGCCATAATACTTGGCGAAAAATAACACCTAACGACTCAAAATTCATATAGGTGGGGAGAAAATCAATGTTCACTGAAGAAGGCACCTGTGATTGGTGTAAAAAACCTAGCTTTGTAACTCGTCATGATTACGTAGATGGTAAGTACCACAGTTCTTGCAAAGCTTGCTACGACATCGCCAAAATCGATGTTCGCCTATTCAACCAAGGCGAATTGCAAATGCGTGAACGCATGGCGCAAAGAGCAAGTTAACAAGAACAAATCAACGGAACTGATTTTCAAGGGCGCCTTTTTACAAGGCGCTTTTTTGATCCCGCTTCAATACTTATCTCGCCGAGATTGTCTCGAGGGTATTAATATTCCCTAACTCTCCGGTGTTTCGATGTCTATTAACAAACCTATCTAAAACAATGTCACTTATTTCATAGTGAAGACGATGGTATTCCCTGTCAGCGGGTCAAACCAATGATGGTTCTGGAGTATAGTTTTTGCTCAAACACAAAACATTGGTGACCACATGTATACAGATGAAGCAGCCGCAATCATTGCCAACCAGCCGCCTGAAGTCGTTGCGACCGGTGAGTTGATGGTTTTGAAGAACACAATCAAGCGAAAAGTGTCAGGGCCTAATAGAGCGCGTCTACTGAGAATCGCAGGCTCTGATTTAGGCAGTCTATGTACACGAGCAAACCCTGGCAACATAGAACAGATTCGTGCCATGTTTCAATCCATGGTACAGCTCGTTAGAGCCGGTAACATTGGCCAGTTTGAAACAGAAGTCGCACGCGCAAAAACCGAATTCTAACCATTATTAAACATCGATCCTTGTATTTTCAGGCTGCGAATTCGCAGCCTGCTTTTTATCTACTTATCGAATTAGACCCCTTGTTAACAACCAGCTAACTGCCCGCTTCACTTCAAACTTCCGCTGTATATTTATCTTCCTCATAACTTTAAGGGCTCTTAAAACCCTGTAGAGAGTCTCGAAAAGTACTGTATAAATCTGGAAAAACCACTGTATACAGAGCTCAGAAGTACTGTATATACAGTAGTAAACACCTGTATATGCAGTACCGAAATGCAGACCATCTCACATTTCCCCACCTTTATCAAACATGTCAAAAATCAAAAATAGCTATTTAATTTCAATGAGTTAATAAAAACAAAATGATAACTAAGAGAACGTTTTTCAACTCAATTCATAAAAAGCGGTTGATCAGGCATCAAAAACAAACTACTGTATACACATACAGCATGTATAAAGGAACAGTAAGATGCAGTTACAAACTCAATCTCATACATACTCTCGTTACAACGTATTGGCACAAGCAACACACCCTATGGATGTGTCTGACCAACTGCTTTCTAAGTTGGCAGTATTGTCTCAACAGCAACAATGGGTCCTGTTTACCGCTGAGTGCCCTCGTCCTGATTTTGAGCAACTTGCTGCTTCCAACATTCGCTGTCAAAACATCATTCAGATGAAGCCATCTCAACAGCTTTCTGAAGTGGAAATCGTGATTAAAGCTATTCAGTCTGGTAACGCCAGCGCCGTCGTCGCTTCGAACAAGATTGCATTAATGAATCAATCAATGCTTCGCGACATCGCTCAACGTTATCAGTGTGAAGTCTTTTTCGTCGAAGGCAGAGTGAACAAGTACCACTAACAAGATCGACGTTATCCATCCTGCATCTCGCCTCCTTTTTAGGAGGCTTTTTTTGTGCTTTAACAAATTAAAGCAAACGTTTGCTTTTTCTCTGGCGAGTTAAAATAGTTCTGGTATGATGCCTTCATTCGATTTATTCAGCGCATACTTCTCGCTGGATATCTTCTCTTTATGACGTTTGATTAAGATGATAGGAATGTCGCAATGAGCCTTGCTAATCAAGTACTTGCCGTCAATGACGACCTGCCAATTCGCACCCACAAGCCTGTTCACAGCGGAAAAGTCCGCTCTGTTTACTGGTTAACTGAAGAAGACAGCGCACGACTGATCAAAGAAAAAGGATACGATGTCGCTCCTGATGCCCCACTGGCCATCATGGTGATCAGTGATCGTATCTCAGCCTTCGATTGTATCTGGCACGGCGAAGGTGGACTAAAAGGCGTTCCGGGTAAAGGCGCTGCATTGAACGCAATCTCTAACCACTGGTTCAAATTGTTTAAAGATAACGGCCTTGCTGATAGCCACATCTTAGATATCCCTCACCCATTCGTTTGGATCGTACAAAAAGCGAAGCCAGTTAAGATTGAGGCAATCTGCCGTAAATACATCACGGGCTCTATGTGGCGTGCCTACGCAAATGGCGAACGTGAATTCTGTGGTATTGAACTTCCTGAAGGTCTTGAGAAAGATAAAGCGCTACCTGAATTGCTCATGACGCCTTCAACCAAAGGTATTTTGAAAGGCATTCCTGGCGTTCCTGAAGCGGATGATGTCAACATTACTCGCCAGAACATCGTAGACAACTTCGAAGCCTTTAACTTTTCAAACGCAGAAGACATCGCGCAGTACGAGAAGCTATTAAAAGAAGGCTTTAACGTGATCAGCAATGCACTCGAAGCGATTGACCAAACGTTTGTGGATACCAAGTTTGAATTTGGTTACGTGCACGATGCTGCCGGTAACGAAAAGCTAATTTACATGGATGAAGTCGGTACGCCGGATTCATCGCGTATTTGGGATACGAAAGAATACCAAGCGGGCAACATCGTTGAAAACTCTAAAGAAGGTTTCCGTCAGTTCTTGCTAAACCACTTCCCAGATCCCGATATTCTATTAAACAAAGAGCGCATGCCAGAACGTGAAGCGCTTGCTCGTGATAACGAACTGCCAGTAGAGTCTTTGATGGACATCTCACGCACTTACATCGGTATTGCAGAGAAGATAACGGGCCAACCAATCAAGTTGAGCAACGATCCAAAAGCTGAAATCATCGAAATTTTGAGCAAAGAATACGGTTTGATCGACTGAAGTAACACTCAGTATTGAACGGTTAAATTAACCAATCGAAAAGTCCGCACAAGTGCGGACTTTTTTATGTTTTGAACAAAGCGACGAGTCGCCCCCTACTCTATATCAAGCGTCAACCCATCCGATGTGGATGCCACTTTTGTAGTGATTTGATAGTTTCTATCTTTAATCGTAGATAACATATACCACGTTGACTCTGCTTTCTCAGGTGTAAAGGTGACACGCATAAAGCCACGTTGCTTGATGTCTGTCCATTGCAGTTCAGAAATTAGATTTGGCAATGTATATTCCATTTGAGCAATGGCGACGGGCTCCAAAGCTAAATATTCTTCCAAGCCCGGAGAGCTGACCGAACTTGTCGCGAACTCGACACCAACAGGGTTGTTTGACACATCCTTCAGTTCACTGGTCCACGCATTGTGCGTATCACCAGCTAAGCAAACAAAGTTGCCTGAGCTTGCTTTAGCGATTTCATAAACACGCTCACGTTCCACATAATAGCCATCCCAAGCGTCTAGGTTATATGGCAACTTTACGGTGTCTGAACTTGGATCAGCAAGATAACTGGCGATCGCATTGTTTACTGCTAGCAGCGCGTCCATTTTCTGCTCATCCGTCGCCGTAAAGAGTTGGAACATCGCCAACATCACCGAGCTAGGTAGCTCCATTCTCGACATAAGAACCTGCTGCCCAAGCACATTCCATTTTGCTTCTTGATTAAACGCATTCATTAACCAAGCGAGCTGCTCTGTACCAAGTAGTTCTCGTTCTGTACTGCGAGACTGCGCAACTAATCCACCAATCGCTTCCATAGTAGGGGCATCGAGAGAAAAATAATCCAATGGCTGTTCGCGGCCTACCAATCGAGTATCGAGCATCATCAAATTGATCAAATCACCAAAGGCAAACTGACGATAAATCAGCATATTTGAAAAGGTGTTTTCTCGCACAGGAAGCCACTCAGTCCAAGCCGCTGCCGCCGCGGCGCGTCTGTCATTAAAACTGCCTTCGCTGCTGTGGTGGTTTTCCGCCCCCTCCTTCCATGCATCGTTTGCTAACTCGTGGTCATCCCAGATTGCGATCATCGGTAATGCTGCATGCAGAGCTTGGAGATCTTCATCTTGGCGATATTGAGCGTAGCGCTTTCGGTAGTCATCTAACGTAATACATTCAGTGCCCTTGCTTGGCTCACGCCCCAATGCTGCCGCATCCTCACTGGCATAACCCCCAGCACCATATTCGTAGATGTAATCGCCAAGGTGCAAAACCACATCGAACGACGCTTTTTGGTGCTGTTCTAAAATCTCTTTATAGACATTGAAGTAACCCGCCGGATAATTCGCACAAGACACAACGGCCATCGATGCTTTGTCTACACTGCCTTCTGGTAGAGTCTGCGTTATGCCTACTATACTGCTCGCCTCACCGATCATAAAACGGTAGTAATACTGTGTATTGGGGTTGAGATTTTGCACATCTACCTTCACCGTGAAATCATGACTGGTATCTGTCGCAAAGGTGCCGCTTTGCTCAATACTAGAGAAATCTTCCGTTACAGACACCTGCCAAGAGACATCGACATAACTCGCCTCCGTAGTCACTCGTGTCCAGATGATTACTTGAGTTTGAGTTGGGTCACCGCTGGCGACACCATGTTCGAATGAGGCATCGGTGACTGTATTTTTATCATCACTCCCACATGCAGTTAGTGTGGTAGCAACGGCTCCTGAAGAGACGACTTTTATAAAATCTCGGCGAGACAATGACATAGTAACTTCCTTTGTTATTGTGTTCTTATCGATGCGCGTTTTCCTACGCTAAGTAACAAGCCAATTTTGGTATTGGGTTTGTTTGGCTAATTACTCTAAAAAACATTAAGTTAGAAGCTAGTTATGACAATTGCATTTCTGGATATGACATTTTTGTTAATTAAAGTGTAAATACTCTATATTCATCACATTTCCAACAAACCATGAAGCTATTGATAAATGTGATATTCAAAACAAAAAAAGCGACCCGTTATAGGTCGCTTTGTGTTTGAGGATATGTTCCTTGGCGTTAGAGCTTCAAATTAAGTACATCTTGCTCTGCAGTTTCTACTTTTAGTTTACTTCGAGATTCAATGTACTCTATCTGCTGAGAGTCTAACGAATAAGGCATCACTACACGTAACTCATGGATTCCTTCATGTTTTGCTAGTTTCACCAACATCACTAGATTGGATTCATCGCTCTGACGTGAAGACATCGATTTTAAGGCAGCATCCCAAAGGCGATCCTCTGGTTGGCTTAATTCCGCGATGTTCTGTTTCCACATCAGACCAAAAATGGGAGCGATGGTGGCGAAGGCCTCCAAAAAGGTCCACTTCTTACTTCCCGTTGCTCCTAGGAAGCTTGTGTAGTCGAATTCAATGCATGTCTTTCCTTGTTGCTCCATCCTATGCCTCGACACTCTGAACTGAGGTATACAAAATATCGTTCAATTACTTTGATATAGCAATAGGATATAAAACAATGGTCTTTTATGCCTTAATTTGACCTCAAAAGGAAATATTAAAACCAGCTTTGTAACAAATGATGTACAGCTTCGCCATATATACGCATCCAATTGATTAATATTTTAAACGCCAAACTAAAAGCACGCTCCCACAAGGAGAAGAAGCAAATCGGTACTAGAGGTTAACCAATTTGATTCCCAGTCCAATACGGGTTTGTGAATGGTCATAATCAATCAAGGTTTCACCATAGCCATGGTAGCCCTGAACATACAAACCTAAGATGTCATTAAAGTACAAGGTGTACCCCAATTCTACGCCACCTTTGTCATCGGCAAAGTTGTAGAAGCCTCGGGTATTAAACACACCAGCGCCAGTGTAGAACTTCGCCCACAATTCATAGGGTGCATAGTAGTCTTCCATGTCGTCATTTTCTGTGGTGACAACCCACCAAGCATGCGCACCGTATTCAACTGGACCGGAGAAACGCTCAGCAGCGAGATAAAGACGATCCCAGCTACGAGAAAGCTTACTCGACTGGCCGTTTGATTCATGCTTGTAACCTAACTCTAAGTGGTTAAATAACAACATGTTTGATTGGTGAGCCAAGAACACTTGTGGTTTGTAATTGGTCTCTCTGAACGGAGAGGAAATGTCAGAGTTAGCGAGTTGCCAGAGAGACTTTTGCGTGTATGCGCCCATTAACGCGGTGCCAGAGCTGAATCGGTAAAACGGGATCGAAGCTGAGATCTGAAACTTCACTTCAAACTGTTGCAGCGAGTCCATTTCAGAACCGAGTTCGTTGTAAGCGTTTTGATTGATGTCGGTGGTGTATGTACCTAATACGTAGTTGTCTTCATAAGTTGAAATCTGCGCAATGTTTTTTCCGTAAGCCAATGCGGGACACAACAAGAATGGAATTACTTTATATTTCATCGTTTTCCTTCACGCCGCTCAAGAGGAGCGGCAAATTCATTCCTTATCACCTAAAAATTAGGTCATAAACTGCAAGGGAAACGGATTAAAGCAATTATCGTTCCGGATTATGAATTTCCTTATTTCACATCCAGCACACGACTGGCTTTTTTGTACTGCACTTTCCAACCAGACCAACGAGGTAGCTCCCAGCGTTTAGGGTCCCCCTTTCGATTGCCATCGGTATAAATAACATGAACCAACTTGCGAGACACGAAGTACTCCACATCGAGTTTTAATTCAGCCAACAGCAGTTTAAGCGGAAATTGCTCTGCAAAGTCCTGATACTCCCAATCAGGAATGCCTTCGAATGGGATATCGTCCGCTTCAAATAGTTCAATGTCTTCCATGCTTTCCACGCCAAGCGTTTCTAACTGTTCCACGAGCCAAGTTGAAAACGACAAACCATCAAGCGTGGCTTTATCGATAGGCTCTTGATTTAATCCAAGCGCGTTATAAATCTTCCAATGTTGTATTTGCTGTTTTCTTAACGGGGCAAAACCCGGCAGTAGCGTTTCGGCTTCAATCATCTCCACGATGGACTGAACTGCGATACCACCTTCAAGCGCTTGGAATTCCGTGCAAATGGTTCGCCCAGCATAGGTCAAATGCATGGTCGCGCGCGGCACTTCTTCCTCATAATTGGTTTCGCCTTGCTGCCACTCGCCAAGTTCTAATTCACGCAACAACTTAAGTGAAATGGGCAGCATGACAGAGGCAAGGTTAAGAGTCTGCTTTACGCCTCGTCCGGGCACGCTGTGACTATCTAGCACCAATGCAGCTTCGCTTTTTTCGGGAAAACGGCTATTGCGCCCGACCATCATTTCCATCAAGCCATTGCCTAGCGCGTCACGACGTCGTTCTCGGCGAACAAATACAAGTTCTGGATGTAACGTGGCAATGGCTTTAGTCAATTCATCGCGTTTGTATCGCGATGCGACTTCAAGATCCGGCAGTTCAAACACTTCTCGCATTTGCTTTGCTAAACCTTGCGCTTCATCAAGCACGCTCGCATCAACATTAACGCCAGGAAGCTGCTCCCCTCGCACCAAACGAATCATCAATGAGGCATCGCAGCCAAATGGTTCTTCTTGTGCTAATGCTTCCGCCGATTCCCCACCTTGCAATTGATACAATTGAGCGGGTATAGACAGCGCTGCTGCTAAGTCGATCATTGCTTCTTTTTCTGATTTGGTCTGGATACGAGTCACTAAATCCGCAAATAAGGCATCAATTGGTAAAGGGTAAACTTTTTTACCGTGTTCGGTGATGTCACCGTGCTCGTCTATCGCTTCCATCCCTTGCAGGGTTTGGCGTGCTGAGTTGAGTGACTTTTCAGGTACAGAATCGAGGAAGGAAAGTTCGGAAAGTCTATAACCACAACAAGCCGCAGCGAGCATTGGCTCTACAAGTTCTTCACGGTGCAATTCAGGTGGCGTCACCAGTTCCAACGGAGCATGCTCACCAAACAAGCGAATACACGCCCCTTCAGCAACACGACCTGCCCGCCCCATTCGCTGCGCCGCACTGGCTTTAGAAATGTTGGTTAACGTCAGTGCTGTGCGTCCATTTCGTTGCACGGTTCTGCGTTCTAAACCACTGTCGATCACGACGCGGATGTTTGGAATGGTCAGAGAGGTTTCCGCGACGTTGGTTGCCAACACCACTTTGCGTTGCTTTTGTACTGTCAATGCACGGTGGCGTTCTTCATCACTGACTGACGCATGTAACTTCACCACCAGCACATCATCAAGGTTTTGCAGCATCTGTGAACATTGAGTGATCTCTTTACGACCCGGTAAGAAAACGAGAATATCGCCCTCTTCGTCTTCCAAAGCTTCTTTCACCGTGCGAACAACATCGTTCTCGCAACCCGTTTTGTTCGGCAAGTAACGGCTATCCAGTGAACGATGGGTAACGGTAACAGGAAAACAACGACCTTCCGATCGCAGCCGTTTGGCATCCAAATAGTTCGCCAGTTTTTCACCCTCTAAGGTCGCTGACGTGACAATCAACCGGTGCTGTTTTTCTTGCTTTAAAATCGCCGTAAGGAGATCAATGTCCCAGCGGCGTTCATGAAATTCGTCCACCATCACGATATCGAAGCTAGCCAGTTTGTCTTCCGCGAACCAACGCAGTGCAACACCGGGGGTCACGAACACGACGTTGGTGTTTTCATCGTAGTGTGCATGAAGCTTAATCGCGTAACCAATCTTCTTACCAAGTGGTTGGCCAGATTGCTCGGCAAGAAACTCGGCTAACGATGTGCAAGCAATTCGACGTGGCTCAATCACCAATACTCGGCCGTGATTGGCCGCCCAAAGCGGCAACCGTGTGGATTTACCAGAACCGGTTTCGGCTTCTACCACTAAATGGTGGTGATTCACGAGTTGGTCAAATTCAGCTTGTAAGCTATCGATAGGTAATTGAGACATAAAAGATAGAACGTGATAATGGATTGCGAGGCATTATACCTGAGTGAGAAATTCCTGCTTTAGGAATCGCTTCTGACTAATTAATGACAGTATTATCGTTTCAGTGACGATATTTTCGTCGGTAATTGGATTTTTTTGCGACATTACGTTGATGTACATCAACGAATGTTTACAACTAAATAGTGAACCCGTTAGAATTTTGCACGCATCCTTCAACCCTACATTTAAGGCACCCAATGAACAACGACAAGCGCCCACTCTATATCCCATATGCGGGTCCGGCTCTTTTAGCGACCCCTCTTTTGAACAAGGGCAGTGCGTTCTCCGGAGAAGAACGTAGTTCATTCAACTTGGAAGGTCTTCTACCAGAGACGACTGAAACCATCCAAGAACAAGTAGAGCGTGCGTACCAACAGTACAAAAGCTTTGAAAGTGACATGGACAAGCACATTTACCTGCGCAACATCCAAGACACGAACGAAACGCTATACTACCGCCTAGTTCAAAACCACATTTCTGAGATGATGCCGATCATCTACACACCAACCGTTGGTGCAGCGTGTGAGAACTTCTCAAACATCTACCGTCGTGGCCGTGGTCTGTTTATCTCGTACCCGAACCGTGACCGTATCGATGACCTGCTAAACAATGCAGCAAACCACAACGTTAAAGTTATCGTGGTAACGGATGGCGAACGTATCTTGGGCTTGGGTGACCAAGGTATCGGCGGCATGGGTATTCCAATCGGTAAGCTTTCTCTTTACACAGCGTGTGGCGGTATCAGCCCAGCTTACACACTACCAATCGTACTGGATGTGGGCACTAACAACCCGCAACGTCTAGCCGATCCTATGTACATGGGCTGGCGTCATCCGCGTATCACTGGTCCAGATTACGATGCGTTTGTTGAAGAGTTTATCCAAGCAGTACAACGCCGTTGGCCAGATGCCCTGATCCAGTTCGAAGACTTTGCACAGAAAAACGCAATGCCACTTCTAGAGCGCTACAAAGACCGCATCTGTTGTTTCAACGACGATATTCAAGGTACAGCGGCGGTAACCGTCGGTTCTCTACTTGCGGCATGTAAAGCGGCAGGTACTAAGCTGTCTGATCAACGTATTACTTTCTTGGGTGCTGGCTCGGCAGGTTGTGGTATCGCAGAAGCGATCATCGCACAAATGGTGTCGGAAGGGATTTCTGATGAGAAAGCACGTTCACAAGTTTACATGGTTGACCGTTGGGGTCTATTGCAAGAAGGCATGCCTAACCTTCTTGATTTCCAACAGCGCCTAGTTCAGAAGTTCGATAATACGAAGAAGTGGGAAAATGAAGGAAATGGCTTCTCACTTCTTGATGTGATGCACAACGCTAGGCCTACTATACTGATCGGTGTATCGGGTGCTCCAGGCCTCTTCAGCGAAGAAGTGATCAAAGAGATGCACAAACACTGCAAGCGTCCGATCGTGTTCCCATTATCGAACCCAACGAGCCGCGTAGAAGCAACACCAAACGACATCATTCGTTGGACAAACGGTGAGGCACTAGTAGCAACTGGTAGCCCATTTGAGCCAGTGGTTCATGAAGGTCGCTCTTACCCAATCGCACAATGTAACAACAGCTACATCTTCCCTGGTATCGGCCTAGGTGTACTTGCAGTGAATGCCAAGCGCGTAACGGACGAAATGTTGATGGAATCAAGCCGTGCATTGGCAACATGTTCGCCATTGGCTATCAACGGCAACGGTGCCCTACTTCCGCCACTAGAGGAAATTCACCTGGTATCGAAGAAGATTGCATTCGCTGTAGCGAAGAAAGCGATTGAACAAGGTGTTGCGCTAGAAATCACCGATGAAGCGCTAAACGATGCCATTGACCAAGCATTCTGGCAGCCGGTTTACCGTCGTTACAAACGCACAGCATTCTAAATTTTGCTACGCTTTGTATAATATTTAGCCCTCGCATCGCGGGGGCTTTTGTTTTTTATGCTTTTTTTTCTCATCCTAACCATATTTTGGCATAAATGGGCTTCTCTCTTTTCATTTCTATCAGATATGATGAGGGATACACATTGAAATAAGGACATCGAAAGTTTTGCTGTTTTCTCGCATAAAGTCAAACTGGAAGCTCAAGTTCTCATGGAAGCGTCTGGCTTTGGTTTTGTCGATCTCTTTACTCGGCCTTTTGGTCACCGTTATCACCATAGACCGCTGGGTCGTGCTGCAAGCGCAAGAAGAAATCTTTACCGACTACGAACAAGTGCCAGAGCACGAAGTCGCAGTCGTACTTGGCACCAGTAAGTACATTGGGAAAATCCTCAATACTTATTACACCCACAGAATCAACGCCGCTATCGAGCTGTACAAACAAGGAAAAGTAAAGCAGTTTTTGTTGAGTGGAGACAACGCACATCGCTCTTACAATGAACCTTGGACGATGAAGCGCGATTTACTCAGAGCTGGTGTGCCAGAAGAAGTGATTCATCTCGACTATGCAGGATTTCGTACTTTAGATTCCATCGTGCGCGCTAAAAAGATTTTCGCCTCCGAGCGTTTCTTGATTGTCACACAACGATTCCATTGTGAGCGCGCTCTGTTTATTGCTGATGCTTATAATATCGATGCACAGTGTTTGGCCGTAGCGGGCCCAACAGCGAGTAAGCAGAAACTCAATATGAGAACACGTGAACTGATGGCCCGCGTGAAAGCATTTTTGGACTTGTACATCATGAATACGCAACCGCGCTTCCTTGGCCCTCAAGAGCCAATCGTTGCGGTGGAAGAAAAGCAGGAAGCCATCGACAACGAACGCAATATCCCGGTTCAGTGAGTCGAGCCAAGTGTCGCTTCTTTCAACATCCTTGTTCAATACAACACCACGATAACAATTCATTAAAAGTAAATGGGTAGATTTCTACCCATTTCCAATTCTCAACCTCACACTTTCTTATTCCGCCGCCGATTCAGACAAAACACCCTTTCGCATTCGCAGTAACATTTAAATTAATAAATAACTACAAGTCAGTTACTTTGCCATAAAAAACCAACACTAAGGCAATGCAAAAGGAGCACAACCATGACCGCACTCGCTGTGACATTGAAGAACTGGTTCTTCACACGCAACAGCATGATATTGACGTCTAATGTCCTGCTATTCGCTATTCTGTTCAACACCTTACCCTTTGAGCCCCAAGTCGTAACCGGCTTATGTATTTTGATTTTCGTTGCCGTACTTTGGTTGACGGAAGCCATTCACGTAAGCATCACGGCCCTATTAATCCCGTTACTCGCGGTGTTCTTAGGCGTATTCAATACCCAAGCCGCACTGAACAACTTCTCCAACTCGATCATTTTCTTGTTCTTGGGTGGTTTCGCACTCGCCGCCGCGCTTCACAAGCAAAAACTCGATCAAGCGATTGCCGACAAGGTATTGCTGATTGCGCGCGGTAAAATGTCTGTCGCGGTCTTCATGTTGTTTGGTGTGAGCGCGGGTCTATCAATGTGGATCTCTAACACGGCAACAACTGCGATGATGCTGCCTTTGGTTCTTGGTGTAATGAGCAAACTAGATGCGAAGAAGAGTCACAGCACTTACCTATTCGTGCTACTTGGTATCGCTTACAGTGCGTCGATTGGTGGTATCGCAACACTGGTTGGTAGCCCACCAAACGCAATCGCAGCGGCAGAAGTTGGTCTGAGCTTCACCGAGTGGATGGAACTTGGCTTGCCGATTTCATTGATTCTTATGCCTATCGCAATCTTGGTGCTTTACGTGATGACCAAGCCGGATTTAAGTCATCAATTCGAACTTGACCACAAACCTGTTGAGTGGACAAACGGTAAGAAGATCACGCTGGCGATTTTCCTATTAACAGTAACATTCTGGATTTTCAGCAAACCAATTAACGCCATGCTGGGCGGCTTCGCGAAGTTCGATACTTTGGTGGCGATTGGTGCGATTCTTTTGCTTGGTGCTTCTCGCGCTGTAGAGTGGAAAGACATTGAAAAGACGACTGACTGGGGTGTTTTGATCCTATTCGGCGGCGGTATTTGTCTCAGTAACGTCCTTAAAGCAACAGGGACAAGCGTATTCTTAGCTAACGGTCTAGCTGGTTTCTTAGAGCAAGCAGGCGTACTACTCACGATCCTATCAGTGGTTGCGTTTGTTGTTTTCTTAACAGAGTTTGCAAGTAACACAGCAAGTGCAGCGCTATTGGTACCAGTATTTGCCACCATTGCAGAGGCACTTGGTCTATCGCCAGTCATTCTGTCAGCATTGATTGCTGTAGCTGCATCATGTGCGTTCATGCTGCCAGTAGCAACGCCACCTAACGCGATTGTATTTGCGACGGGTCATATCAAACAGAAAGAGATGATGCGAATCGGTATGGTGCTGAACGTTGCATGTATCGGTGCACTGACGCTATTCGCTTGGTTGTTCTGGTAAACACACGGTTTTGATAAAACATTGTCCTGACCAAAATAAAGAGAGCGACGTTTAAACGCCGCTCTCTTTTTAAACTAGCACTACGACTGCTGTCCTTGGTAATCACCCGAATACCTAACTACTACCCCCTAGTCATGTTCAGCAGTTCCCTTTTGGTGGTCGGTCGGCCACCTTTTTTCTATGAAGCCTCAATTGCCGCTTCAGATTGCTTTTGCATACCGTAGTTAACCTCAATTCTATTTCGGCCGTTACGTTTGGCTAAATACAAGACTTCATCGGCACGCGCCATGGTTTCAGAAACACGCTCATTCTGCATTTGAGCAACACCAATGCTGCACGTCAAAAGCTCACCATGCACCCAAAGATGCTTCTCAACATTCTCTCTGATCAATTCCGCTTTTTTAACGGCTTGTTCGATATTCGTGTTCGGGCAGAAGACCACGAATTCTTCCCCTCCCCAACGAACAAGTCGGTCTTCAGGTAGAATTGAGCTTGCAATCACCATCACGAACTCACGCAAGATATCATCGCCCATCTGATGGCCATATTTATCGTTAACACGTTTAAACTTATCCAAGTCCATGTAAAGAATGGAGAACGAGTCATGCCCCCATCGGACTTGTCGTGCTTGCTGCTCTAGCCAACTTTGTACCGCGTGACGGTTCATCGCACCAGTTAAAGCATCGCGATGAGCCAGTTCCGCAAATTCATAATTTTGTGTACGAAGCGTCGAATTCACCTTCTCTAAATGGCGGTGGCGTTTCCGTACTTTGTTGTATGCGATTTTATTTTTACGCATTTCTTGTAGTGAGAATGCTAACCCCAGCGCCATCCATGAGAATAACAAAGCAAACAGCAGTGTCGACTGCTCTATGTATGCCCCTTCGAACTCGATTTTGTCGATTACAATTTTGTGGTTACCAAGAGCGGCACCCGCTCCGGTTGCGATATCAATTCGGGTGATATTGGAGAACTCCGGTGCGGAATGTTCAATCGCGACATCGTTGTCATTCAACCACCATGTCATCACCTGAAGGTTTGCAATTGGGATTTCGATGATCTCACTGAAATCTGAGGGAGAAAACTGCATGCCATTGTATTTAATGGTGTACTCATCATTTGGATCTGAGTAAGCCGAGTTAAAGTTTCTCAAATACAAACGTAAGTTCTTACTTGGATTCTCTCCATTCCCTGCCGATTCATAGCGGACTTTAAGACGAACGGTATGGTAACTCGAAAGATCGAGCCCTTTCGTTGCTTCCTTTACATCGGTATAGACTGAGATTCCGCAGTATGGCCATGCATATTTGCTCTCTTTCAAATCACAGTTCAACACCAAGCTGTGATTCTGGTAGGTAATGTCAGACTCGCTAAGGCCACCAGCAACTGCATCGTTTGTTACGTGGATATTAAATAAGTCTGGGGTCACAACCAGTTTACGAGTATCACCAAGCAAACTGTATAGCGCCACTAAACTGATGGTGCATATCGACAATGCAAAGATTAGTTTATGTATCCACTTCATCGTGATCAACCTAGTTACTGAGTATCGTTCTGTTTATTTTAAGCAAATGTACTGAAAGTTTTTTCACATTTCAAATAAAGTTATTTATCAAGTTAAAAAGTGATTTTTAATCCACACTCTCACTTTCAATACAGCTTAGTTACAAACTAAATGTGATTTTGGTTCAAGTCTGTAAGAATGTTCTCGCTAATTCTTATTTGCGAAGCATTTCACGCTGCTCAGAGATGGGTGTTTAAAAAGGCAGCGAACACGCTTCAATTCCATTTCAACACCGCTTTCTTCTGCCTCTCTTCTTTACTTCGGTATATACTGGTCAAAAACACAATAATGAGTAATGTCATGTCAATAATTGCTACAGGCACGCTAAACAAAATGCGTGCTTCTCTAGGTGGTGCAGTAAGCTACCGACTGCCAGTGGGTGAAGAAGAAGTGGATTTGAGTCCGTTTCTTGGAAAAACCCTTACTCTAACTCACACAGGTAACATCTATTGTTGTTCTTGTGGTAAGAAAACCAAGAAGAGCTACTCTCAAGGCCACTGCTTTGTTTGCATGAAGAAGTTGGCAAGTTGCGACATGTGCATCATGAAGCCAGAAACTTGCCACTACGAACAAGGCACCTGCCGTGAGCCGCAGTGGGGTGAAGAGAACTGCATGGTGGACCACTTCGTTTACCTATCGAATACTTCGAGTTTGAAAGTGGGCATCACACGTCATACCCAAATTCCAACCCGTTGGATCGATCAAGGCGCGACACAAGGTCTGCCTATCTTCAAAGTGAAAACTCGTCATATCTCTGGCTTGATTGAAATCGAGCTAGCAAAACACATCGCCGATAAGACTAACTGGCGAACGCTACTTAAGGGCGATGGTGAGCCAATTGAGCTGCAAGAACGCTTTGCAGAACTGCTGCCATTAGTGGAAGATAAAATCGCTGAGATTAAGCAACAGTACGGTGACGACGCGATCGAAGTGCTAAGTGAAAATATCACTGCCCTAAGCTACCCAGTTCAGCAGCATCCCACCAAAATTACTTCGCACAACTTCGATAAAAACCCAATTGTTACGGGTACGCTGCAAGGCATTAAAGGCCAATACCTGATCTTTGATACTGGCGTGATAAACGTGCGTAAGTTCACCTCTTATGAGGTTGAAGTGAGCGAATAAGCCCACCTTCACTCTATAAAAACAAAAAAGCTCGAGCCAAGTGCTCGAGCTTTTGATTTGTGGAATCGTCGATGATTACGCGTCGAGTATGCTCTCTAACATATCAAACAACATATCGATCTCTGCGGTTGTGTTGTAGTGCATACAACCAATTCGCACCACGCCACCCGATTCTTCGAGCCCCAGTTGGCGAACCAGCCCTAGCGCATAGAAGTGGCCGTTCCAAACGCAAAGATTGTGCTCACCCAATGTCTTAGCAATGAACTCTGGGGAGTATTTATCAAACGTAAGCGCGAACGTTGGCGTTCTCAGCTGGCTACTTTCATTGTTAATACCAAACAGATTCACCCCATCAAGCGCACTCAAGCGCTGCAAGAAATGCGCACTTAATTGCTGCTCATGCTGATTGTACAAAGCATAACTTTGCTCTAAGCGCTGACGAAGTGATGCACCTTCATCACCAAATTGCGCTAGGTATTCGATAGCAGCAGTCACGCCAGCTAAACCTTCGAAGCTCTGCGTGCCCGTTTCAAAACGTCCTGGCCCAATATTGGTTGCAGGCTCAACTTTATAAGGCTTGATTGCGTGCAACCATTGATCGGCGATGTAAGCGATGCCGACATGGGGCCCAAAGAACTTATAAGCAGAACAAGCAAGGAAATCACACCCTAACGCTTGTACATCAACCAAATGATGTGGCGCATAATGAACAGCATCCACATACACCTGAGCACCAATGTTGTGTGCCATTTCGACTACACGGTACATATCGACAATCGAGCCGGTGGTGTTCGATGCGTAAGTCACTGCGACTAAGCGCGTTTTCTCATTCAACAAGCTCTGAAGGTGCTCAAGATCCAGCGTACAATCTTCTTCATTAATTCTGACTTGATGAACCACCACGCCTTTGTCTTCAGCCGCTTGCTGCCAACTCGACACGTTAGAGTAATGGTCTAGAGCTGAAACAATGATCTCATCGCCCTCTTGCCAATCGCGGCTAATCGCACGACTAAGCTGGAATGTCAGCGAAGTCATATTCGCACCAAACACGATATTGCCGGAAGACGGTGCGTTTAGCAGAGCTTGTGCCGATTCGCGAGCCGATTGCATGACATCAACTGTCTCTCGACTTGAGAAATAATGACCACCAAGGTTGGAGTTGAATCGTCCAAGGTAGCTAACCATACTATCCAACACCGACTGCGGAACTTGAGAGCCGCCAGGACCATCAAAAAACGTTACTGGACGGTCGTTATGGTATTGCGCCAATGCCGGAAACTGCTCTCGAATTTGGTTAAGATTGAAGTTCATTTCGTTTGTCCGTCGCTGTCAGTACAAATACATCCATGTGACCTTCTTGATCATTAATCACTGAGCGAATTGGAACGGCGTTGTGCCACAGTTTGCTGTCTGCCAGCATTGCTACTTCCCCATTCTCCAGCACTTTACGGAAGAAAGGCGCTTGGTTGTGGCTGCTGTAAAGCATGATGTCACCACCCATGATGTTGTGACGCCCTACACCGACTAATGCAATATGGTCAAAGCCGTCTTGGTGTACTCCTTCTGGCGCAACTTGTGTTTCATCGTAAATTGCGGTGATTCGCATTTGGTGAATTTCGATTTCCTGACCATTTGGTAGATGATTTGCGTTAACGAACAGCTCACACATTTCTCGCAAACCTTCGCTGGAAAGAATCCCTTTTTCAATTGGCTCAAATTGACGAACCACATCGCCTTGAAAACGGTTTATATCCGAAGACTGTACAAAGCTGTTTTTGTTTAAATCGACTACCTGACCATTTTCGAACCCCACGACCGAGTAACGACGAAGACGGTATTGGCCGTCAGCGTGCTCAGTACGAGGTAAACCTTCAAAGGAAGGAGAAAGCTGCTCAATCGCTGCCATGCTGAGCTGAGTTAAATGTAGGGTGTTCTCACGTGAATGTAACATCATTGGCTCCTTTAATGAGGCACATCTGGTTTGTATTAGTTAACATTTAATTTACAACCTAGGATACGCAAATATTCTGCAATTACCAGAATTTGACGTTGATAGCTTCAACAAAAACAAAAAAACAACATACATATCTACTGAATGGCTACATATTAGTTTAAACATTCAAACTAGAGACTCAGCAGTATTTGAAACTAGAACTCTGCACTATGAATAGAATTTTATGCTAGAAGAAAACACTTCACGATGAACATCAGCAAGTTCTAACCTATAACCAATAATTCGATCAGTACAATCCGTTTATGCTTTTAAAGCACTAAGAATTTCCATACAATCGAAAGAAATGTTCAGCCCTCTATGGAGCCATAATGAGCGACGTAAAACACTGTAAATTATTAATTCTTGGTTCTGGCCCAGCAGGTTACACCGCAGCAGTCTACGCAGCGCGTGCTAACTTAAACCCTGTGCTAGTAACGGGAATGCAGCAAGGTGGTCAGCTAACGACCACTACTGAAGTAGAAAACTGGCCTGGTGACGCAGAAGGTCTTACTGGCCCAGGTTTGATGGAACGCATGAAAGAGCACGCAGAACGATTCGAAACAGAAATCGTGTTCGATCACATCAACGAAGTGGATCTGTCTCAACGTCCATTCCGTCTAAAAGGTGACTCTGGTGAGTACACTTGTGATGCGTTGATCATCTCGACAGGTGCATCAGCGAAATACCTAGGTCTTGAATCTGAAGAAGCATTTAAAGGTCGCGGCGTTTCAGCTTGTGCAACTTGTGATGGTTTCTTCTACCGCAATCAGAAAGTGGCAGTTGTGGGCGGTGGTAACACTGCTGTTGAAGAAGCGCTTTACCTATCAAACATTGCATCAGAAGTGCATCTGATCCACCGTCGTGATTCATTCCGCGCAGAGAAGATCCTTGTAAAACGTCTGATGGATAAGGTTGAAATCGGCAATATCGTTCTTCACACAGACCGCACACTAGATGAAGTACTAGGCGACGACATGGGCGTAACGGGTGTTCGCATCAAAGACGTGAACAGCGGTGCGACTGAGGATCTGGCAGTAATGGGCGCATTCATCGCGATCGGCCACCAGCCAAACACGCAAATCTTCGAAGGCCAAGTAGACATGAAAGATGGTTACATCATCGTTCAATCCGGCCTTGAAGGTAATGCAACACAAACTAGCATCGAAGGTGTGTTTGCTGCAGGTGACGTAATGGACCATAACTATCGCCAAGCGATTACTTCTGCTGGTACAGGTTGTATGGCAGCATTGGATGCAGAACGCTTCCTAGACGCGCTTACTGACAAATAACTTTTCACATTTGTGTCATATCCTTAAAGCCCAGCGGTATTCCCGCTGGGTTTTCTTTTGTATACTACCGCCTCATTAAAACAATTATCATTAAGCCTTCACAATGGATAAGAAAAAGCAAAGCAGCTTGAATAAGTGGCTTAAGCAACAGAGTAAGTTGGCCAAGCGCTGGCTGATGGTTGCGATAGGCCTAGGCGTACTATCAAGCGTGTTTTTATTGGCTCAAGCAGCCCTGCTCGCCTCCATTCTTCACCAATTAATTATCGAGCATGTCGACAAGAGTGAACTTGTTTGGCACTTCGTCGGATTGGGTGTCACCGTTGTCGGTCGCGCGGCCTGTACTTGGGGGCGCGAAATTGCCGGTTACCGTTGCGGTGAACAAATCCGCGTTTACATTCGCCAACTGATTCTCGATAAAGTCCACCAACTTGGTCCTGCTTATATCAAAGGCAAGCCAGCCGGTAGTTGGGCAACGTTGATTTTGGAACAAGTAGAAGACATGCAAGATTTCTTCTCTCGCTACCTCCCGCAAATGTCGTTGTCTGTTTTGGTGCCTTTCATCATCCTAGTGGTGGTTTTCCCAATCAACTGGGCAGCAGGCCTCATTTTCCTTGTGACGGCACCTCTTGTTCCTATGTTTATGGCATTGGTCGGCATGAAGGCCGCGGATGCAAACCGTAAGAACTTCAAAGCGCTACAGCGTCTTTCAGGTCACTTCTATGACCGTTTGCAGGCGATGACTACTATTCGTTTGTTCGACCGTACACAATCAGAAACCGAGACATTAAAAGGGGCATCAGAAGTTTTCCGTACACGTACGATGGATGTGTTGAAGATTGCCTTTCTATCTTCTGCCGTGCTTGAGTTCTTCACTTCGATTTCAATTGCGATTACGGCGGTTTACTTCGGTTTCAGCTACATCGGTGAACTTAACTTTGGTTACTACGGTGCTGGTGTAACCCTCTTCGCAGGTTTGTTTATTCTGATCCTTGCGCCTGAGTTCTACCAACCACTTCGCGACCTTGGCACTTTCTACCATGCGAAGCAACAAGCGGTCGGTGCAGCAGAAAGTATCGTTGAATTCCTAGAGCTAGACGTTGACCAAGTAAAAGATGGTCACAAAGCTGTTGAACAAAACGCCGCGATTTATATCGAAGCGAACGATCTTGTTATCTTCAGCCCTGAAGGTAAGCAACTTGTCGGTCCCCTATCCTTCTCCCTAGATGCCAACCAAAGCACGGCACTAGTCGGCCCTAGTGGCGCAGGTAAAACCAGCTTAGTGAATACCATCCTTGGTTTTATGCCATACAAGGGCAGCTTGAAAATTAACGGCTGTGAATTGTCTGCGTTGGATCTAGCAACATGGCGTGAAGCCATCAGTTGGATTGGGCAAAACCCAATGCTTCTGCACGGCAGCATTCGTGACAATGTCACCTTAGGTAAGCAAGATATTCAAGACCAACAAGTCCATTCAGTACTCAACGACTCTCACGCCGCAGAGTTTGTTGAAATGCATGGCTTGGATTACCAAATTTCTGACCGCTCAGGTGGTTTATCTGTTGGTCAGGCACAACGCCTTGCTCTTGCTCGTGCAATGCTACAAAACGGTCGTTTTTGGTTACTTGATGAGCCAACCGCAAGTCTGGATGCACGAAGCGAAAAACTGGTTATGGAAGGCATCGGTAAATACACCGAGTCCACCACTAACTTGATGATCACTCACCAATTGGCACCACTGCAAAATGTGTCTCAGATTTTGGTGATGCAGCAAGGACAAATTGTCCAACGTGGTGATTACGCAACGTTAGCATCGCAAGATGGTTTATTTAAAGAAATGTTGGCTGCCAACCTAGCTCAACGTGAATCAGACAAGGGGAACTTAGATGCGTGATTTACTCCCTTATCTAAAACTGTATAAAAAGCACTGGTTTGGTTTGTCTCTGGGGATGCTTCTAGCGTTTCTGACGCTGGCAGCTTCTGTTGGTCTATTAACGCTTTCCGGCTGGTTTATCTCTGCAGCCGCTGTAGCGGGTTTGACCATTGCTCGCGAGACTTTTAACTACATGCTGCCTGGCGCAGGTGTTCGTGGCGCTGCGATGGCGCGTACTGCTGGCCGCTGGGGCGAACGTGTTGTTAGCCACAATGCAACCTTCAAGCTACTGACTGATCTTCGTATCTTCTTCTTCAAGAAGCTTGCGCCGCTGATCCCTGGCCGCGTTTCTACCATGCGTGATGCGGATCTACTGAACCGCCTAGTGGCGGACGTAGATGCAATGGACCACGTGTACTTGCGTCTTATCAGTCCTGTGATTGTTGGCGTATTCGGTATCTTATCGCTAACCGCAGTGCTTGCTTTCTTTGACTGGCATCTTGCACTACTGCTTGGCGGTATCCTAACGGTAATGCTGTTGGTGTGGCCGGTGTTGTTCTACAAACTGGGCAAACATAACGGCGAACACCTGACTCAAAACAAAGCACAACTGCGCGTAGCAACACTGGACTGGCTTCAAGGTTACAGCGAACTGAGCCTATTCGGTGCAGAAGAGCGTTACCGTAACGTGATTCTAGAGAAGCAAAAACAACTGCTATCCAACCAGTTCGTCAACGCTAACCTAACGGGTATGGCTTCTGGTCTGCTGATGCTAGCGAATGGTTTAACGCTCGTTGCTATGCTGTGGTTTGCTGCGGATGGCGTTGGTGGTCGTGCGCCAGATCCTTGGATTGCGCTGTTCGCATTTGCCACCATGGCAAGCTTTGAAATTCTGATGCCAATTGCTGGTGCTTTCCAATACCTAGGTCAAACACTGACTTCAGCACGTCGATTGAACGAAATCACCTTAGCGGAACCAGACGTTGTCTTCCCAGAAACATCGAAGCGTGAAGGTGATAAACCGTTAAATATTGAGTTCGGCAAGGTTGATTTCACTTACCCTGACGGTCAGCAAAAAGTGCTGAAAGACCTAACACTGTCACTGCCACTGGGCTCAAAAACAGCGATTGTTGGTCAAACTGGTTCAGGTAAATCAACGCTTATTCAATTACTTTGTCGCTACTGGGATGTAAACCAAGGCCAAGTGAGCATCGGTGGTGCGCCTCTACAAGATTGGAGTGAATCTGATCTGCGCGCTGCAATCACCGTAGTAAGCCAACGTGTTGATGTTCTTAATGGCACACTGCGTGACAACCTATTGCTTGCAGCTCCAGAAGCAACGGATGAACAGTTGGCTGACATTCTGACTAAAGTGGACTTGGCGAATCTCTTAGAAGAGCCAGGATTGAACGCTTGGTTAGGTGATGGCGGACGTCAACTGTCTGGTGGTGAAAAGCGTCGAATTGGTATTGCGCGCGCTCTGTTGCGTGATGCCCCAATCCTGCTTCTTGATGAACCAACTGAAGGTCTAGACAAACGCACAGAGCAAACGGTAATGGCACTGTTCAAAGAGCACTTTGCGAACAAAACCGTGGTATTTATCACCCACCGTTTGATTGAGCTAGAGAGTATGGACAACATCTGTTTGATGGAGCAAGGCGAGATCATCGAACAAGGTAACCACCAAGCACTATTAGCTGAGAAAGGTCGTTACCACCAGCTATTACAATCTCTGTAATACCGGGATTCAAATAGACAAAGGGCTCATCAATTGATGAGCCCTTTTCTTTTGCTCTCGCTGTTCCCATAACAAGTGCAAAATTCGTTAACGACCTGACTTGGCCAGATAAGCCGACATTTCCTCTTCCGGTACCATGCCGCCACCGGTCGCCCAAACTAAGTGAGTCGCGTTGTTTAATTTCTCTTCAGTAAACTGCATTCGCGCTTGGTAAGCTTGGTCTTGTGAAACGTGCACTGCCCCCATCATGCCCGCCAGTGCAGAAGGCTCTAAACGAATGTCTTCTTGTTCACTTAGCTCACCTAGATGATGATACATGCGCTCATCCGTGATGGTGTAGTAACCATCAAGCAGTCTTTCCATTGCTCGCCCAACAAAACCAGACGCACGCCCTACCGCTAGACCATCAGCTGCAGTAATGTTGTCGATACCAAGATCTTGCACCGCGATGTCATCATGCAAACCAGTGTGTACACCAAGCAGCATACACGGAGAGTGTGTCGGCTCCGCGAAGATACAATGAACGTGGTCACCAAACGCCATCTTCAAGCCAAACGCCACACCGCCAGGACCACCACCCACACCACAAGGTAGGTAAACGAACAGAGGGTGCTCCGTGTCAACGATGATACCCATATCATCAAACTGTTGCTTCAAGCGTTCGCCTGCAACGGAATAACCTAAGAACAAGGTCTGAGAATTTTCATCGTCAATAAAGAAGCAAGTTGGATCTTTTTCCGCTTCTTTGCGCCCCTGCTCTACAGCAACACCGTAGTCTTGCTCGTACTCCACCACGTTTACGCCGTGAGAACGCAGCTTGTTTTTCTTCCACTCTCTTGCATCCGCTGACATATGAACCGATACCGAGAAGCCGAGTTTTGCACTCATGATGCCGATAGACATGCCGAGATTCCCTGTCGAACCTACGGCAATGCTGTACTGCTGAAAGAACTGACGAAACTCTTCACTGAACAATTTGCTGTAATCATCACTTTCACTTAGAAGCCCAGCTTCAATCGCCAACTTCTCTGCATGTGTTAGCACTTCATAGATGCCACCACGCGCCTTTATTGAACCTGAAATAGGCAGATGACTATCTTTTTTAAGCATCAAACGTCCAAGAATTTGAGTGCCGTATTGCGCTTCCAAGCAGGACTTCATCTTATCGATTTCAACAACGTTCGATTCAATAATTCCGTTAGAAGCCGCCGTTTCTGGGAAGGCTTTCATTAAGTATGGAGCAAAGCGTTTTAGTCGTTCACTCGCGTCTTTGATGTTGGCAGCACCTAAGCCAACGTACGGTAGACCTTCTTCAAGTGTGGTGATATTTGGGTTGAACCAAACCACCTCTTCTAAATCGATCAGCCGTTTAACTAACGGGAACTCGGTTATGAGCGCACATATGTTATGGGTTGTCATCTTTTCCTAGCTGCAAATTACTGTCTATGAGCACTATTAAAGCAAATCTATGCTTTAACTGACAAACGATCAAAACTCACCTTTAGGTGAAGTGAATTTAAACAAAAGCGTGATTTACACGACGTTTAGTGAATTTTTCGACCCATAGGTGAGCCCAACTATAACAACGCCGTTATTATGTGTTCTATCAAATTAGACTCAATAACGCACATGTACACCAGAGACAATATTTTCGCCAAGAACCAACGCATCAATAGTTTTCAACTTTCCAAGCTTCATACTTTTGAAGTGGCAGCACGACACAGTTCATTTTCTCTTGCGGCAGAAGAACTCTCCATGACGCCCAGCGCCATCTCTCACCGTATCAACAAGCTCGAAGAAGAACTTGGCATTGCCTTATTTACCCGCTCTCACCGAAAAATCACACTCACAGAAGAAGGGGAACGTATTTATCTCGCCTTGAATAGAACGCTCAACGAGTTAAACCAAGAGGTAATGGAAGTCAGAAATGGCGAAGTCTCCGGAGAGCTGACGATTTACTCTCGCCCTTCTTTTGCGCAATGTTGGCTTGTACCTAGGTTGTACCTATTTAAGCAAAAGCACCCTTCCATCGAGCTGAATATTCTTACTGGCAATGAGAACATCAATTTCCAAGGTTATGGCATTGATGCCGCAATCTATTTCGATGAGCAAATGCCAGAAAAGTTGTGGTCGAAAGAATTGATGAGCGAAGAGATAATCCCGGTCTGCACTCAAACATATGCAGAACAATTTAACCTATTTGAAAAGCCAGCGAATTTGGTAAACGCCACCCTACTTCACGACAACCAAGCATGGGATTACAACTCCCACCACGATGAATGGACGCTGTGGGCAAAGGAAAATGGCATAACAGACATTGACGCTATTCCAAGCATTTCATTCGACCGATCCGATTTAGCCGTCAGTGCCGCAATGCACAATGCGGGTGTCGCTATCGGTCGATTATCGCTGGTGGAAAAACGACTTAAATCCGGCGAACTGATCACGCCTTTTAAAAACCAAACTCTGCAATGCAAACAGAAATATTATGTCGTTACGGCTAACGAAAAACATTCTCGAAAGCTCGAGCTTTTTATTGCGTGGCTAAATCAACAAGTTGGAAATATCTGACCTTTAAGCCCACAACGCTGTGGGCGCTAAACCGCCCGGTTTATACTCACATAATTTAGGGCAAAAATCGGCTACCACAGTTGGTCTATGAAGGTAATAGCCCTGAGCATAACAAATGCCTAAACTCTTCATAAAGTTGAGCTCATCCGAGGTTTCGATCCCCTCCGCAACCAGATCAAATTTATATTGAAGCTTCCAACTCGCCAAACGTTGCCAAAACTTTTCGTATTGAGCCCCCTGTCTTCTCAACAAGCTTCGGTCGAGTTTAATGACATCAGGTGCGACATAGCGAATGATCGACTCGTCCCTATGGTTATCACGTCCAAAGTCATCTAGGGCAATCTTAACGCCCAAACATTGGCATAACTGCAGGTTCATTTTAAATACGGCTCTGTTCCAAACCTCAGCGGGATACTGTGTCTGCTCTGTGATTTCAAGCCAAAGTGTCACTCCAAAACGCTTACATGCTTTAAGTAGCGGAAGCGCATCAGAAAAAAAGGATAGGCTTGAAAGATAAGACGGTGGAATATTAACCGAAATAAAACTGATAGACTCAGGCAACTCTCCCAGACTGGTAGAGAGCTTTTTAAATAACCGCTGAGTAAAAAAGTTGGCATAGCCTTCTTCTTCGATGCAACGGAACGATTTTTCATTGCATCGAGGTTTATTCCATCGAGTTAAAACCTCGGCACCGATCTGGTTTTCGCGTTGTAACCCATAGATAGGTTGAAAGATAGGATAAAAAGCACCTTCGCGTATATCTGCAAAGACCGTTTTACATTCATCCTCCCTTGTTGAATTTTTCATAAGTATAACCGTCTACCATCATTGTCTAATATAAAGATTAACGGAGCGTATTGCACAATAGCAGGCATCAAAAAAGCCAATTTCTTGAGCTCTGCCATGCGGAACTTATAATGACATAGCAATCAATAACCTAATCCAGAGCTCGAAATGTGAGGAAGTGAATGTTCGGGGAATACCTAAAACGACTAAGGGAAGAGGTTGGACTGACACAAAAAGAGCTCGCGACGAAGTTAAACCTTGCGAGCGTTGGTTTTGCTTCGATTGATCCTGTAACGATTAGCCGCTGGGAAAGAGGAACCACTGCCCCTACTACCGTTAAAGCGATCAAGGTCCTCAGAGTGCTGACAACAGATCTAATGCCTTTTCTTAACTCTCTTCCAGTGGAGCCAGATAAAAGTATCTTTGACGAGATCGTGGAGTATCGATTTAAGTCTCCTTGGGCCAAATTAATGAGTGAATCTTATGAGGCTCCGACCCAATGTAAAGATGTCCTAGAGGCACCGCTACTCGAGAGCAGCCAGGATGATTATCTAAACAGCTTAAAGCACTTTTTTGCGAGTCTATCTTTAGACAACAGTGCATTATTTGATATCGATTTGTATCAATATCAACAAGAGCAAAAAGCCGTTACTCGTAAGTATATTGCCAAAGAAAGCGAAGAGATCCTTGGACACAATATCTCCTTCTTATTTGATGCAAACGAGCTACGCCAATATCTTTCATCTCCTTTCTTTCCTGTTCCGTTGCAGCAATCTCGACCTTATTCAGCAAACCGCACTATGGCCGTCTGCACCGTTTCCCGCTTCTCATCGAATGAAGCAGTGTTTTGGAAAAATGGAGCGTTTGGTGCAAAGTTTGTTGCAACTCATGCGAACATTCATGATATGTATTTTTATGCAGTAGACCATTGGTCAGTAAGTTATATGAATAGTTTAGATGCAGAGAAAGTGGCCTTTGATACACCAAGTCACAACGGCATTGTAAAAATAGGTAACCAATCATTTAAACGCTGTTTATATCGCGTCGACAGTGCAATTTGGTTATCAAGGCCAGAAATTCTATCCCTACTAACATGCGAATAAGCAAGACCGATTATTGTTATCGCCTCCTATAGATGAACAGGATATAACCAAATTCAGACATATTATTGACATGAGTAAAGGTAACTCTGCCTAGCATAAAAACGGCTACTACTGTTTATGTGGTATCAAGAAAGAATGAAATACGATTCAAGTCATCATGAGGCTTATGTATGTTTGGGGATTACCTGAAACGACTTAGGACTGAAGCACAACTTACGCAAAAGGCACTCGCGGTAAAACTTAATTTAGCAGATCCAGAATTTGCCTCTATCGACTCCGTAACGGTCAGTCGTTGGGAACGCAATATTACGTCACCGAATCCCGTGAAAGCGGTGAAAGTGCTGCGTACACTCACAAACGATATTAGACCCTACCTCCTCTCTATTGAGTTCGATGAAGATAAAACGCAAATTGACCATTATCTCAATGAGCGTTACCACTCACCGAAAGATGTGCTCATGAATACATCATACCGCTCTAATCAAGACGCAGAGCCAAGCGATGTTGTTGAAGCCCCTCTGTTTGAAGCGAGGGGAGAAAAGTATGAAGAAAGCTTGAAGAACTTCTTAAGCGGTATTGGCATTGATCATAACTTGCTGTTCGATGTCGACCTTTATCAGTATCAACAAGATCATAAGATTTACGGCAAAAAATATCTGGATAGCTTGACGGGAAAGTTGCACGGGCACTCCTTGTCTTTCTTCTTTCATGCAGACGACTTGAGAGACTATTTTTGCTCCCCTTATCTCAAAGTACCGATAAGGAAAACCAAGCCTTATGCTGAAACTAAAAAGATGGCAATCTGCGCGTTAACCCACTTTTGCTCTGACGAGCCAACCTTTTGGATTGACCATCAAACTGGAATCGACTTTCTAGCTACACACGCTAACGTGCAAGATCTCTATTACTATGCCGTTGATAAGCTCACGGCTGACTATATGATTGGGATTGGGGCAGAGAAAGTCGCTTTTGATGAACCTAGTGTGCATGGCATCGTCAAAATTGGGACAGAAAAGTACATGCGCTGCCTCCTCAAACTTGATAGTGCAATTTGGATGACTCGTCCTGAGTTATTGCTACTATTGAAGAAACAATATTCTCAATAATCAACTAACCTAATTTAGGAGGCCAAAGTAATGCAGGCCTCCTTTCAATAATAACAACAAGGTACATGTATGTTTGGAGACTATCTAAAACAGTTGAGAGTGCAACAAGGATTAACCCAAAGGGAACTGGCCACAAAGCTCAACCTTGCTAACCCCGAATTCGCATCCGTTGACTCAGTGACAGTAAGTCGCTGGGAGAGAAACACCACCACACCCAATACGATTAAAGCCATCAAAGTATTGCGTGAATTAACACTGGATCTAAAGCCCTTCTTACTGTCCATCCCCTCCCCTGAAGATGAAACATTTCTAGATGATATTCTTTATACACGCTTTCGCTCCCAGCGTGCGTTATTGATGATGTCAGACTATGAAGAGTTGAAGCCCAGCGAAGAGATTGAGATTACCGAAGAAACGTTATTTGAAGACGAGGTTGACGCTCACCTTACTCGGTTAAAAAACTTTTTCCTGAATGCAGATGCCCACTATCCTGGAATGATCGATCTAGACTTTTTAACAATGCATGAAGAAAAGAAACTGATTGCCAAAGTCTACAAAGACAGTGCTTCACAAAAAGTTCGCGGTCATTCCATTTCTTTTTTATTTCGCGTGGAAGATCTAGATACCTGCTTTAATACACCGCATCAAACCTTACCGTTTAACCTTGCACGGGCATACTCAGAAGCCAGAGAGCTTGCTTTATGTTGTTTAAGTCGTTATGCGACTAGCGAACAGGTATTCATGATTCTTCATCCTACATTGGTCGATTACATTGCTCAGCGTTCAAACATTACTCAACTGTACTACTACGCCTTTGATAACCAGTTTACTGGTTATTTGGTAAGCCTAGGGGCAGAAAAAATCGCTTACGATACTCCCGATAAAATAGGGTCAGTTAAAATTGGTAAAACAGCATATCGTAAATGCTTACTAAAAGTAGATACCGCAGTTTTATTAGCTCAACCATCGATTATTTCTCTTCTTCATCAACATCAAGCCAATATCATCAATGGCTAAAAATCGATATAAGTCATCCTTCTAATATAACAAGCACTATGAAATCGTATTAATTACTATTAAAAATTAGTGCTTGTACTCTAATTAATCCTGAGCGACTAACTCCTTAATAAATATCTAATATACTCATATGAAATATGTTCTCCCAGCCGAACGTTTCTCACTTTTAAGATAAGTGCAAAAAATAATTTACCGTATGTATAAGTGTATATATTTCATTAACCTATGAGATTCAAATCTAAAAAAGAGAGTAAATTCAAGGCATTTTTATTGTTATTTAGGACAAATAAGTCCTGAACTAGGCATCTTCTATTCTCTCAATAAGCACAATGCCTTCTCAATTTAACAACAAACATAATACGATTTGCGTAATATTTATGAACAAATACGACATAAATATTAATACATTGTCAGCCTCCCATACGCCATATCAATTTTTAAGGGCTGTGTGTAAATGGAATACCATTTCAAGTAATTGACATATTCGGCAGGGAAATATCATGCACATAACTTCTACCAAATATAACAAATTTAGCTATGGACATGTTTTAAACCAAAGGGGGAAAGTAAAGTGTTCGGGAGTTATCTAAAATCAATAAGAACCACATTAGGCTTAACTCAGGAGCAAGCATCGATAAGGTTAAACCTATTAGGTGGTGATTTAGCCAACATAGATTGTGTCACTTTTAGTCGCTGGGAAAGAGGCATAACTCAACCAAGCCTTAGTCGAAGGGTAAGGGTGCTTAGGGCATTTGAAAATAACTTGCTGCCTTATTTGTGCAGTTTGGGGGTAGACTCATCGTTAAAAGATGATGTGGAGCAATTTGAATTGTCGTTGAAGCAGCGATATCAGGATGCGATGTCTATTCTTTCAGGAATTGACTACAACACGCCATTTCCTATTGAGCATAACCATATTGACGAGGAAGAGCTCAGCCAAAGTAATGAGCAAGACTTCATCCATAGTCTCAACAACTTTCACAATCAGTTGAAGTGGCTTAACGTCAAACATAATCTCACTTCCATCGATCTGGTTGAATACCAGCGAGACGGTCGAGCAATCACTTACAAATACCTTTCTAACAAAGAGCTAGTCGGCCATAACATTGGCATGTTCTTTACTGAAACAACATTTGAAAATGAGATTGATAGAATTAAAAAGAACCGCTTACCTATCGATTCAATCGATCTTAGGCTGACTAAGGGGATAAAAGACAAAGGGGTGTATTCTTATTACGCCATCAGTCAACACTCGAAGAACGAGCGTGTTTTTCGGAAGCAATTACATACAGAGTTTACTTTCTTAGCTCAAAACGCTCAGATCCATCATTACTATGCGAGTGTGACACTCAAAAGCTCGGTAGATGTCATGCTAAAAATGGGCTTCAGCGTAGCAGCCTATGAAGGCGAAAACCCTGTAGGAGCGATTAAGGTTGGTTCTAAGCGCTATACTCGAGCCATCATGTACATAGAGACAAGTGAATTGTTTACTCAGCCAGAATTTCTCTATCTGCTTACTTGCTGTGGTGTTTGTTCTCACCGAAACTGCGAAGCCTGTACAGAACGTCCCGGCTGCATCTGCTAAGTAAGCTTCCCCAATTTCATCATTGAGTATCCACTGCGATTAAAGGCCAACATTGCACCTCCCTCTTTCCTATGCCTCGTTGGTCTTTTCATTATTTCGTACTTGGTCAATAGGCCTTGCATCAGCAATCTTTGCCAAAGGGCACGAAATCAATGTGTTTATATTCTAGTTTTCTCAAATCTCATTTCGTAGGCAAATAACAGATTAGATTTCAATAATATGCTTATTGTTGACTACTTCGCCGTCACTTTAGTTCAATCTCATTCCTTGGCGTTTTCACATTTGCTCTGTAAAACCAACTTAGCAAACATGCTTTTATCTATTTCTTGGATGCTATCCCATGTTTCCATTCACTCGTTAATATCGGTAGGTAGAGTGCCTCCGATTTACCTACAGGTGAGAACCATGAAAAAAATTCGCTATCCATTTGATTTACATGGAACGCTATCGATTCGATACAGGGATAAAGTAAACCCAATTTTCTTGGATACTGATGAAGAGAATCAGTCCATAATCAATATCGACGACTTCGCTGTAAGGTCGTTCAGTTACGATGCTGAAGATCGATTACTTAAGATCTCTTTACAAAAAGCCGTCAACCTCACTGAAATCTCTGACTGCGGCACAGTGTTTACCGGCGTGGAATTAGAACAAAGCAACATCAAACTGGATCTTGTGTACTGCCTATACAACGCAGGCATCATTAGTTCGAATATCTCTTACCCGCTTGATGATGCCTCACCCATCGCCTCAATTGCAGTCGCAAAACCCTTAACTCTGCACCTAAAGTAAATTTTCGGTATTAAAAAGCCCTCACTCCAACATGAAGTGAGGGCTCTCTATCACTGTTTACATTAGCCGTTATTCGTTGCCTGAGAGTTGATAGAAGGCTCGTTTTTTCTCATACATAGCTTCGTCTGCCATGGAAAATAGATTATCTAGTGAAACATTATCACTCGATGCCCCGCCGACAGAGAACTTGAGTGGATGACGCTTGTGCTCCGATAGATCAATCCATTTGTCTTCTTGCGCTTCTTCTAGCGAGCTTATCAATGCTTCCAGTGATTGCTGGCTTTGTTCAGGTGCAATGATCGCGAACTCATCGCCACCGATGCGATAAAGCATCAACTCATCTCGCAATACCGACTTAATCAATTGCGTAGATTTTGAAATCAGCAAGTCGCCTCGATCGTGTCCATAATTATCATTAAGCGTTTTGAGCCCATTAATATCGATGATAATGACTGCCATCGAGTCCCAGCAACCTTTCGCTACCGATTGGCGAGCGAACTCATAATCATCATCAAACGCTTTACGGTTTAGGCACTTAGATAGCTTGTCTCTGCGCGCGAAATCTTCCAGTTCTAACCATGAGTACAACTGCTTTTTGAATAGCTCAAGTAAGATGCGTTCTTCTTCATCTAACGCATAGGTGCCGTAATCAAAATACCCCACCACAGTGCCAGTTGATGAACGCATGGTTTTCACTCTCTCGCCTTTGGGCTTCGTAAAGCTAAAACGCATATCAGACTGAGGTAACAAGCGATTCAAACCCGAGTTAATCACTTCAGGAATAGCGTGATAACCAACACCAGCATGACTGGTCGTGAAATTAATCAATGTCATCAACTTAGCTTTGTGCGCTTCCTCTCGTGTTAGGTTCACACGCAATTCTGCCGTTTGCTCTTCTACTCTGTGTTCTAGAACTTGGTTAAAGTTCGCTAACTGCGCATTGGTATCTTGAACTTGTTGGTTGGCTTTACGTAACGCTTGGTTTCGAATCTCGAGCTCGTCCATGTGATTCGTCAATTGAACCCACAGTGAATCTAAAAGGTTCATAAGCTGCCTAAACTCTTTGAATTGAAAGCGTTTAGGTGTGAGATCTGGCCGCTTATTATTTTTAAAACTACGAACCACCATCGTCATTTCTCGGATTGGTAGGGTCAGCCAACGACTTGCCAAAATTGCGATAACAAGCGTCACTACTAACGTTGCAACAATAATGTTTAACAACTGCTGCTTGGATTGCATCAACTCTTGATCACGAGCAGCGTTAGAAACCGAATGGATCATTGTGATTTCTAGGGGCTCAACAAAGTTCCGGTTTGTAACCACGATGTCGCTCATGAACTTTGAGTCATCTCCTTTCGTCAAGCTGACATCGCCGTAGTGAAAATTGACCGATTCTTGCTTGTAAAGAAAAGGTTGAGAGATCTGGATCAGATCTTGGTAAGACACCAACACGACCAAATAACCTTGAGGCTCATATTCTGAACCAGGTAACAAAGTGTACGGTAAAAGTGGGCTAACAATCGCAATGCCACTCTGTCCACCTTTATAAACCAAGCCTTCATCAAAGTAAGTGGTGTGGTACATCTTACCTTGCTTATAAAGTGTATCTGCGGCTCTAATTTTGGTTAAAAGGCGGCTGTTCTCTAGATGATAGACAGAGCCGTTACTCTCGTACATCGGCTGCCAATTCTTATCAATGATATAGGTCGTACTGACGTTCGTAGCAAGCCCTTCAAAGGTCTCAATCATTTGCCAAATAACACTTGAATAAAGCACGTTATCCATGCCTTGCACTAACAGGCGATCTTTTGAATACCAGCGAGTTAAGTTAGCAATGAATGTTAAATCTTCACTGATGGTTTTCTGAATACCTTGATTCGTGTTTTCCAACTTGATCTCTTTTTGCACCAAGAGGTCTGCTTGGTGCTTATCGATCATGCTGATCCCAACCCAATAGGCAGGTAAAAGAGAGCCTGCAACGACAATCAAAGTCAGTATGCTACGCAAACTAATCATGATGACTTCCTACGACGATGGATATGCTGTGAGTGATTTTGGATAAAATCGACCACAAATTGAGCTGCGCTTTTGGCTGGCATCCCCGAACGATAACGCTTATAACCGCGAATAAGCGCTTCCCATGTTACCGCCATTTCGACCGTACTTGGCATCGCATAGGCTGGCGTCAGCTCTTTGTACAACTCGCTATAATAGGTGCTATTTGCATCATACCATTTACGGTTTATGGAACGGTTCGTGGAAATAAGGTTCTGATTAATAATCACATCTTCAATAAACTCAGGGTTTTGTACAATGGTGGCCAAAGTGCGCATTGCTTTACGTTTATCGCTATTTGCCATGGCTTCGGCATTGAAAGCGAGCACCTTCCCACCACTCAGAGAATGCATATGATGGTTATTGTAAGTCGGTAAACTGCTGATCTTCAGCTCAGCTGAAAAATGCTGCTTCAACTCACCCAATGCCCAGTCTCCATCAATCAAATACGGGACTTTGCCTTGAATGAACTGAGCGCGCGCTTGCTCTTGAGATACTTCATCGTGCACCAACCCTTTTTCAGGCAACGCGCCATAAAATTTGAGTGCTGCAGCTAACGCAGAGACATCGATATCAGTAAGTGGTTCAGGTCTGCGATCAGAGAACATAGGAACGAACGACATAAGAAAGTACATGTTGGGATATTGCATCGCTAGGGCGTTTTCTCCCTGCTTCGCTTTTTCCAATAACGTTTCCCATGTTGGCTGTATGTCGTCCGTCAGTTTTGTATTTACGTACAAAACAAGGTGATTCCCCAAACCGAGTGGCACACCGTAGATGGCACCATCTACCGTCACTAATTCAAGAGCTTTAGGTTCAATACTCTTTTCCTCTATCCAACTCGGTGGAATCTTGGCGAGGTCAAAGTAATCGTGTAAACCAAGGAAGTCTGAAGGCACCCAAATTACATCAGGTACCGTAATCCCAGTTTGTTTGGCGAGCAGCAACTCAGAGCGGATATTATTAACATCAAATTCTCGGATGGCGAGTGTATTGCCCGTCTCTTCCTGAAATCGCTCATTGATTTCAGCAACCGTGGAGTACTCAATACCACTCCACACTTGGATTTCCTGCGCGGAAATCAAAGAAGGAAGAAACAAGAGAAGGAAACAGCTCAAATATCTCACAAGAACCCTCGAAAATGACTGACATCAAAACAAACATAGCGAACCACAAGTACCGATTCAAACAAGCGCCATGGAAATGTGCGAATGCTTCCATTGACGATTTCACTGTGCTGCAGAAAGCAAAAAGCGCCGCTTTTGCGACGCCTTTTTGGATTATATCACAGCAAATGTTTAAGCGTACTGTTGCTCAAACTCACGCATGAAATCGACAAGCGCTTGAACACCCTCAAGTGGCATCGCGTTGTAGATTGACGCACGCATCCCTCCTACTGCTCGGTGACCTTTTAGCGCTTTAAGGCCTTTCGCATCAGCAAGCTCTAGGAATGTGCCGTCAAGCTCTGGCTTCGCAAGCTGGAATGGAACATTCATTAGCGAGCGGTTAGCTGAATAAACACCATTGCGGTAGAAATCAGACTGATCGATGTAATCGTAAAGCAGCGCCGCTTTCTCACGGTTTACTTGCTCAATCGCTTTCACACCGCCCTGTTCTTTCAGCCATTTGAATACCAGACCAGACAAGTACCAAGCAAACGTTGGTGGCGTATTGAACATCGACTCTTTTTCTGCCAACACTTTGTAATCCAAAATGCTTGGTAGTACTTGCTTCGCCAAGCCAAGCAGATCATCACGTACGATGGCAATCGCGATGCCAGAAGGGCCAATGTTCTTCTGTGCGCCAGCGTAAATCACGCCGTACTTTGAAATGTCAATTTCACGAGAAAGAATGGTTGAAGACATATCAGCAACGATTGGTTTGTCCGTTACTGGTAGGTCGCTAATCTCAACACCATCAATGGTTTCGTTAGGACAGAAGTGAACGTAAGCCGCGTCTGGTGAGATCTTCCACTCCGTTGCTGGCAGCACAGCAGCCTTTCCATCGATGACTGTTTTTGCATTAAACACGTCAGGTTCACAGTACTTTTTCGCTTCTGCTACGGCACTTTCTGCCCAGTAACCACCATCAATGTAAGTCGCAGTTTCCGCATCACCTAGCAAGTTAAGTGGAACAGCGGCAAATTGAGCACGAGCACCACCTTGGCAAAACAGTACTTTGTAATTGTCTGGGATATTCAGAAGATCACGAAGGTCTTGCTCTGCTTCTTCCGCAACCTTGATGAACTCTTTACTTCGGTGACTGATCTCCATCACTGAAGTACCAAGACCTTGCCAGTTGATTAGCTCCTTTTGTGCTTGCTGCATGACTGCTTTTGGCAGACCTGCTGGCCCTGCACTGAAGTTAAATACGTTGTCCGTATTTTGTTCCATGATGCTCATTGCTCCTGCTAAGTAAGTATGACGAAATTAATATCACGTTTTTGCAGGGATAAAAACAAGAAAAGAGGTCTTACGACCTCTTTTTAAACTGAAAAAGCTAAAAACTTACTTTGTATACTTCTCTATTGCATCATCGCTGGCATAAGCAGTGCGATTAAAGGAAACTCTTGTCCATTTTCGAACTTCAATTTCCCATCCGAAATTTGCGCTTTTAGTTCATAACCGTCGTCTTTTTTCTCGATAAGCTCCATCACCATCAACTCATCAACACTTTCTTGAATGAATGGGTAGAGATCCACCAGCTCATCCGAGAAGTAGGTGTTAAGTGAACCACTCGTTGCTGTCATCAACTTCATTGGGTCTTGAGTGATGTTGTCCGTGCCTTGAGGAACAGACAGTTGCCATTCGTTACGGAACTTACCTTCACCAAACGCCAAAGACAGTTCGTTCACAGAAAGACTAAAGCCTTTGCTGAAGAGCGCATCAATATGTGGCAACAGTTTTTGGATTTCTTGCTCATCAAGCATTGGCGAGCTTTGGTAAATCGACATGATCTCATCAAACGATTTGCTATCTACGTCGCCAATAGCAAAATCCAGCTTGAAGTTATCAACATCGGTTCCATCCGTTAGGCGCATTTGCTTCGCATCCAACACCAGTTTCGAACTCAGCTTATCACCCGCTTCGTTGAGAGAGGTATTGCCGCTGTAGCTAGCACTTTCAATCAGGAACAAAGGCGCCAGTTGCGCATCGACGATATCCAGCTTTTGCAGTGAGAAAGATTGCTCACCTAACCAGTAACCTTTCGCTTGTTTGCCTTTACCCTCGCCAGTCAATTCAGTGAGGTGAATTTCTTCGCCGTTTTCAAAATCAATCTGTACCGAAGGAATCGACACTTGGTAGTTCAAATCACCAAGGACTGTCACGTTACCTTTAACCTGAGCAGGACTTGATGAAAGGTGCATGCCTTGAGCGTCGTTTTGGTAGTTCCAGCTCGCTAAATCAAGCGTGAAATCGGTATTACCGTTAAGCTGAGTTTGGCTGTGCATTGTCAAAGGCAAGAAATCGGCGTCTACTAATCTAGAATCTGCACTTAGGCTTGTTAAACCATGAGTTACGTCACTGGTCACATCAAATGCTGTTGGCAAACCATCACGTTCAAGCTGCGCTTTGATTTCTGGATCAACCACGGTGTAACGCGTCAAAACAACGGAAGATAAGTAACCGCGGTCATATTCAACAACCTCGCCTTTCACCATCTCATCGTTCATATTGGCAATGCCGTCTTCAATAATAGATTGACCAATCTGACCAACCGCTAACGGCCAACATAGCGCAAGAGAAATAGCGCCACCGATGGCACCCATTTTTTTTAGATTTTCCATAACGTCACTTATTGAGTATTTGTGCTCAGTCTAACCCAAACCCAAAGCGGATAAAACATTGAGATATATCAGACTATTGATGGTTATTTTAGTTCATTAATCGAGAACAATACCCAGCTCCCAACCATTCTTGTATTTAATTGATATGTTGTTAGTGCTAAGTTTTAACCGGAGCTCAAACCACTGTGAACCGCTACGCCGTATTGTGCCTCGACAACAATCCCATTAGTGCCGAGCAGTTTCGCTTGGAGTTGTCTGCCTTCTCGAGCAAGTTTGATATTCTGTCGGTAGAATCGATTGAAGAAGCCCAGAGTGCTTTGGAATACCTCGAAGAGAGAGAACAAAAAGTGGCGCTCGTTATCGCTAGCCATCACGCGCATTTCAACGGCGTCGATTTTCTTATCGGTTTAGATCGTAAACCTCATACCGAGCAAGCTCGAAAGATCCTTATCAGTTGTTCTTCTGATATTGAGGCAATCTTAACCGCCGTCAATGAAGGACGCCTAGATCATTGCTTAACGAAACCACTGCCAGACAAGGTGCTGCTCAATACGGCACAAAAAGAACTTACCCAATTTATTCTTCGTCACGATAGAGAAGACTTACTTAGCTACAGCCAAATTCTCGACCAGCACAAGTTGCTTCGTGCTCACATCGAAAATCAAATGAGCAACTACCAAGCAGGCTTCTTGAACGACTACCACTCTCTTTCCGACGAAGAGCTGGCGGAACAAGTGATCAGCGCACTACAACATTTCTTTGAACAAGATGACGATAGTGAAGCATGTCGAACCTACTCCCCAGAACACTTACTGACGGTAGAAGGTGAACCCAACAGTTTCTTGTGGTTTATCACCAGTGGTGAAGTTGCGCTGTACAAACGCGACGAGCTAGGAATGCAACGTGAGGTGGTTCGTCACTCTAAAGGTAATATCATTGGCGGCATGTCCTTTGTCACCGGTGAAAACTCATTTTCTACGGCACTGACCCTGACTCAAACAGAAGTCATTAAACTAGATCGAAACGAATTCCGCAAAGTAATGCAGAGCGATTCAAACTTATTACCGCTCTTTACTAACCTGCTCCTCCGTCATTTCAACCGACGATTGCAACGCAGCATCAACACCAAGTTACAACTACAAAAAACTCTGGAGTCTCTAGAATCTGCCCACCAACAACTTATTGAGAGAGAAAAAATGGCGATGCTTGGGCAACTTGTCGCCGGCGTTGCCCATGAGTTAAACAACCCTATCGCAGCCATTCTCCGCGGGGTGGAAAATCTGACGCAGACACTGGAGAATCTGCTCACAGAACTCCCTAGCCACGACATTCAAGAAAAGGGCATTGATTTGTTGACTAGAGCCCAAAGGGTTAAGCCAGCCTCAACCGCGGAGTTACGAGAGCGCGTTAAACAGCTTAGCAACTTCCTGCCAGACAGGAACCTAGCCAAAAAAGTCGTGAACCTTGGTCTCGAATCAGATAAAGCGTTGATAACAGATCTTACTCGTCAAAAAGCGGATTCATTACAGACATTAGGAACATTAGAGCAATATCATCAAGTCGGCTCATCACTTCGCTCGATAAATGTTTGTGCTGCCCGCATTGCCGACATGGTGAAGAGCTTGAAGGGATATGCACGTTCCGATGATGAAAGTTTGCACTTTGCTGATCTGCATGAAGGCATTGAAGATACGTTAGTGATCTTTGAAAACAAACTCAAAATGCACAAGGTCACTACTGACTACGCTCCGCTGCCTCATACGCTCTGCCAACCCATTGCGCTGCAGCAAGTTTGGACCAACCTAATTTCCAACGCGATTGATGCCTTCCCCGATAAAGGCGAGCTGACTATTCGATCGCGATCGGTCGAGAAAAATAATCAAACCTACGCTGTCATCTCATTCAAAGACAACGGATGCGGCATCCCAAAATCACAACAAAAAGCCATTTTTGAACTCAACTTTACAACCAAGAAAGAAGGCAATTTCGGCTTAGGAATCGGACTTTCTATCTGCCAACAAATTATGGCTAGCCATAAAGGCTGGATAGAGGTGGAGTCTGAGCTCAACCAGTACACTTGCATGACCGTCTGGTTACCTATCACTCAAGAAGGAGATGAAGCATGACTAAATATCTGATTTTGTGCGTGGATGATGAAAGAGAAGTCTTAGATAGTGTCCTTCAGGATCTGATTCCATTTGAAGATAACTTTGTGGTCGAAGGTGCGGAATCCGTCACGGAAGCCAAACAAGTGATTGAAGAAATGGCGGAAGATGGCATTCAACTCGCCCTCATTCTTTGTGACCACATCATGCCAGAGCAGACTGGTATAAGCTTCTTAATCGAGCTCAGTCAAAATGGTGACACAAAATCGGCACGTAAACTCTTGCTCACCGGGCAAGCAGGCCTAGAAGACACCGTTGAAGCTGTAAATCATGGAAGTCTCGATTACTACATCGCTAAGCCATGGAAAGGTGAAGAACTGCGAGAAGCCACCACGTCTCAACTGACTGCTTTTATGATAGAAAATGATGACAATCTGTTGTCGTGGACCTCAATTCTGGATGCAGAAGCCATCCTCAATGCAATGGCTGACAGACGAGCAAGCTTTGGCGAATAATCGTTTTGCGAGAAAAAGGCACCAAGATACCTCCTACATGGCGCGTTTTTTGCTGTGAACATGGCACAATTGACTCATTTGACAAAACATCGACACTTTTTTGTTGGTCGTCGACCTTGGTTTTTATTATGATGTCGAACAAATCAGATTACGGTTCAAGTGGTTACTTGGATCCATGGAACTATAAGACAAGGTTTATCGTTAGTTATGCGTAAAACACTATTAGCCACTGCCCTTTTGCTGGCATCTAGCCAAGCTCTAGCTGCGAACGACTACAACGCTCCAGCAACAATGAGCAACTTTAGCTACGACTACATGGAAGCTCGCATTGGTGCAAGCCCTGTGACATTCGGTGCTGGTTTTAGCAAATCAATCCACCCAAATGCACACGTAGTTGCGCGCATCGATTCAGAATTCGATGGCGATTTCGACTCAGCTGCAGGTTTTGGTTTCCACTCTCCACTTAACAACTGGGCAGACCTAACTGGTGAAATGCTAATGCGTGTTGTGCAGCCATCAAACTCAAGCAGCACAGACGTGGGTATGGAACTGAACCTTGGTGTACGCCAGTGGCTTGGTCCTCAGCTAGAGGTGGGTGGTAAAGCAGGTTACGTATCTATCGACAACGATGACGATTGGATCGGTTCTGTTTACGCTCGATTCCACTCTACAGAGCTATTCTCTCTAGGTGCAGAAGCGCGTATCAACGACTTCTACGGTGATCAAGTAATGTTCACGACTCGCTTCAAGTTCTAATCAATCATTTGATTACGCTCCATCAGAAGCAAAAATACAAAAACCGAGGCATATGCCTCGGTTTTTTATGGGTAAAAACTAATTTGTTGCAATGACTAACTCAAATGAAGTGGTCAAAAACATCAACTTCCTTTTTGTCGCTTTCAACACTCACCTTTTATGACTCGCTAACTTCATCCTAAACGAGTCAATCATCGTGAAACTAAATAGATTTATTCACACATAGCCAGTAGCTGCTTCTTGCGTGGTTCTTGGATCAGTTTCCAATGGATACCATCAATCGCACCAGCAAACTTCCAAAGCAGCTTAACGTCTACATCACTGCCGTATGCCACTCTTACTTTGTTGAAGACTTCTACTGGGCCAAGCTCCAAAAACGTGTCTACGTCATCAATACCCGCTTTCTTTACCATACGCTCTAGCGTTAGCTGCATATTCGGTAGATCACGCAAACGTCTACTGGCTGAAGACTTTTGGTATTTGCGTTCCTTGATAGAACAATTAATTGATTTTTGTAGCAGCTCATCCAACCCAGCAAAACCGGAATCGAACAATTCTGTTACATCGTAATAATTTACCGTTGCCGTCGTTTGTTTTTTGACGTGCTTATATTTTTCACAGTTTAGTTGAGTGAACTCTTCATCGAGGCCATTGCCACCGCGCAAGTAACAGCAGTCGTTACTTACTAGAGCAAACATTGCGTCGTTGCTGAATAAACCAATACCGCCAAACATTGAACGTTTTTGGTACTCACTAAAATTGCTTACATAGTTAAAAAAAGCTTGGTCTGTCATGTCCATTGACCTCTTTAATTGGAATAAGTTACCCCGATTAGCGATGTCACCAGATAAACAGCAGCTTGTAGCGAATTATAAATTGTCGATATGTTGGCGTATTTTTTGTGAATTGCGCTCACCAACTGTCTTAATCATACTTAACGTTGAAAAATAAGTTAGGATCTATGTCACAGATGCCAAAGTACAAATTCAACATACGTGATTAGTTTCACACTTACAACTCCTAGACCGATGTTTTTTTGACGCAATCACTGCCAAAAATTAAGCATCATGGTGATTAATACGGCAATTGCGAAAGCGAGACAGGTATTTAATTGATAACTAACATACTGTGAGGGTACACTGTACGAAAGCTCTCAAGCACAGCGTCGTAATGGAACATCTATCATTTTTCTGGCTACCGAATAATAAAGATAAGCTTATAAAAGCACTCGAATCTGAGTTCGCTCAGCTGGTAGAACAGTCTATTTCTACTGGCAAAATTTCCCTTCCTCCGATCCCTGATGTCGTACTCAGGATTCAACAGCTTTGCACTGAAGAACACACCACCATCGCAGACGTTGCCAATGCACTTTTAGAAGATCCTGGCCTAGCTGCTGTTGTCGTGCGTGTCGCGAACTCCGTTATCTTTAATCGTCGCAATATCACTTGTAATGACTTAATAACGGCCGTTTCTCGACTCGGTATTCTTCGCGTAAGAGACATTGTCACTGCACAAGCGATTGAACAATTAAAGCATTCAGTAAACTTAACCAAAGAATGTAATAGTATCTTGGTGAAAAGTGCCGCAGTTTCTCGTGAGCTTGGCGCAACCATGGTGTTGGTGGTTCAGGAGTTTCGCAAGCATGAACCTGCGACTTATGGTCATCTAGAACAAGAGAAGGCATTGTTGGTTGGCTTATTGGCGGACATCGGCTTGTTCTGCTTGATAAACGAATACCACTTGTATCTTGATCGCGGCAATTACCTTGATGCCGATATCGCGCTACAAATATTCCAAACCCGCTGTTCTGCTACGAGTAAATTAGTACTAGAAAAATGGGGCTTTGATAATGATTTCCGCGAAGTCTCCTCGAATGAGAAGTTCGAATCTGCTCGCCCTGAAGTAAGTTATTTAGATATTGCTCGTATCGCAAACCATCTATTAATGTTCCGTAACCAAGACGAACGCATTGAAGATCACGAAGTAGAGTTCAATTTAACTGGCGCCGAGGTCTTGTACGATCTCAGCAATATGAGTGATACTGACTTCCAAAGTGAAATTAAAGAAGTGCTTAGCGCAAGCGGTCTTTAATCTCTAATACATCAAAATCCAGCCACGACTTCATTCAGATAGTATTCTGATTCATTTTTGCGTGGCTGAATTATCTTGCTTATCTCAGAAAGGAATCATTGAGTTTTATGTTCTCAGGGATGCTATTTATCTTCGCCCCATTAGTGGTGGGCTATTTAATTCCAGTTTCTCGCTCGTCAGTACTGGAGAAGATCAATAAATCGACCTCTTACCTTATTTACGTCATCCTCTCTTTGATGGGATTGAGCTTGGCTGCGCTTGATAACCTTGGTAGCAACCTGCAAACCATCCTCCTCTACGCGGGCACTTTTTTTGTTTGCTTGGGTGTATGTAACCTAATGGCTTTGCCACTGGTTGATAAGCTGCTGCCTTTGCAGACGGACCAGAATCAAAAGAAACTTCCTCTCTCTTCTATGGCATTAGAATCGGTCAAATTAGTGGTCGTTGTTGGCGGCGGTTTGATTGCCGGCTTAATTCTTCCTATTGGGCTTTCTTGGGTAGATACCGCAAGCGAGTGGATTTTATTTCTATTGCTGTTCTTTATTGGCATTCAACTACGCAACAGTGGCCTAACGCTGCGCCAGATTCTTTTGAATAAACAAGGTATGGCAATCGCTTCTGTGATCATAGTGACGTGCATGATCGGTGGCGTCATTGCCGGAATGATTCTCGACCTACCACTCTATCAAGCGTTAGCAATGTCATCGGGCTTTGGCTGGTACTCTCTGGCGGGTATTTTGATGGGCGATGCATTTGGCCCAATCTTTGGCGGAGCCTCCTTCTTGATTGAGTTAATGCGAGAGCTGGTTGCATTGGTCGCGATTCCACTATTTATTCGCACTTATCCTTCGACTGCTATTGGCTACGCGGGTGCTACAGCAATGGACTTTACCCTACCGGTGATTCAAACCACTGGTGGTGTTCGATGTGTGCCTGTCGCGATTGTTAGCGGTTTTATCCTAAGCTTATTAGTGCCTGTAATGATGCTTTTCTTTGTGTCTCTTGCTAGCTAGATCTCAGGAATAGTCCTTAACATCCATTACAATACGGCAAAAATTCAAATACCCACGTAACCTCAAAATGCTCAATTCAAAGAGAATTTTCTGGTTTACCGCTTTGTTATCGAGCCCTTTGATTTTTAACTCTTGGATCGGTAATCAGTGACAGGCAAGGCATAGTGCCTATTAGGGTTACAAAGGGAATACAACCAAAAGGAATAACAATGAAACGCTTTGTCGTTGCGGCGCTCCTCGCTACAAGCTCAACTTTCACTTTTGCTGCTGATCAGCAATGTCTTGCAAATAAATACGACGGTTACATCGACGCTTCTCTGCAGTGGTACCAAGATCTCGTTGACCTAACCGTTACGCAATACCCTGATTTGAAAGAAGTAAGTCAGTGGTTCTTAGAAGGTCGTAAGCACCACTTTGAGCTTAACCGTGAAGCGGTACATTACTTCTTGAAAAACGATCCTAGCCGTGTTGCAACAGAGCAACCCGTCGAAGCATGGCTGAAGCTAGAACAGCACGATGTAAAACAACTGGCGACACGCAGCGATGAACTAGGCCAAGCGGCACAAAAGACGTTCAGCGACCGCCAATCAGCAAACCACCCAAAGAACTATGACCTACGTTCTGCTTTTGCTGACTTATTAAGCCATCCAAAACAGATCGATTCTGCACTTAATAAGTACAATCAATCAATTGCTAAGATTGAAAAGCAGAAGTGTGAATAAACCTCGCCTAAGAATTTCATTTCAGCAACATGGGTTTCAATAATTAAAACGGGACTTTGCGCCCGTTTTGGTTTAGATTGTGCCGCTCGCATTACCAAAATAACTACAAAGATTCTTTGCTATGGTTAAGGAACAAAAAACCGCTGACGTTAGCTTCGAGAGCTTGTTAAAGATCTTCACGATTCCTGAAGGTCCAGATTCGACGTTGACCAAAATCGACGAAAGTCTCTCCCAGAACTTGAATCAATTTCTTCGTGAACACATCGTGGCAGAAGAAAAGCCTTTACACGAAATAGAGAAAGACTTTTCTTCTGCTCAGATTCCTGAGCAACCTGAGTTCGTTTCAGACCACACCGAGCACCTACTGGATACTTTGGTATCTCACTCGGTTCACACTTCTGCACCAAGCTTTATTGGTCACATGACTTCTGCCCTACCGTATTTCTTAATGCCGTTGTCGAAGATCATGATTGCTTTAAACCAAAACTTGGTAAAGATTGAAACTTCGAAAGCATTCACACCACTTGAACGCCAAGTACTTGGTATGTTGCACCGCCTTATCTACGGACAGGACGATAAGTTCTACGCTAAGTGGATGCACAGTGCGAAGCACTCTCTCGGTGCATTTTGTTCTGGCGGTACCATCGCCAACATTACTGCGCTTTGGGTTGCACGCAACAAGGCATTAAAAGCGAACGGCGCATTTAAAGGCGTGGAGAAAGAAGGTCTATTCAAAGCCATGAAGCACTATGGCTATGAAGGACTGGCAATTCTGGTTTCAGAGCGTGGCCACTACTCATTAAAGAAAGCCGCTGACGTGCTTGGACTTGGCCAAGAAGGCTTGGTTGCTGTCAAAACAGATGCGAATAACCGCATTATCGTTGATGACCTTAAAGTGAAAATCGCTGAGCTTGAAGCACAAAACATCAAGCCTATCGCTGTCGTTGGTGTTGCAGGTACAACCGAGACGGGTAGTGTTGATCCTCTGGCTCAAATCGCCGAAGTTTGTGCGGAACACAATTGCCATTTTCACGTGGATGCAGCATGGGGTGGAGCTACTCTGATGTCGAATCACCATCGTCACCTGCTTGACGGTGTTGAGCTTGCAGACTCGGTCACCATTGACGCCCACAAACAGCTCTACATCCCAATGGGCGCGGGCATGGTTCTGTTTAAAGATCCAGACGCGATGAAGTCTATCGAGCATCACGCGCAGTATATCTTGCGTAAAGGTTCAAAAGACTTAGGCAGCCACACTCTGGAAGGCTCACGTTCAGGTATGGCGATGCTGGTTTACGCAGCGATGCACATCATCAGCCGCCCTGGTTATGAACTGCTTATCGATCAGAGTATTGCCAAGGCTCGTTACTTTGCTGATCTTATCAACCAGCAGGAAGACTTTGAGTTGGTGTCTGAGCCTGAGCTTTGCCTGCTGACCTATCGCTATTTGCCAACTCATATACGAGCAGCGCTAGAAAAAGCACAAGGTACGCAGAAAGAGAAATTGAACGAGTTGTTAAACCAGCTGACTCAATTTATCCAAAAGCGTCAACGTGAAACGGGCAAATCATTCGTTTCTCGTACTCGACTGAACCCAGACCAATGGCAGCGTATGAACACCATCGTTTTCCGTGTTGTATTAGCCAACCCATTGACCACGAACGATATTCTAAGTGCTGTTCTGGATGAACAACGCGAAATTGCTTTGCAAGCTCCAAGTTTAATGGCGAAGATTGAAGAAACAGTCGAAGACATTCTCAATTCTTAAGCGTCAATGTGAGTTACATCAAATTGAAAATTTCTTTCGTTTTGGTGTAACTCAAACATCATTATTGTGCCACTAGAGCAACAAACCAACTATCCCACATCCAATTCTGTAGTTTTTACAACATTTTGTTTGAGGCTTGTCAAATTCTCACGAAATAGTAACCGTATTTGGTTTAGCCAGATTGAGGATCGGGTTTATACTGATTTTATGGCGCTGGTAGTTTTCGTTAACGCCCCTCTAGACCGAGAAGCCCTTGGGTTTCCACCCGTTAGCAGAGCCAGCGAGTTGTTCTCTATACCCTCGTGAACACTATGAATACATTAGAAAAAATTCAAAAAAATCTGGAGAATTTCAGTAAGTCAGAGCGCAAAGTTGCAGAAGTAATTATGGCGTCTCCACAAACTGCAATTCATTCAAGCATTGCAACGTTAGCGAAAATGGCTGACGTGAGTGAGCCTACTGTAAACCGTTTCTGTCGCCGTCTGGATACCAAAGGTTTCCCGGACTTTAAACTTCACCTTGCGCAAAGCCTTGCCAATGGTACACCTTACGTTAACCGTAACGTGGAAGAAGACGATGGCCCTGATGCCTACACGCACAAGATTTTTGAATCGACAATGGCGTGTTTGGATGTTGCGAAAAACAGCCTTGATGCGATGCAAGTTAACCGTGCGGTTGATCTGTTGACTCAAGCGAAGCGCATCTCATTCTTCGGTCTAGGCGCCTCTTCTTCTGTTGCGCGTGACGCTCAAAACAAGTTTATCCGCTTCAACATTCCAATTACTTGTTTTGAAGACATCGTAATGCAACGCATGAGCTGCATTAACTGCAGTGATAACGACGTGATCGTTCTGATTTCTCATACGGGTCGTACTAAGAGCCAAGTTGAGATTGCGAACCTTGCACGTGAAAACGGTGCAACCGTTATTGCTATCACAGCAAAAGATTCACCGCTAGAGAAAGCAAGCTCACTGGCTATTACTCTAGACGTACCAGAAGACACTGACGTTTACATGCCAATGGCAAGTCGCGTAGTACAAATGACGGTGATCGATGTGCTAGCCACTGGCTTTACTCTGCGCCGTGGCACTGGCTTCCGTGAGAACTTGAAGCGAGTAAAAGACGCGCTGAAAGACAGCCGCTACGACAAGCTGAGTCAATACTAGCGAATCGACTTAGTCAGTAATAAAAAATAGAAAGGGGAGCTAAATAGCTCCCCTTTTCGTATCTGGTCAATCGTATTTCTATTGATTCACATCTGAGAGATCAGAACGTGACTCCAACACCTCTACTGAGCTTACATGTTGGCTACCCTCACTCTCGCCCACGCAGGCATCGCTGCAATCACATACTTGGCGAAGAATGTACACCAAACGATCTTGCGTAAGCGGTAATGGGTTACCTTTGATGGCAACTGACTTTAGTGCATCATCGGCGACTTGCTCAAACGACGTCTGACACACACCAAATTTTCCAAGCTGAGGTAACTCAAGCTTATCCAGCACCATTTTCACCCAAAGTACGCCGTCATGCTCGTTGGCATTGGTTCTTTCCGTGACGAGTTGCGCCAATCGCTTGTAACGGCTTATTACGTCGCTGCGCCCTGCCTTTTTTGCAGCATTGATGTTTTCTTGCATAACATGAGGTGCCAAACGCGCGGTAATGACACTGTGAGGAGCATCAAGCTTGCCACCCAATGCAGAAGCTAAACCGTGCGCAGCGCCTAGCTTAGCGTTGGTGATGGCCATTCCACCCAAAAGTGCTGCAAAAGAAAGGTCTGCTCTGGCTTTGTGACTGTCTTGCTTACACCCTGCAATGACCGAACGGCTTAAACGACGCAACCCTTCCTCACACACCATGTCAGTGAGCGGATTAGGATCACCACATACGTAAGCTTCCATAAGGTGAGTGAACGCATCCATCGCGCCGCGACCAGAGGTATATTGATCAGTGCCATAGGTTAACGTTGGATCGACTATCGCTACATCAGCAAGCATTTCCGGGCTTCTTAAACTGACCTTCACTTGATCTTGCCCCGACTTAAGCACCGCATTTCTGGTCACTTCAGATCCAGTACTTGCTGTCGTAGGAATTGCAATAAAATGAATCGGTTTGGTTTTTAAAGGTACGTTTCGCCCAACCACTTCGACGTAATCATAGACATCACCTTGGTTGGGGATGATAGCGGCAAGTGCTTTGCCCATATCAATGACACTGCCCCCACCAATGGCAATGACCATGTCCGGCTGAAACTTGCGCCCAAGCACGGCAGTTTCTTCCACCATGGTGATATTAGGTTCGCCATTAATGGCGACATGCTGATAACGCATGTTCTGCGCTTTTAGATAATTAATGATAGGTGTGGCTCGTTGCGTATCTTTACCCGTGACCAGTAAAACGCTGTAGCCAAATTGATTGATTACAGACAGCGAAGATTGGAGCGCCCCCTCGCCGAAGATAATCCGTGTCGCAGTCATAAACTGAAACATACACTTCCTCCCCAAACAACAACTCACACTAGAGTGCTATGCTTTCAGCAAAAAAAAGTTGACCGAGTGCACCTTGCCGCCATTAACCCTACATTAAGTATGTTTTTATGCGTCACTTCACATACTTAACACGCCATTTAAACGATTAAGAATTGCCCTCAAAAGTGACTTTTCTTGGCTATAAGCTTAGTGCGCGTTCAGTTTTTATACGATAGATTTCACCTATCGAGACAAGAGGTAATTGCTACTTTATTTCCGTAACTGGATCGGGCATAGTTATCCCAACAAATGAAGGCGTGTACCGACATGAAGTCTAGTGTCGCTTTCTACAAGAAGAGATTTTAGGAGAAATAAGATTATGTTCGTAGTTATCTTTGGTCGCCCAGCTTGTCCATTCTGTGTTCGTGCAAAAGAGCACGCAGAAACGCTAAAAGCAAAACGTGATGACTTCAACTACCGTTACGTAGATATCCACGCTGAAGGCATTTCTAAAGCTGACCTAGAGAAAACAGTTGGTAAGCCAGTAGAAACTGTTCCTCAAATCTTCATCGACCAAACGCACATCGGTGGTTGTGATGACTTTGAAGCTTACGCAAAAGAGCACCTAGGTCTGTTCGATGAGTAATTCAAATTACTGATTTTTTAAAGCCGCTATTAGCGGCTTTTTTATTATCTTTCCAAATTAGAATTCCCCTACGTCAAGTAATAGTAAAACCTAAAAAATTTCACTTATCTTTTTTCCATATTTAGTTACAATTCGAAATTCTTAACTATTTTATTTGGCACACACCTTACCCGAGCCACGCAGTGAACATAGACGTCGTACACCTTCTCGAACAAAACCCCATTCTTCTAATCTTCGTCGTATTAGCAATTGGCCTTGCCATTGGTAAAATTCGCTTTGGAAAGTTGCAGTTAGGCAATTCTATTGGCGTTCTCATTACTTCTCTCGTAATGGGCCATCTTGGCTTTTCTTTTAATGCAGAGGCCTTAACCATCGGCTTTATGCTGTTTATCTACTGTGTAGGTATTGAAGCTGGGCCTAACTTCTTCGGCATTTTTTTCCGAGACGGTAAACATTACTTTATTCTAAGTATGACCGTATTAGTCTCTGCGGTAGGTCTTACCTACTTTTGCAGCCACTATATGGGCCTCGATTTTGGTTTATCTGCCGGTATGATGGCGGGTGCTCTTACCGCTACGCCTGTTCTGGTAGGTGCACAAGATGCATTAAACTCTGGTCTTGCAACCATTCCGCGTAACATGGACTTTTCTTTGGTATTAGAAAATCTATCCGTCGGTTACGCGATGGCTTATCTGGTGGGTTTGATCAGTATGATCATGTTCGCCAAACTGCTGCCAAAGCTGCAAAAGCAAAACCTATCGGATTCAGCGCAGCAGATCGCACAAGAGCGTGGACTTGGTAACTCTAGCCAACGTAAGGTGTACCTGCCGATTATCCGTGCGTACCGTGTTGGCCCTGAGCTGATTGACTGGGCAGATGGTAAGAACCTTCGTGAGCTGGGCATTTACCGCCAGACAGGTTGTTACATAGAACGTATTCGTCGTAACGGCATTCTGGCCCACCCAGATGGTGACGCAATCCTACAAGAAGGAGACGAAATCGCACTAGTAGGTTTCCCAGACAGCCACGCACGTCTTGACCCAAGTTTCCGTAACGGCAAAGAAGTATTCGACCGTAACCTACTTGACCTTCGAATTGTCGAAGAAGAGATCGTGGTTAAAAGCGATGCAATTGCTGGTAAGCGTTTATCTGATTTGAACCTATCGGAATTCGGCTGTTTCTTGAACCGCGTAGTACGTGCTCAAATTGAAATGCCGATGGATTTAGACATTGTTCTCGCTAAAGGTGATGTACTTCAGGTGAGTGGTGAAAAGAGTCGTGTTCATGGCCTTGCTGAGAAAATCGGTTTCATCTCGATCCACAGCCAGATGGCAGACTTACTCGCATTTTGTAGCTTCTTTATTCTGGGCATTATGTTTGGCTTGGTGACCATGACGTTTGGTCAAGTGTCATTCAGCTTAGGTAACGCAGTCGGCCTATTACTTTCTGGCATCACACTGGGCTTCCTACGAGCAAACCACCCCACTTTTGGTTATGTTCCACAGGGGGCACTGAACATGGTCAAAGACTTAGGACTGATGTTCTTTATGGTCGGAATTGGTTTGAGCGCTGGTGGTAAGATTTTTGAGCACCTTTCACAAGTCGGTCCGCAGATCATCGGTTTGGCGTTTATCGTCAGCGTTGTGCCTGTCGTGCTTGCTTACCTAGTTGGCGCTTACGTACTTAAGATGAACCGTGCCCTACTCTTTGGTGCCATCATCGGTGCGCGTACATGTGCGCCAGCAATGGATGTAGTGAACGAATACGCGAAGTCGACAATTCCTGCTCTGGGTTATGCTGGTACGTACGCGATTGCTAATATCTTGATGACGCTAGCAGGTACTATCCTGATTATTCTAAGCTAAACCCTTTGAATGAGCGTTGCTGGTTGGTTTTAGGTAGCGCTCATGATTCAACACAAGGCATTAAGACACAAAAAAGGCGCTCATTGAGCGCCTTTTTTAATTCCGTTAGAAACGATTAGATTTGAGTGAAATCTGTTTCTACTGCTGGGTTCACGTCTGCTTCGTAATCCACACCGTCAACACCGAAGCCGAATAGCTTCAAGAACTCTTCTTTGTACTCAACGTAGTCAGTTAGCTCTTTTAGGTTTTCAGACGTGATCTGTGGCCATAGGTCACGACAGTGTTGTTGGATATCTTCGCGCAGTTCCCAATCATCCAGACGTAGACGGTTCACTTCATCTACTTCTGCAGCGCTGCCGTCTTCTTTGTAAAGACGCTGGCTGAACATACGGAAGATCTGCTCCATACAACCTTCATGTACGCCTTCTTCACGCATTTTCTTGAATACCATCGCGATGTATAGAGGCATAACAGGAATTGCAGAGCTTGCTTGAGTCACAACAGACTTAAGTACCGCTACGTTTGCGCTACCGCCAGTTGCAGATAGTTTCTCGTTCAGTGCTGCTGATGCACGATCAAGGTCCATTTTCGCTTTGCCTAGAGCACCATCCCAGTAGATAGGCCAAGTTAGCTCAGTACCGATGTAGCTGTATGCTACTGTTTTGCAACCATCTGCTAGCACGCCAGCTTCTGATAGTGCGTTAATCCATAGTTCCCAGTCTTCACCGCCCATTACGGTTACTGTGTCTTGGATTTCTTGCTCAGTTGCAGGCTCTACGCTTGCTTCGATGATGACGTCTTTGTTGGTATCAACAGCCGTTGACGTGTAAGTCTCACCGATAGGCTTAAGTGCTGAACGGATTAGTTCACCCGTCTCTGGCATTTTACGTACTGGAGAAGCCAGTGAGTAAACCACCATATCTACCTGACCAAGGTCTTCTTTAATCAGATCGATTGTTTTCTGTTTTGCTTCATTTGAGAAAGCGTCGCCGTTTAGGCTTTTCGCGTACAGACCTTCTTCACGTGCTAGCTTCTCGAAAGCAGCCGCGTTGTAAAAACCTGCTGTACCTGGCTTCTTCTCTGTGCCTTCTTTTTCGAAGAAAACACCGATAGTTGAAGCACCGCCACCAAATGCCGCAGCGATACGAGAAGATAGGCCGTAGCCACTTGATGCACCCACAACAAGAACGCGTTTTGGTGCGTTTTTAATTGGGCCTTGTGCTTTAGTGTAAGCAATTTGTTCTTTTACGTTAGCTTCACAACCCACTGGGTGCGTAGTAGTACAGATAAATCCACGAATTCTAGGTTTGATGATCATATTCAACTTCCTTTAAAAAACGTTGCTAGGATAAAAGGTTCAGCCCTACTTCGCACCTAATTTCTGTAAAAATGCTGCGAAAATGCAAGTGGTTGGAGCACTCAACAGAAAAACCTAAAGGCTCAAACACAAAAAAGCACCTCAATTGAGGTGCTTCTCTCATTTTATACTCAAACGCTTCATGCTGCTGAGTTCAGGTGCGATTTCTTCGTCGTCACGTTGGTGCGAACTTCTGAGAAATCGTGACTAAAGTGGTCGACTTGAATCGCTTTGTAGCGCAACTTATCTGCCGCCATGATTTGGTCGATTTCTTGCTCTGTCAGTACCTCGGCTTCAAACGCTTGCTGTAGGCGGTCATGCAATAGACCTTTACGCGCTACTTTGCCATCTTTTGCAGCTTTCATCAGCTTACGCTCTAGAGGCTTCACATCGTACATCGCCAAGAATGCACGTTCCATTAGGCCAACGCTGTCGTCTTCCTCTTTGCCGATGTAGCATAGATGAGTCAGTCGGTCACGTTGAGCGCCTGGTGTCATCATCGCTTCTGCTAGGCTCACACATAGCTCGTCGCTTGGCGCATTGAAGTGGTTACCCAATGGGAACAACAAGCCTTTTAGAACGCCACCTACATATTTCACCGGGAAGTTCGAGTAAGCCTCATTCAATGACTTCGAAGCATTGTATAAGCAGTGTTGTACTGCATAATGTACAAAGTTCAAATCACCCTGCTGACGACCTTCATCTTCATACTTCTTAAGTGCAGCAGAAGCCATGTACAAGTAGCTTAGGCCATCACCAAGGCGTGCAGAAATCATTTCTTTGCGCTTCAGGTCACCGCCTAGAGTCAACATTGCGAAGTCTGCACTCACTGCCAGCGCGCGGCTGAGGCGAGTAATATCTTTATAGTATTGCTGCGTCGGTCCGCTCATGTGTGCTTTCACGAAGCGAGAACCAGTCAACGCTGCACCCAATGCGCCAAAGGTGTTACCCATTGCGTGTTTGATATGTTTGAACAGCAGATCATCAAACTCTTTTGCGCCCTCTTTCGGATCAGGATTGGCCGCCGCTTCCATCTCTTTCAACACGTATGGATGACAACGTGTCGCACCCTGACCAAAGATCATTAAGTTCCGAGTTAAGATGTTTGCACCTTCAACCGTAATCGCGACCGGAATACCTAGATAGTGTTTTGCTAGGTAGTTCATTGGACCGTCTTGAATAGCACGACCAGCATGGATATCGAAAGAGTCATTTAGGATAGTACGAGCGATTTCCGTCATGTGGTATTTCGCAATCGCAGTTACAATGCCTGGCTTCTCCTTCATATCTAGAGAAGTGGTGGTTAGCGTTCGAGTCGCTTCTAGTAGGTAGGTTAAACCACCAATGCGCCCCATCGCCTCTGCAACACCTTCAAACTTACCAATCGACATACCAAACTGCTTACGAACATAAGCATAAGCGCCAGTTGTGCGTGTTGTTAGGTGGCCAATCGCTGTGCCTAGTGCAGGAAGGGAAATGCCTCGTCCAGCCGATAGACATTCCACCAACATACGCCAACCTTTGCCAGCGTATTCAGAGCCACCGATCAACCAATCCATTGGAATAAACACATCGTTACCGCGTGTTGGGCCGTTCATGAATGCAGAACCCAGTGGGTCATGACGCTCGCCAATTTCGACACCTTCGTGATCAGCAGGAATCAGTGCACAAGTGATACCCACGTCTTTCTTGTCACCAAGTAGACCATCAGGATCTTGAAGCTTAAACGCTAGACCAAGAACCGTTGCTACGGGTGCTAGAGTGATGTAACGCTTGTTCCAGCTAACACGGATACCTAGAACTTCTTCACCTTCATGCATGCCATAACACACAACGCCTTGGTCTGGGATACCACCAGCGTCCGAGCCCGCTTCAGGACCAGTAAGGGCAAAACATGGAATATCCGTACCGTCTGCAAGACGCGGCAGCCAATAATCTTTTTGATCTTGAGTACCATAGTGAGAAAGCAGCTCACCCGGACCAAGAGAGTTTGGAACCATCACTGAAACCGCAGCACTGATACTACGCGTTGCAATGCGAGAAACGATGGTTGAGTTAGCCAGCGCTGAAAACTCTCGGCCACCGTATTCTTTTGAAATGATCAGCGAGAAGAAACGCTCCTTGCGTAAAAACTCCCATACTTCTGGTGGAAGATCTCGATCGTCTTTCACGATCTTTTGGTCATCCAACATTTCTAGTAACGTTTCTAGCTCATTGTCCATGAAGGCTTGCTCTTCAGACGTCAGAGCAGGCTTCGGATAATGATGTAGCGTTGTAAAGTTTGGCTTGCCTGAGAATAGCTCAGCGTCCCACCATACACTGCCCGCTTCCATTGCTTCTTTTTCAGTACTCGACAATGGAGGCAGTACTTTCTTAAACATTTTAAATGCTGGGTCACTAATCCATTTTCTTCGTAGAGAGCTCATAGTTCAGATCCTTTTGTTCACGTCACCGCTAGCGGCTTTAACTTATCTTTATTATTGATTTAATATGCATTACTTTGCCGACATGCCAGCCGACAAGTATGGAATCAAAAGGTCGACGACAGACTTAACATCAACCTCTTTTTCAAACTTACTTTCTGCAATTTCTGTTAACGCTTGGCTTGATGCCATAGTGAAAACGCAAGTGCCTAATGTGAAGTGTAATCGCCAGAACAATTGTTCTTCGGTTAATTCTGGGTTCGCTTTCATGATGGAAAACATGAACAAGCTCATCACTTCTTCATATCTTGTACTGATAAACCAGCGTAAATGACCTTGTACGTCGGTGTAGCCTCGACCAATCAGTAACATAAACAATGCCGTACCGTTCGGTCTCACCTCATTCAACGATCTTAGCGGTAAACGCAACGATTCAAACACTTCATCCATGTTGTAGCTATCACGTGTGTTTAGCTCGATTAACGACGTCTTAATACTTGGCATTAGCGCTTCTAGGTAACGGTCTAGCACTGCCCTTACAAGCGTTTTCTTGTCGCCAAAGTGGTAGTTAACCGAAGCCAGGTTTACGTTTGCCTTACCAGTAATGGTTCGTAGTGATGTGTCATTGAAGCCGTATTCTGCAAATAGTCCTTCTGCTACATCGAGTATTTTTTCTTTTGTTGTACTTCTCGGGGCCATTTCAATCACTCGTATTAAACAACTGTTTGAAAATATACTCCCGAAACCTGAGATTAACAAATGATTAACATCACATTTTCACGCATTGGTCTGACCAGAAAGAAAAGTGACGCTTTAAGAGAATGAATTTAAAGCGAATATTATTTTGTGAAAAAAACTTCTAAAAAAAATGGAACTGTTTGGAATTAGTCCGGTCTGAATTACTGTAACAACTAGGGCATTTAAAGTTTTTCAGGCCGTCAAACTTGTTTCTATCTAGTTGCTACATTGCTGCTTTTTCTTATTAACTCCTATGTTTGTATCCGCCCAGACACTTTTTAGTCTGGGCTTTTTTTCGCCTGTCATTTGAGCTCCCCTTTGGATGAGCTTTGTATTGTGCTTAGCAAACTTCGCCAACCTACAGATACAAAAAAGCCTCCCAGTCGGGAGGCTTTCGGTAAATTATTCTATCTTAGCTTACGCTTTTTTCTCGCTTGCGACTTCTTCTACCGCTTTCTTCGGCAATGAGAAGTGCAGTAGTGCATAGCCAATAATCGCTGCGGTCGTTGAGCCCATCAAGATACCCAATCGAGCGTAGGTATCAAACTCAGGGCTTACGTTAGCAAACGCTAGCGATGAGATGAAAATCGACATCGTGAAGCCGATACCACAAAGAACCGACACTGCAAAGATATGGATAAAGTTAACGCCCTGAGGCAGTTTTGCGATACCCAGTTTCACAGCAGCCCAGCTGAATGTGAAGATACCCAGCGGCTTACCCACCAATAGGCCCAGAGCGATACCTAGCGGTAGCATTGAAGTCAGACCTGACATCGATACACCCTCTAGCGAGATACCCGCGTTTGCAAAAGCAAACAAAGGAAGAATACCGAACGCTACGTATGGATGAAGTGCGTGCTCCATGTGTTTCAGTGGAGAATGCTCGCCTTTCTTGCCTTTAAGTGGAATAGCAAAACCAATTACTACGCCAGCAAGTGTTGCGTGAACTCCTGATTTAAGTACAGCAAACCATAGTATCGCACCTACGATCATATATGGCGTCAGCTTAGTGACCTCTTTGGCGTTCAGCATGAACAACACACCGGTCATGACAAAGCCAACAAGTAATGCCATCGTTGATAGATCGCCTGTGTAGAACAACGCGATGATAACCACGACACCAAGGTCATCAATAATAGCCAATGCTAGAAGGAATACTTTCAAGCTGATTGGCACACGCTTACCAAGAAGCGCCATAATACCAAGAGCAAAGGCAATGTCTGTTGCAGCTGGAATAGCCCAGCCAGAGATAGCCTCTGGGTCACCGGCGTTGAAAGCCACATAAACCAGTGCCGGTGCTAACATACCACCTACCGCTGCAATAGCAGGGAAGATCGCGGTTTCTTTCGATTTTAGTGCACCTTCAAGTAGCTCACGCTTTACTTCAAGGCCGATTAATAGGAAGAACACGGCCATCAAGCCGTCATTAATCCAGTGAGACACTGACATACCAAATACATAAGTATGCAGCATCGCTTGATAACTTTCGCCAAGCGGTGAGTTTGCAATGGTCATAGCAATTGCAGCTGCAATTACAAGAAGGATACCGCCTGCGGATTCCATTTTAAAAAAGTCACGAATGACATCGTTCATGGTTTCGCCCTTATATTTATTATCTTAATAAACGAGTAACAAAGAATGATGAGAGTTTATAGCTGAAGAAAATGTAAGAATAATCGCTTGTTTAGAGTTTAAACTTCGATTTTTCCGATGTTTCATATACGAAACATCGTATTTTTCAACAAGAACATATTTTTTTACAAGACCTGCCTATCTCCTTATAAGCTCAATCTATTCACATAGACTACTATTAAGTTAGTATAATATCTGATGAATTTTCGTGATTAACGTGCGGTTTTACACCGAAAATTGCGTGTTTCATTACCAAAAAAACCACCCAACTGGATGGCCTTTTCTGTTCTGTTTAATAACCGGTGAGCTGCATAAATCCCCAAGCTTCATTAGAACCGGATGCGAGTATCGGGCCTTCCCAATAAGGAATCACAAACGGCAACCACATGTCCGATTTTATGATTCTCGTCGTCAAATTTATGTTCTGCTCAGGAACGTTAATAATCCATTGGAGAGGTAACCTTCTTCCATTAGAAAGATTAGTGACGTGTAGTGGCGTCATCGTGATGTCTTTATCAGTTAGATTGATGACTTTTCCAGAGCGCGTTGACAACGTACCGAAGAGATGAGGAACCTGGCCATTGTGACGATAACGACTTACTGTAAGCGCTCGCCCATCATCAAGGTTAAACACAAACCAATCCCAGCCTTGCTGGCCTTCGCCAATCAGGCCACTTCCCCACTCTTTCTGCGTCCAGGCTGAGCCAGAAACAGGGATCTCGCGACCATTAAGGGTAAGCGTCCCTTTCACATTCAAGAAAGGCGCGCTGAAGCTGAAAGAGGCGATCGATTGAAGGGCATGCTTAACCTGAAACCCTTTATCACCGTTCACCACAAATGGACCGCTGGTTGTTGTGTTCAAATCGAGGGCAAAAGCGTCAGTGGCGACATCCAGATTGCCTGGGAATGGTGTTGAACCAAGAGCACGCCAATTCCAGTTATCAATCCACAAACGGAACGGACGATTGGTCATCCCAGCTTGGCCAATACCACCACGGGCGACGCGCTGCTCTTTCCATACGTGAGAGCCATTGCTGATAACAATGTGGGCAATAAATAAGTGTGGGTTCTGCCAACCTCGAGTATCACGTTCGTCTGTCGCTACGCGGAAATAGCTCCATTGAATGTTGTACACTTTGCCGTGCTTGTCCTGAACCTTAGCAAAGTAGTTCCACCACTCATGCTGGTAATCTGGGTGAAAACGGAAATCATCGGGTAGCGATACATGCTCATCAGGTAGGACTGGCTCGAAAACCGTCTTACTTTCACGTTTGAGTACATCGCTGATCTCACCCTGTTCTGTTGCGGTCGCTTCCGCCCATAGTGTCAAATACAATGCTACGCCAGTCATCGTGATTGCAACGATACACAACAATACCGAGAGAGATAATCGCTTTTTAGGTTTCATGTTTTTCACTACAGCGCATCCCTCAATGACTTCATTGGCGTGCTCTTAATCATTCTAATCACTGGCAGCGCACCAGCGATCATAATGGCCAGCATTGCCCAAGCGATGGTTTGAGCGTACTCCCAAGGAATGGTTTGCAGCTCCAGCGACCAACCGAATGATTGCTTAATAATGATATCAACGATCAGATGTGCCAGTGCTAAACCCAGTGGTACTGCAATAATGGCGGATATCATACCGAAGGCAAACAACTGAAGGCCTCCTAACATCACCAATTCTTTACCGGAAACGCCCATACAGCGTAGCAATGAGAAGTGTCGTTGACGAGAAAACTCGCCCGCTAGCGTTGCGAAGAACAATCCAAATACGGCGATAATCAAAGTGATGTTGCCTAGCGTTCCCGCAATAGCAAAAGTATGATCAAACACGCGCATGGCTTGGTTATAGATATTGTTGTTGTCGAACACTCGATCCTGAGGTAAACGGAACACGTTTTCTAGACGACGCTTCAAGCCCTCTCCGTTAACGTTGTCCTTCACCAAAACGCCAAGCCCTACATTACCTGAGCCAGCAAACGCGTACAGCCAATTACGATGCGACATCATGACTTGGTTGTACGGGTTACCGTAGTCGTAATACACACCAACGACTTGCCACCCTCCACCTAATGGAGGCTGAAGATCAATATAGTCACCCGGGCGAATATCGAGCTTCAAAGCCATGGATTCGCTCACCATTAAGCTCTTCGAATGGTGCAAGTGATACCAATAGTTCGGCACACCAAGCTTCACAGTCAGAGAGTCCAACTCCCCTTCTGAGGAACCAGTACTCACTACTTGCAATGCACCACGTTCCGTTGGGACGTCTTTTTCCCAACGCCACCAGACAGCGTCTACTTCAGGTTGTTCTTTCAACCAAGCGCTCATACGTGCTGCTGAGTTGTTAGTTGGGTATATATAGAGGTCGGCGGCTAGGCGTTGGCTTAACCATTTATCCGTCGTATCTCGGAAGCTACCAACCATGGTTTCCACACCAATATTTGCTGCCAAGGCGAGCATAAACGCCATCGTCGCAACGCCACGGTAACTCATGCTCGCAGCCGCATCAGCGAAGAACCAACGCACACGCACCCAACGTAGTGAGTAAGAAAAGCTTTGGAACATATGCCACATCAAAAATGGCATAAACAAGGCCACACTGATTAGCATCAAGGCAATAATGGCAAAACCCGACTCTTGTGTTTTAGGTGCTTGGTACACGGCTACGGCGGCGACACAGAAAGCACAAGCCGCAAAAGCTTGCCAAGAGAACTCACGTCCAGCAAAACGCATCAGAGATAAACGAGAAGAAAGGCGAATCGGTTGCGATTTCAGCAGACGAATCAGCGGCCAAAGACATGAAATGAGAGCCCCCATCGCTGACATCACTAAACTGTATAGGCTCGATTCCCATGACCAGCCTATCGTTAGGCCAACATTGGCGTCGTAAAGATCGCTCAAGCTCGACGAAACTGCTGGGATCAGCTCATTCGCTAAGATAAGGCCAAAGAAGTTACCACAAGCCCATGCAACCAACACAAGAATGGTCAGTTCAAGCATCAAAGCTTGGGCGAGCTGTATACCATTGACACCAGTTTGGCGAAGTATGCCGACCAAGCGCTGGCGCTGAATAAACGACAGTGACATTGCTTGGTAGAAGATGAACAAACCCACTAAGAACGACAGCATGCCCATCGCCGTCAAGTTCATGTGAAATGCTTTCGTTAAAGACTCTAGCTCAGTACGGCTGTTACGCACCAGTGTCATACCGTTAGGCAGCATGTTCTTAAGAGCCAGTATTTTCTCTTCTGGCATTTCACCACAAGCGATAGCAGACAAACCAGAGCTGCGCTTGAGCATACGAAGCAGAGAAATATCGGTTACAAGGCGAGTGCCGGAGAGCAGGTTATCTGAGTCGACTTTTAGTGGCCCAAGTCGACTACCATCATTGAGTTGAATAAAGTCGCCATCGCTCCATTGCATGTGTGCAGCCAAGTCTTGGCTTGCAAGGATAGGATAAGGAGGCTTCATTAAAGACAGCATCGGTAGGTCTTTAAGCGATTTACCCTGCTGTAGAGGCAATAAGGCGACGGGATCGACACCAACCAACATCAAGCTTAGGTCGGCTTCCGTATCAAGGTGGAGAATATCAAACGGCGCACACTGGTTGAAACCAGCACGACGCAATTGGATATAAAAGCCTTGGGGGATTTTATTAGCAGAATGCTTAGTACGAATACGGTAAGGCAAAGGGTTTGAAAAAAGTTTCTCACCGGTTTCGTAACTCTGTTTCGCGTGTTGGTTAATAGAAGTAACACCAACAAGGAGTGACACTCCAAGGGTTAAACCAAGCCAAACAAGAATAATTTGAAGTGGATAGCGGCGGTAGTGACCGAGTAGTGCTTTAACTACGGGCCATAACATGCAGCTGCCCTCCTTGAAGACGGATTCGACCTTCCATGTGTTCTGCCACCTTTTCACTGTGTGTAACCAGCAGCAAAGTACACTCTAACTGGCGTGCTAGGCTCGTAAGTAAGCGCATTACGGCTTCGGCATTGCGCTCATCCAAGCTACCTGTTGGTTCATCGGCAAGCAGAATTTTCGGTTCCATATACAACGCACGAGCAATCGCAGCACGTTGTTGCTGACCACCGGACACTTCTTCAGGGTAACGACCTAAAAGCGGCATAAGGTCGAGAGCGGAAAGGATTTGACGCCACAAGCCTTTGTCTTCTGGTAAGCCTTTCAATTGGCGACAGAAGCGGATGTTGTCAGCAATGTTCAGGGTAGGAAGAAGGTTAAACTGCTGGAAGATATTACCAATGTTATTACGGCGATATAAGGTTCTTAGATGCTCTGGTGCGCTGTGCATGGCAAAGCTTGGGTACTGGATCTCGCCTGAATCAGCGGTATCGAGACCTGCGATCAAGTTAAGTAAGGTACTTTTACCTGAACCACTCTCCCCCATTAATGCAACTTGTTCACCTTGTTGTAATGTTAATTCTGCCCCTTGCAGTACAGGATGAAATTCTCCCCCGTCTACATAGCCTTTACATAGGTCTGACAGTTTTAACATTGATTTTGCCGCTCAAATGGTGTCTAAAAATTGGAATCAGAATCTACACTAAAATGCTGTTGGTAGGAAGTATTTTGAATAGTTGATCACACTATCAGGGTACAAATGCAACTTGTCTCGAGACACCACTCAAGCTTCGATCAAATTTTTCATCCATTTCTTACTCGCCATACGTTGAAAACACGTTCCCCACTTCACCACTTCTTCGGTCAAAAACAGTAGATAAACCCATTGCGGTTCAAAACCAAGGTAGATTGCACCGAAGGCAGCGAGAGGGATACTGATCACCCATTGTGCGATCAGATCTTGATATAAACAGAACTTCACATCCCCACCTGCGCGTAGCACACCAACAATGGCCATCATAGGCACGGAGCGCAGAATCACACCAATAGCGAGAATCACCATAAACTGCTCAGCAAGGTGCCGAGTTTCTGGTGTCAGTGCGCTGAATGCATCGAGAATAAGTTGGTTAGAGAGTAGAAGCAAAATAGCGACAACGATGGCGATGGCTACATTCAGGAAGACCGTTGCCCACGCTTGGTAGTAAACCGGACCAAACTGCTTCGCGCCTAGTTGGTTGCCTACTAAAACAGCCGCTGCATTAGATGAACCTATCATCATGGCCAGAGCAATCGACTCAACCGGTGTCATCACTGATAAAGCAGCCAAGCCTTGCACTCCGGCCTGCCCCATAATGGCGTGATAGGCAAACAAACCGCCAGCCCAAGCAAGGAAGTTAAATGTGGTAGGAAGAGATAACTTCAAGAAACGTGTGATTTTATCCAACACCAAGCTGGCACGAATATCATCCCATCCAAACGCGATGATGTGTTTTTTAAACCACAAGTAACTGAATAGGCATGTGACCTCTATTACGCCACTGATCACTGTCGCGATCGCAGCACCTTTAATCCCCATTGGAGGAAAGCCAAATTTACCGAAAATCAGCACCCAGTTGAGGAAAATGTTAGACGCAATACCAATGCCGCTAAAGAAAGTACTTAGCCCAGGTTGATGCATGGCACGTAAACCTACAGCCATACTCGCGACACAAGCTACAGCGAACATACTAACCGATGAAATCACCAAATAGTCAGCCCCAAGACGAATCACTTCCTCTGAATCCGTCGTTAGGCGCATAATTGGTTCAGGGAAGAGTACGAACAACACGACGGTGAAAGCAGCGAACACCATGGAGATCATCCAAGTCAATGACGTGCTTTGGCGAACTCCGACTTTATCGCCCGCTCCCCAATATTGTGCCGTTAGCAGCGCACCACCCGTTGTCACACCAAGGAGCATAATCGTGGTTACAAAGGTCGCTCTTGCAGCAACGCCGACCGCTGCAATTTCCGCTTCACCCAACTGGCCTAGCATCAAAACGTCCACCAAGCTTCGACTAGAGAACATCATGCTCTGCAAAGTAATAGGTAATGCGATGGCAAACAGTCGACGTAAAAACGACTTATCAGCATGAGTAATCAATTGTGAAAAAAAAGTCATGCTCGCTCCGTCGACAACTTATTGATAGAAAGGGAAAAGTGTCTCATGATTATACCCAGTGGTGACTAATCCACCAGCAATAAAAAGGACTCAGAATGAAAAAGGTGTTGGTACTTGGGGCTTCCGGTTACATTGGCTCACAACTTCTTCCACAACTGCTCGACAAAGGTTACATTGTCACTGCAGCAGCGCGTCATATTGACTATCTAGAATCCCGAACTCAGCCACACCCTAACCTCACCCTTACTTATCTCGATCTAGCGGATGCGCAAGCAACGCTCGAAGTGGTGAATGACTTTGATTTGGTGTTCTTTCTTGTGCACGGTATGGCGCAAGGCCACGACTTCGTTGAATACGAATTAAACCTCGCAGAGAACTTCAAAAATGCGCTTGAGAAAAGTCGTGTAGAACACGTTATTTACTTGAGTGCGATTCAGCCTCAAACTGGCAACTCTCAACACTTAGCGGCACGCAAAGCGACGGGAAAGATCATTCGTCAAGCTGGCGTGCCTGTTACTGAACTTCGTGCAGGCGTGATTATCGGTCCCGGTTCTGCGGCATTCGAGATCATGCGCGACTTTGTCTACAATTTGCCGGTTCTTATTGCGCCTAAATGGGTAGATTCCAAAGCTAACCCAATCGCCCTCCCCAACCTTAATCATTATTTGCTTGAACTGGCAGAAACCAAACCAACAGAGAGTGAAATCTACGAGGTCGGCGGTCCGGATACATTAAGTTATCGTGAGCAATTTGAAGTCATTTGTAAGATTACCAAGAAACCTTACCGACTTTGGTCTACGCCACTGCTGACACCTAAAATGGCATCGTATTGGTTGGCCATCGTGACATCGGTTCCTGCAAATATCGGTAAAGCGTTACTTGCAGGTTTAGAACACGACTACATTGCCGATACCAAAGCCATTCATCAGCGATTCCCACAGCAGCTGATTAGCTACGAGCAGTCTGTTGAGGACACGATCGCAACGGAAGGCACTTTTGTACGCAGTAACGTCTGGGGCTTCGAACCTGCCGCACTCAAACGCTGGCAGCCGGGCTATGGGTACTATCCAAAACAAGCGGGAGCGAGCATCAAGACTAAAGCTTCTGCCGAATCACTTTGGAAGGTGGCACAAAAGATCGGTAGCCCTGAAAAAGGCTATTACTTTGCTAACATCCTTTGGCGCACCCGAGAATGGCTCGATATCTTCTTTGGTGGCGGAAAACCCATTCGTGTTTCCCCTCCCGGTCCAGAGCTCAAAGTGGGTGATTTCATTGATTCTTGGAAAGTCATTCGCTGCGAAGAGAACCAGTTCCTCTCGCTATTTTTTGGCATGAAAGGGCCAGGGCTTGGTCGTTTGGAAATCACCATTAAAGACGATGGTGAGGAGCGTGAATTCGATATCACTGCATGGTGGCATCCCCAAGGCTTTCCGGGCTTACTCTACTGGTTTGCGATGATGCCTGCTCACCTGTTTATCTTCAAAGGCATGGTTAAAGCCATAGCGAAAGAAGCAGAGGCGCTAGAGGAAAAACAAAACTAAATAAAGCGAACCATTGGCACGGATGCCAGCATAAAAGAGTAATAAGCTAAGGGTCGATGAGAGAGGGTTTTAGATTGATTAACGCGGAGTCAATTTATTTGAATTTATCTCAGGCCAGCCCCCGTATTACTCTTAATCCATGCCTTCTTCTTACCCACTTCATCTTGTGCGAAGTGGTGACCACAACAAGCAAGTATTGGAATCACAATGGGTAATCGATACATCATTAGCAACAAACACCACGATAACTTCATGCTTCACCAGCAACACGTAGATAAGATTGCATTGGTGACTGAAGGTGGTGGTCAACGCGGCATATTCACTGCGGGCGTTCTCGATGCCTTTTTACATGCTGATTTTAATCCATTCGACTTACTTATCGGCACTTCTGCAGGCTCCCTCAACCTCGCCTCTTACATATGCGGGCATCAAGGTCACGCTTACAAAATAATTGCAGAGACAACGCGACGCCCAGAATTCTTTAAGCTGACGAAATACCTCCTCAATGGCGAAGGCTTAGATTTAGACTTTCTGGTCGACAATGCGGAAATTGACATCCCACTCAATTGGGAAAAAGGCTCGGATTTACTCAAAACCAAACAAGTCGTCGCTGTAGCAACCCATGCACGTAACCTAACCACCGAGTGTTTCGATGTCACTCTAGATAACTGGAAGGATGTACTTCGAGCGTCCTGCGCGATTCCTGCCTTGCATAAAAAGCCGGTGGTGTTCGACGGTGCACGTTGGCTTGACGGCGGTGTGTCGGCTCCCATTCCTGTGGAAGAGGCTTACCGTCGAGGTTACAAACATATCGTTGTGGTCCGAACAATGCCTACCGATTTTGACGAGCACCACCCTCTCATTGAGGCCATTCTTAAGCATGCGCCAAGTAAAGCCATGAGTGAGCTATCAGCTATTTTACTCAAACACGAAGAGACCTACCGTCAGACTCAACGCTTTTTAGCCAACCCACCGGATGACGTGAATATCTACGAGATTTCACCTGCTAGAAACCTGAAATCGTCCGTCGTAGAAAGTACGAAAAAACAGCTGGATGCCGATTACTTGCACGGGGCGCGATTAGGTCGTCTGTTTGTTGCTAGTATTGGCAGAAAGCTGAATATCCCTTACAAGCCATACAAACGCTATAAAACCATCACTTCTGAGTTTGTAAATGATGATGCCCATCATCAGAAAATCGAACAAGTATGGCTTAATAGAAGGCGCGGATACATGAAGGGGGCAATGAACAGCGACATCGCTTGGATCAACGTTAACCCTCAAAACTATTCAAGAACACTCGTCATTGTACAAGGACGTAATGAATCGGTTTGGAAGTATAAAGAACTTATTTATGAGTTAAGTCAGTATTTTAATGTATACGCTTTTGACCACCGTGGTCAGGGAGAATCTCAACGATTAGCCGAGCACAGTGAACTTGGACACGTCGACCAGTTTGAGCACTATGTAGAAGACTTAGCGTTATTTCTTGAACAGGTTGTCGCAAGCCAACACAAAACTGAAGTAATGATACTCGCCCACTCTATGGGCGGAGCTATCGCGACACAATACCTAGCGAAGTATGACCACAACATCAAAGCTTGTGCCCTCACAAGTCCAATGTTTGGCATCAAGCTGCCTAAAGTTGTTGGCGGTATCCAAAGTGCGACAATGAAGGTGATCAGCCAACTTCAGAAAACGCCGAACTTCGCTCCGACACAAACCGCCTTTGTTACTAAGACTTTCGAAGGAAATGATCACACGACAAGCCCAATCCGCTTTAAAGCTTACAGTGATTTACTCAGCAATAACCCAGAGCTGCGATTAGGCGGTGTCAGTCCAAAGTGGATCAGTGAAGCCATTGCAGCAGGAAAATATTGTCTATCTCAGGCTAAGCATATCAAGACGCCAATTCTGATCGTGCAACCAGAGGGAGACAACGTTGTCTCCTTAGCAGCCCAAGATACATTCAATGAAGCGTGCACCAGCTCAAGACTATTAACCATACCTCACGCTAAACATGATGTTTTGATTGAAGCGGATCGTTACCGTGACTGGGCGTTAAAGCACATCCTGAATTTTTACGATCACAGGCATCAATTTGTTTAGCTGCGAGACTTAACCCGCGCCTTAAACTGAGACGGCTAAATACAAAAAAGCGTACACAAAGATCATGTGTACGCTTTTTGCTTAGTGAGGAGAAGTGATTCTATTAGTCAGCTTTAAATGACAGTGGAATCTCTGCTAATTGATTACCTTCGTTCGCAGGGAAGATTAGATATTCGCCGTGGTATTTCACCATCGATTTGTAGTCGGTTACTTTGTGAACCATGTAGCCTGCTTGCGATGCTTTCTCAACAAACTCCGCATGGTTACCACGAACAAACCAACTCATCGGTTTCACCAGTCGCTCACCATCAAAACAGCTTTCACATTGGTCTGCGCACAATGCCAATGAGTTCTGCCCTTCTGTGAAGAGTTGAACCTTGCCACAACCAACGAGTTGCTCAGACGTAGACACTTCCCAACCAGCCTGTTCCATAAGATCCAAGAACGCTTCAATGTCAGAGTCTTTGATTACTTTAGGCTCTTCACCTTCAGGGAAAAACTGCGCGTAAAAGCCAGAGATACGTTTGAAGATGAATAGCAAACCTGCATCGTTACCTTTTGAACGACCAGCTTTCTGCCAACGTGTTAGGTCATCACCCACTGTGCGACCAAACCGTTGTGATTTCAGCGCCTTTGTGACCCAACGTACCAAGTAGTGGTTGTTCGCAACTGGTGCATTGGCCAATTTGCCTGAGCGATGCTCTTGGTCTAGATCCGCCAGAGCAGCGTTAACTAAGTTTTGAATTTCTTGGGTGTAATTAGACATTACGCCTTTCTTCCTAAAGTCCAATAAAACAGTGCAGACAGCACTGAACAAGCAAACATTACGATGATCATCGGCCACGCAACAGCGCCTGGCATTGCAGCAACGAGCGCACCAACCAGTGAGCCAGTGCCAAATCGCAGTGTACCAGCAAGTGAAGATGCTGTACCCGCCATAGTTGGGTACCCACTCAACAACAGAGCCATTGAGTTACTACCAATCGTAGACAAAGTACCGATAAACAGCACAACAAAAGGCACCATGCCCCACAAGCCAAGGTCAAGCATCCAGCCGACAAACAGGCCAATACCCGCAATCAACTGCACGGTTAGCCCGAAACGTAGCATGAAGTGCGAACCGACCTTTTTCACCATGCGACCATTTAGACTGGTCATGATGATCATCGCTACGATGTTCAAACCAAATAGGTAACCAAATTGGTCAGGTCGAACACCATATAAATCAATATAAACAAACGAACCCGCAGTCAGGAATGCAAACATACCTGAGAAAGAGAACGCACCTGAAAGCATTAAACCCAATGCCTCAGGGTTAGAACACAGGCGCGCATAGTTACGAATCGTGGTTCTGAATCTTAGTGGCTGACGGTTTTCTGGCTTAAGCGTTTCTGGGATCATCCACAGAACAAGCAAAATCACTACAACGGCGAAGATAGCGAGTACCCAGAAGATCGAACGCCAGCCGAACCAAATCGCTAGATGGCCACCAATCATCGGCGCCACCAAAGGCGCAATCGTAATCACCAAGGTCACGAACGACATAGCACGCGCGAAATCTTCACGGTCAAACATGTCTCGTACAACCGCTTGGATAATCACAGCCGCTGCCGCACCAGCAAAACCTTGCGCCGTACGCACATAAGTTAGCGCATCGATACCGTTAGTGGTCGCACTGACTACCGCTGCCAAACCAAAAAAGAGCACACCTAAAATGAGTACAGGTCGGCGACCATAGCTATCCGCTAACGGACCATGAATCAACTGACCTATTGCAAAACCTGCCGTATAAGCCGTTAACGTAATCTGTACCGCGCCTGGGGTTACACCAAGATCTTTCGCGATGGTTGGCATAGCTGGTAGGTACATATCGATAGCAAGTGGCGTCAACGCACCAATTGCACCGAGTACAAGAAACAATAAAAAACTGATTTGTGACTGGGGAGCACTTTGGGCTTTTTCTGTCATTGCCTTACCTCTTGTTGTGTCCTCCCATCAACATTCCACATTGATTGAGATAGATGATTGACGCTTCTCTCACCCTGAATCCGCAACAGTCACGAATTACAGCGCATAGTCTCCTTACTATTGAGAAGATCATAAAAGACGAAAGTATACCAAGATGGTCTTGACTAACTCGACGCTAAAACCTGCATGATCAGTATGCAGAACGACAAAGTAACCGAGCTAAAACGAAGAGGCGGTGATATGAACACCGTCTGTACTTATCGTCAGTAAGGACCAACAAGAGAAAAGGATTTCTCAGACTAAATACAGTTCTGCCTGCGTTTACGAGCGGCGAATGAGCATCTTACTCAGACACTAAGACTTATTTGGTAGGAACCACCATTCTGAGTGATTTCTCATCAAAAGACTAGTTCCTATCAGGAATCAAACAATTTCCCAGAACAGTGATTATTTCCAACCAGATTGAGTTATTTTACAACTGATTCAACTTCTTTTTCTGTTAAGAAGCGGTAATCACCCGGCTCAAGTGCTTCATCCAGCACAATAGAACCAATACGTTCACGGTGAAGATGTTCAACCTTGTTACCGAGCGCAGCAAACATACGTTTCACTTGGTGGTATTTGCCTTCCACAATCGTTAGCAGCACTTCGTTTTCGGCTTCGTTTACGATCTCAAGATGTGCTGGCAGTGTTGGCTCACGCTCATTACGTAGCTCAATACCTTCGGCAAACTTCTCAACGTAATCAGGTTGAATCGCATCCACTAGCCATACGCGGTACGTCTTCTCACATTTGTGTTTTGGTGACGTAATACGGTGCGACCATTGACCATCGTCTGTGATCAGCACAAGACCGGTAGTGTCCACATCCAAACGACCAGCAAAGTGCAAGTTTTCTACCTTTGGCTCATCCAGTAGAACGAACGCCGTTGGGTTGTGCCCATCTTCATGCGAACACACAAAGTCCGCAGGCTTGTACAACATGATGTAACGAGGGCCAGGAGCACCAACTTCGCGCCCTTCCCATTCAACCACACCACCTTCTGGTACTTTGAATGCACCACTCTTTTGTACTTCACCATCAACCGTTATTTCACCACTTTTGATGATCTTCGTTGCCTGCTTGCGAGTCGCACCCAGTCCATCACACAAATATTTATCTAAACGCATGAATACCTCTAATGTTTAAGGTCGGGTATTATAGCGATCCTAATTCGAATAGTTGAGCAATTTCACAGATTTTCATGTACACCCTTCGCCCCTACCAAGCCGACTCTGTAAAAGCGGTGATTCACTATTTTCGTAAACACACCACACCAGCGGTCATTGTGCTGCCTACTGGTGCGGGTAAAAGCTTGGTCATTGCAGAGTTAGCAAGGCTTGCCAAAGGTCGAGTACTAGTACTTGCTCACGTAAAAGAGCTGGTGGAACAGAACCACGCCAAGTACGAGGGCTATGGACTCAAAGGCTCAATCTTCTCAGCAGGTCTTGGGCGTAAAGAAACCGATCAGCAAGTGGTGTTTGCCTCAGTTCAATCCGTGGTGCGCAATCTGGATTCTTTCAAGAACCAGTTTTCTTTACTGGTGATTGACGAATGTCATCGCGTGCCAGACGAGAAAACCAGTAGCTATCAAAAAGTGATCACTCATTTGAGAGAGCTCAATCCCGGCATCAAAGTATTGGGCTTAACCGCCACACCTTATCGCTTAGGTATGGGATGGATTTATCAGTACCACACCCGTGGACAGGTTCGAACGGAAGAATCACGCTTTTTCCGCGACTGTATCTTCGAGCTCCCTATTCGTTACTTACTGGATGAAAACTTCTTAACGCCTGCTCGCATGATGGACGCCCCAGTCTTATCTTATGACTTCTCGCAGCTAAAGCCTGCCAATACGGGTCGGTACAAAGAAGCGGAAATGGACATGGTGATCGACAAAGCCAAACGTGCGACGCCACAAATCGTTGAGCAAATCATGCAATACGCCAAAGAACGCAAAGGCGTAATGGTATTTGCAGCCACGGTTCGCCATGCACAAGAAATCCATGGTCTACTGCCAGAAGGCGAAACCGCCATCGTCATTGGTGATACGCCAACACCCGAACGTGATGCCATCATTCAATCGTTCAAGAATCGTGAGATAAAGTACTTGGTCAACGTGTCCGTTCTGACTACAGGCTTTGATGCACCACATGTGGATTTAATCGCGATTCTGCGCCCTACCGAATCCGTCAGTTTATATCAACAAATTGTTGGACGTGGGTTGCGTCTGTCGGAAGGCAAATCAGAATGTCTCGTGCTGGATTACGCTGGCAACAGCTATGACCTGTACCAACCTGAAGTGGGTGATCCTAAGCCAGACTCCACCAGTGAAATCATCACCATCCCTTGCCCTGCTTGTGGCTTTAACAACAACTTCTGGGGCAAGTTAGACAGCAATGGCTTTTTGCTGGAACACTTTGGTCGCCGTTGCCAAGGGTACTTTGAAGATGATGAAACTGGCGAGCGAGAACACTGTGGATACCGCTTTAGAGCCAAATATTGCGGTGAATGCGGTGCTGATAACGATATTGCAGCGCGTATTTGCCATGAGTGTGATGCCACACTCGTTGACCCAGACAAAAAGCTCAAAGAGGCATTAAATCTAAAAGATGCGCTGATCTTTGAATGTACTGAAATGGATTTGACGGTGTTTAAATCTAGTGATGGCAAGTCACAGTTGAAAGTGACGTATTCTGGTGAAACCTACCAAGGCGAAGGGAACGCATTGGTGCACGAGTTCTGGTCACTGAATACCAAGAAACAGAAGCAAACCTTCAAAGACCAGTTTGTTCGCCCTCACCTTGCAGATAAACATCGTCCGTTTGAAGAAGCGTCGCCAACTAAAGTAGTAGCTAACCAGCATCGTTTCCGTTTACCGCAATTTGTTATTGCCCGTAAGTCAGGCCGTTTCTGGAAGCTGCGCGACAAGATCTTTGACGACGAACTAAGATAAGCGAATGCTCACTAATTCACTTTCTGTTCATGTACAGCACGATATAATCGTCGTAACTCATTGAAAAAGGCTTTGCCATGTCTATCTCCTTCACTCCGCGCAAACTTTCCGTGCTGCTAGCTATATTTCCGCTTTTATTGTCTGCGCCTAGCTTTGCTGATCACCACGATCACAAAGACCATCATGATGACAAAGATGGTCACGCTATCGTTCGTGACGTCGAAAAACCGGGGACACGAATTGAGTTCGATGAAGATCAGGATGAAGTCTACCGCGCCGTTCAGAAAGGCTATATCCGCCCGTTCTCTGATATGTACGCAGCAGTGGAGAATGATTTATATGGGCGTATTATTAAAGTTGAACTTGAAGAAGACGATGACGAATGGGTTTACGAACTTAAGATCTTGTTCAATGACAGTGTGATAAAGGTGGAATACGATGCCGCTACACTAGAAATGCTCGAGATAAAAGGACGTAACTTCAACAAAGCCCTCAAGCCACAATAATTAAGTGAAAATAATTACCAAGCATAATAAGAAGAAAGAATATGAAAATACTTGTTGTCGAAGATGAACCTCGCCTAGGCGAACAAATTTTAGAAACGTTGGAAAACAATGGCTGGGTGCCAGAACTTTCCCAAGATGGCATCGATGCGCTTTACCGTGCTACCTCAGAAGAATGGGACGCTATTGTGCTAGACCTAGGCTTGCCGAAGCTCGATGGTTTAACGGTTCTAAAAGGCATTCGAGATGAAAACATTAATACACCGGTTGTGATTTTGAGTGCCCGTGACACATTATCTCAACGTGTTGAGGGTTTGAATGCTGGCGCCGATGACTACCTGACTAAGCCATTTGAAATGGTTGAGTTAACAGCTCGACTTCGAGCCCAATTGCGCCGCGCTTCGGGTAACGCCTCACCTGTCATGCAGATTGGTGATTTGAGTTTAGATACCCGCTCCTCAAAAGTACTGTGGCAAGGACAAGCGGTCAGCTTAACCGCGCTGGAATATAAAGTAGTTGCGTACTTCATGCACAACCCAGAAAAAGTCATTTCTCGTACCGAATTAGTAGAGCACATCTATAAGCAAGACTTCGACCGTGACTCAAACACCATTGAAGTTTTCATCGGTCGTATTCGTAAGAAAATCGCGCCAAAGATCATCAAAACCGTCCGCGGACTGGGGTACCAACTGAATGCCGAGTAAACACAGGCTACCTATGCACATTCTTAAGCGGCTGAGTATAAAAAGCCGCTTAGTACTGGCGGCGGTTGTCTGGCTAACGGCTATGATCCTCGCTGCGGGAGTAACGATCCCCACCCAAGTCTATAGCTATATGGTGGATGACACTCGCTCCCAACTGAATGTCTACATGGACGAGATTGCCGCCCAGCTCGAAGTCGACAGCCAAGGCCAACTCACTCTCTCTACCCAACTTTCCGACCCTAGATTCAGTCGCCCATACAGTGGCCTTTATTGGAGTGCTTCCACCAAAACGAGCTTAGAACGTTCGCGATCACTGTGGGATAAGAAAATTGAGTACAAAGGATTGGATAAAGACGCCTTTGGCGCTCGTGATGAAAAGCTTATCACGTTGAAAAAGACCCTTTACCTGCCAGATTACGACGGTCCCATTGATGTCATCATCGGCATTGACGAAGATCCAATTGAAGGCACAATCCAGTCTTTAACGGGGCAGCTTTGGATCATTCTAGGATTGCTCTTTGCTGGTGTTCTTGCGGTTATCTTGCTGCAAATCGCGTGGTCTTTAAGCCCGCTGACCAAGCTGCAAAGAGAGTTAGCCGAGCTTAAATCAGGCAATAAAAAAGGCTTAGAAGAAGAGTACCCGAAAGAAATTTCCCCTTTGATTTCTGACCTTAATGCCCTGCTCTTTCACTATCAAGAGCTGCTTGAACGTGCACGTAATCATGCCGGAAACTTATCTCACGCGCTGAAAACACCGCTTTCCGTTTTAAAAAACGAGGTGCAAAACTTCACGCCTGAAGAACAAGAACGCTTGAACGCGCCAATCACGCAGATTCAGCAGCATATCGACTACCACTTGGGTCGCGCTCGTATGGCTGGCTCTATGAATATTCTTTCGGTGAAATCGAACCCTTCAGAGCGCGTTGATGCCATATCCATGGCGTTTGACAAGGTATACGCACACCGTGACGTCACACTGATTAACGAGCTTGATTCTGAATTGAACGTCGCCGTAGAGAAAACCGACCTAGATGAGATGGTGGGTAACTTGCTTGAGAACGGCTACAAGTGGGCCGACAGCATCATTCGTGTTCATTCAACGCTAGATAAGGACAATATTCATATTATCGTTGAAGACGACGGCCCGGGAATTCCTGCCGAGCAACTATGCCAAGTGATAAAGCGTGGCTACCGACTGGATGAAACCACGCCGGGTTCCGGTTTGGGCTTAAACATTGTAAGTGAAATGGCGCACAGTTACCGCGGCCAGCTTGAACTATCAGAGAGCAAAATGGGCGGTTTAAAAGCCACATTAATTCTGCAAAAGAGCCGCGCTTAAGTCTCTCACATCTATCACCTACACCTGTTATTTACTGCAAGGGTTTAAAATGGCACTTATCGAATTATTCACTAGGTGCCATTTTTGTATTTAGATAGCTTTTTGGTTGGATAAGTATAGTGCTAATGATGGCTCGCTAATCAACAACACGTTTCCATCAGAGTAATAGTCATGCTTACTGTCCATTGCAACAGGCTGTGTCAAAGAATGTAACTCTCCCACTAGCCTTAAATGACTGACTTCAATTTGATTCGCTAGACGATCCCTTTCGCTGTCCACATTAGGATCTATTCGATGCAGAACCGTCACAATGCCCGAGTAATGCGCCAACTTTAGACCGTCATCGTAACTAATCGCACCAACCCAAATCGGTTGACCTGACTTTGATTCTAACCCCGCTTGCCACCAGCGGATATGAGAGCGTTTTAGCAAACTTCCGGGCTCTTGAAATGCCATCGCTTGTGGTTTGCCATTCCAAAACAAATCCGACACAGGTGGCAGCTTTTGCTTCAATAAGCTCGCATAATCTGCCAACTCAATGTCATTTCTTGAAAAGGTTTGATTTTCTAGCCAACCGAGTTCTTGCATTAAGGTTATCGGTGATTCACCGACGTAGACCAAATTTACGGCCTGAGCGTCAAACACATTCGAGCGCCCCGGATAAACCTTAAAGCCGATATCATTAAGTGCTATCGGTTGCTTTCCAGTAACATCGGTTGGTTCAATATTGTCGTCTGCTAGATAGAAAAAGTGTCCATAATTCGCAGCAACTAAACAGAACACTAACGCCGTTATGGATTTGGTCCATTTACGTGACCAATTTTTCTTCCAAGCCACAAGGGCGAATACTGAAGCGATGAGCACTGAGGCGATAAGAAGCTTATGCTCAACAAGGATAAACTTAATGGAATCAAGTGGAACCCATGTGTTTAAACCCGCAGCGAGCAAATACCCAGCAACGACAAATTGCCCTACACCAAGTATCAATCCAATTGAAGAACAAACTGTAAAACGCTTCCAACCAACATTCACCGAGCCCGCCATAAATGGCACGACCCAAGCAACAGGTCCGAGTAAGCGTGCAAAGATCAAAATGGTATTGCCGCGTTTTTTCATCAACAAACGACAACGAGCGATTGGACGCCTTGTCTTGGCTTGCCAACGCATCAGCTTCTTCTGTGCTTTAGCGCCAGAACGCTTGCCAATAAAGTAACTGAGTTGATCGCCAAACCAACCGCCCAACAAAACGGCGACAACACCCCAAATCACGCCTTGATGTAGTTGATAGCCCGCAGCGAGCAAAAACGGCTCGCCCGGGACAAAGAGATTAGGTCCAATCGTTGCATCAAGGAGTGCTCCGAAGAACAGACTGATAGCCTCCAGCATGCAGCCTCCGACGATTATGAACGCTGGTCTTTGTAGTGACCGAATTTGTATTCCATTTCGTTGTTACGCATCTCGCCAAAGAAGAATCGTCGTACATTGGCTTTGAAATACGTCATACCCATTTTAAAGAAACCATCTTGATCCAAACGACGCGGGTCAAATGCAAACGTCATCGGTAAAAAACGGAAACGCCATGTTTTTGAAGCACGCTTCACGTAATCACAATCTTCGCAAAGCGTAATGGATTCATCAAAACCGTTAATCTCTTTATGTACACGTTTGGTAGAGAAAATACATGCACCTACCGCCGTTGGGAAAGTGTACTGAGTAATAAACAAACCCGCGTTAAATACCCAGTAACCCAACTTATGCGCCATTGGCAGATCTTTTGAGCCCATGTACACACCAGCAACTTCTAGCTTCGCGTCCTCAAGTTTACTCATCGCGCGGCTCAAAAAATCACTCGGTAAGCGTACGTCCGCGTCCAAAAACAGAATACGTTCATATTTCGCCAGTTCTGCACCTGTGTTACGACCTAGACTGACACCACGCGTATCCATATGATGCACCGTCAGTTCTGACAATGCGCTTTCGTAAGCTTGTGCAACTTCACGAGTCGAGTCTTCACTGTTCGAATCCACCACGATCACTTCAAAGTTCTGGTGAGTTTGTTTGGTTAAATCTTCAAGTAGTCGACCAATACGTTTTTCTTCATTAAGGGTAATAATCACGATACTGATAGGATTCATAATGTGCTCCATTGAGGTTGTCCGTTTATGTACGATGGAGAATAGAACCGACTGACTTAACAGTTACTGAGGTCAACATTCATTTTGCGTTCATTTTGTGAATAACAGATGTCGTTAATGAATGAATTAACTTGGAAAGAGGATTGAGTCCTAGGCAAATAAAAACGTGCTGACAAAAAGCCAAATAGGTTAAAATCAGCGCAATGCGGACAGAGTTTTGCCGACACCACAAAACAGACACTCTTCTTAAAGAAGAATTACTGGCTTTTTGGTGATTTAGGTACAATTTTGGTTGCTGAATGTAGAGCAGGATGATAGTATCCGCGCTCGCTTGAACAGTTCCTGTTTCAAGCTTTACTACGAACACAAGGTCGCATTGTGTTTGTAAAGTTTTATTTTTTACTAATTTGAGAGTAAATACTATGAAATTCGAAGCAGTAGTACGTACTGAACTAGGTAAAGGTGCGAGCCGCCGCCTACGTCACGCTGGCAAATTCCCTGCAGTTGTATACGGCGGTGAAGAAGCAGCAGTTGCTATCGTTCTTAACCACGACGACATCGTTAACCAAATGGACAAGCCTGAGTTCTACGAAGGTATCGTTCTAGTGATCGACGGCGCTGAAGTTAAAGTTAAGCCACAAGACGTTCAACGTCACGCTTTCAAGCCAAAAGTTGAGCACATGGACTTCATCCGTATCTAATTCCCTACCAAGGAATTAACGGATAAAATCCAAACCTTTTGCATAAAGATTATCGGACTTACCAACCGAGACATCTAAAAAATTTCAAAACCCCGGAGACTTACCACCTCCGGGGTTTTACTATTTAGGGCAGAAGCAAATGTCCCCCTACTCTTCGAATCTGATAAACAACTCTCGAATCGACCAAGTTTTGCATTGAGTATTTCAGTGAAAACGAATTTCAGCTGAGACAATTAGGTTCGCGCTATGTACTTCACTAGCGTCACATCGTTCAACGTCATGTCATCAATCACTTCCGACTCTTCCTCACCAGAGCGCACAAAACCACACTTCTTGTAGAAATTGAGTCCCTGCTTATTGGTATCTAGTGCCTTAAGGCTAATTTGCATCACAGGCGTTGAGAGTAATCGTGTTTCCAATTCATCAAACAACGCACTGCCTGCTCCTTGCCCAAAATACAAAGGCGACACATAACAACAGGTCACAATCGCAGTTTTGTCTTCGCTGGAGTGATTAGGCAGTTCATAACTTAGAAAGCCGACGATCTCTTTCTGCTTCTCTACAACAATGAGGTTTGCCAGTTGCTCTGTCATTACTCGCGTCCACATTCGCTCTCGACGCTCTCGAGTAAACTGGTCAATATAGCTCTGTGGCATCAGTCCTCTGTAGGCAACCTGCCATGAATCAACGTGTATTTTGGCGATCTGATTCGCCTCGTCTCTCACTGCATTTCTAACTGTATATCCCATTGCCTGCCTTTCTTATCACTCCGGAGTAAATACTCTTTGACGACTGTACGCTTCAAAACCCAAAGATTGGCACAACTTTATTGAAGGCGTGTTTTCAATATTTACTCGATATCTAACTTTACGCTGCCTCGACTTCACCTCACTGACTAAATGAGCAAGCAGCCGTTTCCCATATCCTTTCCCTCTTGCTTCAGGAGCGACCAATATGGATAAAGACTCAAACGGTTCTTTCCCTTTATAACAATAAGAAGCCAGCACAGCGACCAACGCTTTGTTATCGAAAATGCCATAAAAGAAATGGCTATCGAGGTCAAAATCCGCTTTGAGGATATCTTCTTCACTCATTCGACTTACAAACGATTCAAGTAACTCGAGATCAGACTCAATAGAGAGAGAAATTATCCCATCGTCTTGATTGATTTTGCCGTCATTAAATAAATAGTAGTCGACATCGTCGTATTCACAGAACAATTGCTTGTTATTTAATTTTCTCTCGAGTTCACTTGGATGAACATGTTTAATTTTGTCCCATAGATTTTCGGGGCAAGATATAAACGTGCAGTCGTCAGATTGGTATAAAAATACAGCACAAAGATCGGAGAACTTTTGCCAATAGTGAGGGTCATATGAATAGCCATTGTACAAATTACAGCTCACTTTGAACTGTTTTTTCCAAGAGCAATCGATTTCCGCGGAAAGTGCGGTTGTTTTTTTGAGCATCCCTTTCTCTCAATACAGCGTACAGAAAATTATAACTATTTATTTCTCAAGCCGTAAGAAGACATGATTTTGCTAAAATAATCATCAAAATTTGCTTTATATCTCACCAAAATCCGTATTGATTCACAAAAACAAAACACTTTCAGTTAAACTGCTCACGAATTTAGATAAGCAATCAATAACCACCTTCCAAAATACGATTTCTGTTTATTTGGCGACATGCCTTGCAGCCCTGTTAATTCCTGTATCCGATAGAACTGTAAATAAGATATAGATCACTAAAGTTTCACACTAATTCCGTATATTTCACGCCGTAACAATAACAAAATCACAAAGAAAGGATCCCTTATGAAGTTTTCCAAATCCCTTTTGGTACTTTCGGTCGGCGCTGCGCTAGCAGGATGTGGCTCAGACAGCGACAACTCTCCAGTGACCTGTGACACAGCAGACTCATGTACTAAGTTCACGGTTCTACACACTAACGATAACCACGGTCGTTTCTGGCACAACAGTGATGGCGAGTACGGCATGGCTGCACGTAAAACGCTTATCGAGTCTATTCGTGCGGAAGTCGCTGCAAACGGTGGTGAGAGTATTCTTCTATCTGGTGGTGACATCAACACAGGTGTACCAGAGTCAGATATGCAAGATGCAGTACCAGACTTCGTAGGTATGAACCTGATTGGTTACGATGCAATGGCAGTGGGTAACCACGAATTCGATAACTCTCTAGATGTTCTAGACATGCAAGCTGAGCTAGCAGACTTCCCTATGCTAGCTGCGAACATCTACAAGAAAGATGCAGACGGTAAAGTAACTGACGAGCGTTACTTCGACCCTTACAAAGTATTCACGATTAACGGCCTTAAAGTAGCGGTAATCGGTCTTACAACAAAAGACACAGCGAAACTGGTAAACCCAGACAACGTTGCTGATATCTACTTCGAAGATCCACAAGTTGAAATCCAAAAAGTACTTGCAGAAATCGAAGCAAACGAAAAAGTTGACCTAGTATTTGCTACGACTCATATGGGTCACTACCAAGATGGTCAACACGGCAGCGAAGCACCTGGTGATGTTCTACTTGCACGTTCTCTTGAAGAAGGTGAGCTAGACGCAATCATCGGTGGCCACTCTCAAAACCCTGTATGTATGGAGCCAGGTACCAATAACTACGCTGACTTCAAACCAGGTGATGACTGTACGCCAGATCAACAAAACGGCACTTACATCATGCAAGCGCATGAGTGGGGCAAATACGTAGGTCGTGCAGACTTCGAATACTACGATGGCAAACTTCACCTAGCGAACTATGCTCTGATCCCTGTGAACCTTCTTGATGATAACGATGAAGTTATCGGTGAATACATCAAGCACGATGCGACAGTGAAATCGATCCTTCTACCTTACCAACAACAAGGTCAAGACTTGTTGGATGTTAAAGTTTCAGAAACTGACGGCAAACTTGAAGGCGACCGTGGCGTAGTTCGTTCACAACAAACAAACCTTGGTCACCTATTGGGTGAAGCGTACCGTACATACAACCTAGTTAACGCTGACTTCGGTGTAATGAACTCAGGTGGTGTGCGTGATTCAATCCAAACTGGCGACATCACGTACCGCGACGTACTAACGGTACAACCTTTTGGTAACTTCGTAACTAAAGCAACCATGACGGGTGCAGAAGTGAAAGAGTACCTAGACGTAGTAGCAACTAAGTCAGCAGGTTCTGGTGCTTACGCTCAGCTGGATAACATCAAACTGACTGTTAACTGTGACGAAAGCGACGTAACGATTACAGACATCAACAATAAAGGTTTCGATCCAGCAGCGACGTACACCTTCTCTGTAATCAGCTTCAGTGCAGCGGGCGGTGATGACTACCCAGTGATTGATGTTGAATCAACTCAAATGACTGACGCTTCAGTATTGCGCGAGTTCTTCGTGAACAACCCACAAATTTCTGCAGCAGACTTTGACAAGAACCTAGGCAACATCGAATACTTTAGCAACGGTGAAGCGGTGAAAGGCTGTCCTGCGACAGGTAGCTAATCTGCACTATTCTTGTCTACACTTAGATGTTGACAGCCATTCGGTTGCATAACAATCGAAACAAAGGCGTGTCAGACTGACTCTAAGACCAACCGGAGCCCAAGTGGCTCCGGTTTTTTATTGGCGCTAAATCTCTGATAAAACGCCACCTTCACAAATCGTTCAAAAATTGTTCATTTGTGTTATTGACGCCCCTGTTCGAGACTTCTATGTTTGATAAGGTCTTTCAAATAAGCAGATTCATTAACTGAGTTTTAGGAAGCTTTTTGATTCACACAGAAAATGATTCTGGGAAAGATGTGAATGGCGTTACAAACACTGCTCTCAAACAATTTGTCTCTCGGACTTCAAACGAAAGCGATGGGCTTCTACGCTCCCGCTAATGAGCAGCGATCTGAACGCCAATGTGTTCAAACTGCTGCCATCGAGTTCTGGAGGTCAAAAATGAAACGAGCCAGCAACAGCTATAGACTGCAGATAATTAAAGAAGTGGTCACCCGTAAAGAGCGTGAAGCGTGTACTGACCCAATGGCAAAATACATTCACCAATTGATGGATGAATTGCCCACAAGTAAATTAGAGGTAGAACAAAATCACCGCTTCGCTGGGAGTCACTTCGACGAACAAGCAGGAGGCTGGGTAAGCGACCAATGGTCATTAAAATAACGCCAATCGCTCATATTGCTGGGCGAGAAAATGGATAGGAATTTCCCGGCTCTCTTTTGGATAATCATTTCAAACTGGGCCGGGAATCGTTATGAAACGAGAACGATAGGATGAATAACTAGAACAGATCTTGTTGCGGTGAGGCATCATCTTGAGGCAACTCTGTTTTCCCCTTCCCTGCTAATACCTTTCTTCTGTATCGCTGACGACACAGCTTAATGACGTGCAACTGCTGCGCAGGAGTAAAACTCAGCCAATTAAACCGCTCTTCTCTTTTACGCATGCATCCCTTGCAATAACCTTTTTCGTCAGACGTACAAACTCCGACACAAGGACTTGGGACGGTAAAAAACTCCAATTGCTCCATGCTCAACCCGTTCTTCCGCTCACTTATTTGAGTCCGATACGTTTATCATCAAATAACCATAAGAAATTTCGAAGTTTTCGGTGAATTTCAATACCGAGAATGGGATCTCTGTTATAAAATACGCCGTGTTTAAAAACATACGAAACCATAACCGTATGCTGACAAAAACAGTGTTTTATTACCTATACTTACCACGTTTTCTAAAAACGGAGTCAATAAAATGAAGCTTAGCCTAAAAACGTTAGTAGCAGCAATCTCACTTCCAGTTCTAATGACTGCATGCGCTAGCAACGGTGACAATGTGAAAGAAATTACGGCTCAAGATCTACAACACCACAACTGGCAGTTGGTTCAAATCGATGGCAAAAACATCGCTGCAGAAGAGCGTCAAGCTCCTCGCCTAGAGATTGGTGAAAACCTAACTGCAAACGGCAACGCTGGTTGTAACAACTTCTTCGGTCAAGCAGAACTGAAAGACAACCAACTACGCATCGAGAAAATGGGCATGACCATGAAGATGTGTATGGAAGACCAAATGAAGATTGAAAAAGTAATGTCTGAAACGCTTTCTGATTGGAGCGACATTACTCTGACTAACGAAAGTCTAGTATTGAAAAACGCAGACCACGAACTAACGTTCGAATTGCGTGACTGGGTAAACTAATCCCGTATTCGTTTTGAGGCAGTCGGTCTCTGACAGAATAAGTCTCTAAAAAAGCAGCCAATGGCTGCTTTTTTTGCTTCTAATGTCCCATACCTTGTTTAGCAAGCTTTTCTGGATCGTCATAAACCGCGTGACGATCAATCATATCCAGCGTCGCTTCGTTCATGCCGGTCACGGCGACTATCGAGCCCCCTTTTCGAAACTTAAGAATCGCTTTATCCAGTGCCGATATCGCGGTGATATCCCAAAAATGCGCATCGGATAAATCTATCGTGATATATTTCGTCGCAGTATCAAAGTCGAACATATCGGTAAAGCTGTAAGCGGAAGCAAAAAAGATTTGCCCATGAACTTTGTGAATCGTATGGTCGTTATCGACAATGACTTCATCCAACACCTTCATCAAGGTACGGCTTTGGTTCACATAGAAAACACACGCTAATAAAACGCCTACCAGAACACCGATTGCGAGATTGTGGGTAGCCACAACAGCAATCACCGTAGAAACCATAATCACGTTCGTCGGCAAGCTGTGCTTGCGCATATCCGCAAGAGAGCGCCATGAGAAAGTGCTAATTGCTACCATGATCATCACTGACACAAGTGCCGCCATTGGGATTTGCTTTAGGTAATCCCCCAAGAACACCACCATGACCAGCAAAAACACACCGGAGCAAAGCGTTGATAAACGTGTTCTACCGCCAGACTGAATATTGATCATTGACTGACCAATCATCGCACAACCAGCCATCCCACCAAACAGAGACGCGACCATATTCGCAATGCCCTGTCCTTTGCACTCATCATTCTTTTCACTTTCGGTATCCGTAAGCTCATCCACAATGGATGCTGTCATTAATGATTCAAGTACACCAACAATGGCTAACGCTAACGAATAAGGGAAAATGATTTGCAGAGTTTCAAGGTTGAAAGGAATATCGGGAATCATGAACACAGGGAGCGCGCTGGGCAGTTCACCCATGTCGCCAACAGTGCGAATATCGATATCAAACATCAACGCAATCACCGTCACCGAGATAATGCACACCAATGGAGAAGGCAGCATTTTTCCGATTTTCGGTAGGTATGGGAACAAATAAATGATGGCTAAACCTAGCGTGGTCAAAGCATAAACTGGCCAAGAAACGTCAGTCAGTTCAGGCAGTTGAGCCATAAAAATCAGAATTGCCAAAGCGTTAACGAACCCTGTCATAATAGACTTGGATACAAAACGCATTAAATCCCCTAGCCTCAAATAGCCGATTAACAGTTGCAGCACACCAGCGAAAAACGATGCGGCAAGCAAGTATTGCAAACCATGATCTTTAACTAAGGTGGTCATCAATAACGCCATCGCTCCTGTTGCCGCGGAAATCATTCCGGACCTTGAGCCAGTAAACGCAATCACGACGCAGATGGAAAACGAGGCATACAAACCCACTTTAGGGTCGAGTCCCGCAATAATAGAGAATGCGATAGCTTCTGGAATGAGTGCCAGTGCTACAACAACTCCTGATAAACAATCTCCTTTAACATTGTTGAACCAAGTATCTTTTGTAAATTTAAACATAAATCTCTCATAAACGTATTGCCTTAATTGGTGCATTGCGCACGGTGAAGGGATTGATGCAAACGCATCTGAGAGATCGTTCTAGGGCGGACTAATGAGCAAAAAACACCTTCCTTAATCGTCAATTAAAAAGTCATGGTTTCCTCGAAATGAGTTTCCTCGATATGAGACAGTCAAAAAACAAGACCGGCCTCATTAGAGGTGTGCTTTATATCACTTCAAAAATGTAATTTGTAATAAATTCTTACAAAAGTAGGTAAATCCACCTACAAACAACAATAAAAAAGCGCCTCTCAAAGGAAGCGCTTATGCATCATTAACACTTTGTTATATCAAAGTTTATTTTCATTTAAGCATCAGAATGACTGCTGAGAGTAAGACTCCCCGTCAAAACCACTCAATTGCTCATACGCTTTAGACAGAATTGCAATTCCGATAATGGTGACTATAAAGCTCAATAGACTCATTAAGAAAGGCAGTTGCAAAAACGCCAATGGCGACATCGCCAATCCGAACAGAAGCGGCACAATAATCACAACGCTCATCATGTACCAGGTATGGCCTTTAGTAAGATTCCATGCGTAAGGAAAAGAAACACCTTTACCAATCGCGATGGCAGGAAAAACCAAGACTAATCGACAACACACAACGCTTAACGCTAATAGCGCGATAGCTGCTAGGACAAGATTAATCATCGCGCAAACCGCAGCCACAGCGACCACCGCCACGGTCATGGCCAAGTAGTGGCCGATAAACCACATTTCGATTTTTCCAAAGGTGAAACGTCCCCACTGTGGCACAGATTGGGGACCTTTCAAAATGATGCTATGAACGTTGATTGCAACGATTGCAGATAAAAGAGCCATCAGGATCTGAACAAGAATAGGAGCGACATCCCCTTGCGCTGAGTTCAAAACAAGATCCAGCATCAAAGAAAGGAGAATGGGTAACGCCGTTGCTTTCGCAATAGCCTGTTTATTTGCACTCAATGATGAGAAAGCGCTTTTAACGGTATCGACAAACATAGTTGGATTCTAATTAAGAGTAAGGTTTATTCTGGTTGCTGATGTTATCTTCCTGATATCAATTGAGCAAACCTTTCCCTAAATATCATTAGGTTACAATAAATATTTCGACCTAAATACTTTCATTTATCGATACCAAAATACACTGAAGCTAAATTAAATGCCCCACTTTATGGATCAACACCGCTAAGCTCTCTGCTTCGAGCTTCTTCATCACGTTAGAGCGGTGCACCTCAATCGTTCTCAAAGATACGCACAATAAGTCCGCCATCTCTTGGTTTTTCATCCCTTTGACGACCAAACCGAGAACTTCTCTCTCACGCTTAGTGAGGCTCTGTAAAACCTGCTTAGCGCCCAACTTCTCACCATTTTTGAGTGACTGCGCCATCGCATCATCCACTGCCATCACAAGGGCGTTACCATCGACTGGTTTTTGAAAGAAATCGAGTGCGCCATCTTTTAGCGCACCCACTGCCATTGGAATGTCACCATGTCCAGTCAGGTAAATCACGCTAATTGGGCTGAGTTTCTCGTTCATCATTTGGTGAACATCTTGCCCACGCATGTCTGGCATGCGGCTATCGAGCAAAACACAACCAGGTGCAGACAAATTGACCTCATTGAGGAAATCTATCCCGCTAGAGAAAGTCTCAACCTCATAACCATAGCTTTCCAACATAAACGCCATGGATTCCAATACTGGCTCTTCATCATCAACGATATAGAGCGGACAAAGGTTACGACTCATGACAAGCCTCCTGATACGGTAATACAATGGTCACCTGACACCCCGTTGGCTCAATTGACCTAAATTGAATGCTGCCTTGGTGGGCATCAAGCACATCACGACAAATGGCCAAACCTAAGCCCAGTCCATTTTCTTTAGTGGTGTAGAAGGCTTGATCTAATGGTGTCTCTTGCTCTTCAATACCAATGCCATTGTCCATCACATCGATAATCACCATCTCATCGCAAAAGCTAACGTGGAGATCCACATACAAGTCTTCGCGCTTCGGCACATGGCTCAAACACGCGTCTTTTGCATTGTTCAGAACATTGAGAATGACTTGCTGCAAACCAGTGGCGTCAGCAAAGACTTTTTGTGGCTCGCCAGAGTAAAGCACGCCCAATTGAATTCGGTGTCGTTGAAACTCGTAATCCACCAGCTTCATTGCTTCTTCAATTAACGAAGCTAAATCCACCCAGCTCTTTTCAATTGGCGTTTTGTTTATCAAGCTACGAAGGCGCTGAATAATGTCACTTGCAGAAGTGACCTGCTGTTGAATTTTATCGAGGATTGGTGCCATCTCTTCGGCAGTAGCACCTCGCTCCATACGTACCTTAGCCCCCTGGCTGTAGTTCTTTATCGCCGCCAGAGGTTGATTGATTTCATGCGCCAGGCTACTACCAAGCTCACCGACTATGGTGATTCGCTGCGCGTGCTCAAGCATAGAACTCTTGCGGCGCAAATCATTCATGGTAGTTTTTAGCGTTTCGCGACTGCGCTGAAACTTCCACTCCAGCCAGAAGTGATAGCCCGTCAACAACAGTAAAGTCAGTAAAGACGCCATCGCAATGGCTTGGTTCTTATGCAGCCACTCTTGCGCTTTTTGTCCCCAAGATTTTTGCAGCGGATGCATGTCTAAGTGCTTGTAAACTTTATCTACATTTATGCTCGGCGCAGGCAGCATCCAACCGACATTATTTGCGGCAATCGCTGCCGGGTGGTCTTCTGGCATTGCGAATAGGGTTTGTGCCACCATCTGACCAACATCGACTGGTGCGCGTTCCGTCATCGCCATCGTCCAGTTTGGGTACAGTGGCGTACTCACCGCGCAAACTGAATCTGCAGGACGCTTCTCATTCAATACACGTAGGTTATGCAGTTGAATACGCCCCTCTTTCGCCATGTTCTCCAACGTACAAGCAGGAACGATCGCCACATCGAGATCGTTCTCAATCACGTCCAAAATCAGCTGATCCGTCGGTGGGCCAGTAAAGTGGATCTTTTCAAAGAATGATGATTTGAAGTAGCCCAGTTTATCGAGCTCGTAACGCAGCGCGAGAAAACCACCAAACGCTTTTTCCGATACCGCCGCAACATTGGCTTTATTGATGTCTTTCAGTGTTTTAAAAGGCGATTCTTCACGTACAACCACCACCGAAGCAATCGACTTATTTGGTAAATCACTGTAAGCGGTTTTCTGCGTTGCCAACCAGTTGATTGGGTATTCGCGAGCAAGTTTGGTCGCCTGCCCTGGACTGGTCAGAATGAAGTCGAGCCAACCGTGCAAAAATGCATCTTCAAGTTGGTCGAAATCGTAAGTATGTAGGTTGAATTGATAACCAGGATTCTGAGTCTCCAGCCAATCCAAAGTCGGTTGCCATGCTTCTCGAGCATGTGCGTGTCCACGCAGCGCTAAAACACCCACATCGTAGTCTGTTCTCTGTACTTTTTGGTCATGAGCAAAAGCAAAAGAGGTGAAGAAAAAAGAGAGAGCAAAAATGAAAAGAATAAACTTTTGAGAATAATTATCAATCACTTACAAAATACTACCAAAATACGGCTGTGGCGCATTTTACCACCATTGCCCCCTGCTACTTTGTTGCTTTAGATCAATCCCACATCATTATTGTGGGAAACCACAATATCGCCATTTAAACGATTTCCTCAGAATGCCTTACCCATAAAGGGGTAGAGCGCATTTTCACCTGTTTTAAATCATGAACACCAAAAATGAATAAAAAACGTTCATGCCTGTACTCCCCCTTCAAAAGCATTCTATCTGTCGAACCATCGAAGGTTCGGCAGCAAAACTTTAAATTAATATATGGAAGCAACTCATGAAAAAATCGACGATTGCGTTGGGTGTGTTCGCCACTGTTACAGCGGTTGGCTACTCAGCTTACAATACGATGTTTTCGGCTGAGGCTGTGACTGTGGATGCTGCTGCTCAAGAGCAGAAGTTCACACAGTACGCTCACCCAGAACACTTCATTTCTGCACAACAACTGAAGTCGCTGATGGACGGTAACAAAGACTTGGTTGTGATCGGTGCGCTAAACCCTATTAAGCCAGATAGCCCTATTTCTGGTTCTTACACTATGTGGCGCAACGATTACTCAGCAGCTGAAGACGCCTACGACTTCGGTGGTATGAGCAACAGCACAGAAGAGATGGAAACGATTCTGGGCAGCTTCGGCGCGACAGCAGACAGCACAATCGTAGTTTACGCGGCAGGCTCTCACCACGATGCTGCGCGTCTTTACTGGCAAATCCATAACCTTGGTCACCAAGACGTTCGTTACCTTGACGGCGGCTTGAACGCTTGGATGGGCGCTGGTTATCCGACAGGCTCTGCAAACCAAAGCGTGGCAGCGGTTGAATACAACGCACCTAACGCACAACAAGATAACAATGCCCTAGCCACGCTAGACATGGTTATTGCTGCGCAAAACAACCCTGATTGGGTGATCCTAGATACTCGCGGCAACGACGAGTTCAACGGTGAGGTTGCGGTTTCTGGTGCGTACGGCCCTGGCACAATCCCAAGCAGTGTTCACATTAACTGGACTAAAGCGCTGAACGAAGACACAACACTGAAATCAGCAGAAGAACTGCAAGCCCTTTACGGCGACATCATCAAAGGCAAAAAAGTCATCGCTTACTGCCAATCTGGTGTTCGCTCTGCCCACACCACAATGATTCTTACTGAAGTATTAGGTGCAGAAGGCGTCTACAACTACGACGGCTCATGGATCGAATACAGCCACGCTCACTACGAGCAAAAGAATCCTGAAGTGAACGTTATCAACGGCAAGAGCTAATCAACACGGAACCGCAGTGAATGAACAATGTAATTTTTAGCCAAAAGCTATTCGACACAGCTCAAACGATTGTCGATGGTTGTATGGGTGATGCCGATCCGGCATGTCAAACCGCATGTCCAATGCACACGGACGTAAAACAGTACGTTCGCATGGCAGGCGAAGGGAATTTCCAAGGCGCTTTGGATCTGATCCGCAGCAAACTATTCCTTCCTCAAACTCTTGGCCGTATTTGTGCCCACCCTTGTGAAGCGTCTTGTCGTCGTAGCACAGAGTTCGGTCAACCGATCAGCGTAGCGGGCATCAAACGTTTCGTCGCAGAGAAAATGGATAACCAAGATCACTGGGATCTCAACATTGCCCCTCTGACAAACAAACACATTGCGATCGTAGGTGCTGGCCCTGCTGGTGCTCAAGCAGCAATCGAACTTCGTCGTCAAGGTCACGAAGTAACGATTTACGAAAAGCTAGACGTATACGGCGGCATGATGCGTGTGGGTATCCCTGAATACCGTCTACCACGCGATGTTATCGATTTCGAATACAGCTACCTAGCGATGCTGGGTATTAAAACTCAGTTTGGCGTTGAGATCGGCAAAGACATTAGCTTCGACAATCTACGTAGCGAACATGATGCTGTGATTCTGGCTCACGGTGCACACGTAGGTTCGATCATCCCTCTGCCGGGTCATGACAACGATGGTGTGTTCTCTGCCGTTGAGTACCTAAAAGAGATTTCTGAAACTCGCCAATTCCCTCGTGCAGGTAAACGCGTGATGGTTATCGGTGGTGGTGACGTTGCAATGGACTGTGCCCGCTCTTCATGGCGTATCGGTGCAAGCGACGTTTACCAATGCTCACTTGAGAGTCTTGAAAACCTGCCTGCAAGCCAAGTCGAAATCGACGAGTCACTAGAAGAAGGCGTCGAGTTCAACGCAGGTTGGGGCCCAGTTGCTATCGAACACGAGAACGGCAAAGTAACCGGCATCACTATCAAGAAAGTACTGTCTATCTTCGACGAGCAAGGCAACTTTGCTCCTCAATACAGCGAAGAAAGCAAAACCATCTCTGTGGATACGGTTGTTTTCGCTACGGGCCAAATCGTGGCAGACATTACTGACGGTGCACTAGAGCAAACTCGCGGCGGTCGTTACGTTGTCGACAAACAAACATTAGCATCAAGTCTAGAAGACGTCTTCGTAGCCGGCGACGCATGTGGCGGTAACATCGTGATTGAAGCGATGGCATTGGGTCGTAAAGCAGCAATGAGTGTTGAGCGCTTCCTAACGGCTCGTCCACTGACTGAAGATCGCGACTTCGAGCAAGAGTACAGCTACGCATCTCGTCTAGACGTACCACTACCAAAAGGTACGGTAGATACCCCTCGCCTACACGGTGAATTACGTGACGCTGAAGAGCGTAAGCAAGATTTTGCCCAAGTGGATTTAGGCTTTACTGAAGCGCAAATCAAATTAGAGGCCTCTCGCTGTCTGCAATGTAGCTGCAAGCTATGTATGACCGAGTGCATCATGATGAATGACTTCAGCGATTGTCCGAAGACTATCTTCTCTGACTTTGTGAACAACAAGTCGATGGACCCACTGATGGCTTATTCATGCAACGCGTGTGACCAATGCACCATCGTGTGTCCGAAAGACTTCCCGATGAAGGAAATGTTCCTAGGCGCACGTGCTGACTTTGTTAAGGCAAACAACGGTGAATCTCCAATGCCGGGTCATAAAGCGATCAACATGCACCAGAAGCTGGGCTTCTCAAAAATCTTCACTATGGCAAAACGAGCGGTATCGACAAAATGAGTAATAAAGTATTTATGCCAGGATGCAGCTTGCCATCCTATTCACCAGAAGGCGTAGCAGCAATCGCAAGCTACCTAAAAGAAGTATTCCCTGAAATGGGCGCAGTCCAGAAGTGCTGTGGCAAACCGACCGCGGCTATCGGTCAAACAGAGAAGTTCAAAGAGCGTTACGGCCAGCTTCAAGCTGACTTTGACAAGCTGGACGCACAAGAAGTCATCGTGGCATGTCAAAGCTGCTACGGCATGATCAAGAAATCTGGTGGCACACAAAAGCCGGTTTCATTGTGGAAACTGCTTCCAGAAATCGGTCTGCCAGAAGCGCTACGCGGTAAAGCGAAAAACAGTGATGTGGTATTTACCATTCACGACTCTTGTTCAACTCGCTACGAGAAAGAACTGCAAGACGGGATCCGTTGGATCTTAAACGAGCTTGGTTACAAAACCTCTGAGCCAGAACACACACGCGAAAACACGCGCTGCTGTGGCTTCGGCGGCATGGTTGTGCCAGCAAACCCAGACGTGGCCACGCGTGTAATCAAGCGCCGAGTTGAAGAGTTCGAGACTGACTACGTCGTAGTTTATTGCTCAGCTTGTCGTGCATCCATGATGGGTGTTGGCACGAAGTCTTGGCACATTCTGGATCTGATGTTCGGCCCAGTGATCATGCAAGGCGATGAACCGCCAGTCAACGTACTTGCAAGCCCTGTGAAAGCTTGGTTCAACCGCTACAAATCAAAAGCGGGTCTGATCAAGTGCATGTCTGTGTAGCTGTGTCTCTGTAGCTACGTTTTTGTAGCTACATCTTTTTAATTATTAGGTTTAAGTGAAGTTGAACTTATGAAATTCGTAAAAATCGCTCTTATCGTCGCTGTTGTAGCTATTGCTCTGTTCGCGGCAAAACAAACTGGCATTCTTGAAATCATCACTGACATCAAGAGTCTACAAGACTGGATCGCAAGCTTTGGTGTGTGGGGTTACGCCGTATTCGTTGCAGCATTCGTGTTTGCGTGTGTTTTCCTACTTCCGGGCAGTGCGTTCACCATTGTGGCAGGTATCGTATTCGGTCCTATCAAAGGTGGCGTATTGGCTTTGTTTTCCGCAACGCTTGGCGCAGTGGCAGCATTCATCGTAGCGCGCTTCCTGCTTCGTAATAACATCATGAAGAAGTTTGGCGACAACCCAATCTTCAAGAAAATCGATGATGGCGTAGCAGCAAACGGTACAAGCTTCTTGATCCTGACTCGTCTTGTGCCTGTATTCCCATTCAGCCTACAGAACTACGCTTACGGTCTAACCAGCCTAAACCTAGGTACTTACGCTCTGGTTTCGCTACTAACAATGGCACCAGGTGCATTCATTTTCGCTTACATGGCGGGTGATATCGCAACAAACGGTGTGTCTGCGATGCTGCTAGTGAAATTTGCAGTGGCAGGCCTTGTGTTGTTTGGCATGTCTCTAATTCCAAAATATATCGCGAAGAAAAAAGGCATCAACATGGAAGAATTAGCGAAGTAATCCGGTCTACCAATTATTGACGCCAAAAGAGTGCGACTTATCGGGAGTTGCACTCTTTTCATTGCTACTAATTTGCTCACACTTTGCCCTTCAATTGGTGACTTTTAAGGCCAAAAACTGACGTGGATTGGTATGACCTCACAAGGCGAGTAATTCTCTGAATCTATTATCAAATTCGCGTTGATAATAAAGCGAGATAGATTACTATCCACCTTGAGGGAAAGGAGCTTCCAGCGTGGTTTATACCCATAGTTTTAGTGCTGAAAAAAACGATTTTCATCGCATTTTTCATCACATGGGTATACAGAGCTCCAAAATGAAAACAAAGATAAATAAACACGGATTACGTATGAAAAAGCTACTTAGCACCATTGGCATTTTAGCCACCACTTTTGCCACCTCCTCTTTCGCCGCTTCTCACTCAGAAGAATGGCAAAAAATCGAACAACAAGCTGACGGTCAAACCGTTTATTTTCATGCTTGGGGTGGCAGCCAAGAGATCAACCGCTATCTCCATTGGGCACGCAAAGAGCTTAAATCTCGCTACAACGTGACGCTTAATCACGTCAAAGTCACTGATATTTCTGAAACCACTACTCGTCTTATTGCTGAAAAAGCCGCAGGAAAAAACAGCGGTGGCAGTGTTGATATGGTTTGGATTAATGGTGAAAACTTTAAATCAATGAAAGACAACCAACTGCTGTTTGGTCCTTTCGTAGAAGGCCTACCAAATTGGCAATATGTAGATAAAACTCTACCTGTTGACGTCGACTTCTCAGAGCCAACCAATGGCCTAGAAGCACCTTGGGGGGTCGGCCAACTCGTATTTATTCACGATGAAGAAACTCTGAATAACCCGCCTCACTCTTATGCAGAAATGCTGAGTTACGCTAAAGCGTTTCCGAACCGTCTGACTTACCCTCGCCCGCCTGAGTTTCATGGCACCAGCTTCATCAAGTCTCTACTGATTGAGTTGAGTCACAACGATCCTGTGCTGCAAAAACCAGTAACGGAAGAGTCATTTAAAGCCGTCACACAACCACTATGGGCATACCTAGATGAATTCCATAAAGTGGCATGGCGCGGTGGTAAACAATTTCCTGGCGGTACTGCCGAGTCCATTCAACTGTTGGATGACGGTCAAATCGACCTAGCGGTGACCTTCAACCCGAACGCGGTTTTCTCTGCGCAATCGAGCGGCAACCTTGCAGAAAGTACGAAAGCGTATGCGATGGATGCAGGGGCACTGTCGAACATCCACTTCTTAGCGATTCCTTGGAACGCAAATGCCAATGCAGGTGCACAAGTTGTTATAAACTTTTTATTAAGCCCTGAAGCGCAATCTCGCAAAGGTGACATTAATACTTGGGGTGATCCTTCAGTGCTAAGCAGCCAATTCCTAACGGGGACGGCTAAGAATACCCAGCAATTCAAATCTATCGAGGAGCCACATCCTAGCTGGCAAGCCGCGCTAGAAAAAGAATGGCTGAAACGTTACGGGAATTAATACACACCCATGTTAAGAGCGCTGTATCTAGTTATTATCGCAGTTTGTATATTACCAACAATTCCGGGCCTGCTCGGAGTGGTGGTCTCTGCGCTCGGCTATGTCCCTCCGATTGGTCTTCACCACTTCTCGCTGGATGGCTTTAGTGCCGTCTTCGATTGGGAAGGCGTATGGACTTCCATTGGCCTGACTTTCTATTCCGCCATTTTCAGCAGTTACCTTGCTTGCTTAATGACGTTTGCGATTCTGCAAGCTTCTTGGGGGAGTAAATTCTGGCGTAAGATTGAGGTCAGCCTTTCTCCACTTCTCGCCATGCCACATGTGGCGTTTGCGATTGGTTTTGCTTTCCTATTTGCGCCGACTGGCATGGGTGTTCGCGTACTCAACCAAATGTTTGGTTACGATCCAAATGCCCAAACAGTGAATGACTTAGCACTGCTGATCAAAGACCCATACGCACTGGGTTTGATCATCATGCTTGCCATTAAAGAAGTGCCGTTTTTATTGTTGATGAGCATTCCTATTCTTCAGCAATTAAAAGTTGAGAAGATTGAAAAAGTCAGCCATTCAATGGGTTATAGCTCCGCGCAAGCGTGGTGGAAATGCGTTTTCCCACAATGGTTAGCAAAGCTGCGTTTCCCAATGTTGGCTGTTCTAGCTTACAGCTTATCCGTTGTGGATGTGGCGCTCATTATTGGCCCAACCAACCCTCCTACGTTTGCAGTGTTGGTATGGCAATGGTTTAACGATCCTGACTTATCCCTGCTACCAAGAGCGGCGGCAGGTGCAGTGATGTTGTTTGCCATTGCGAGCATCTTGATTGGTGTTGCTCGCCTAGTGGAATGGACCATCACTAAAGGCTTTAAACGCTGGCAATACTCCGGCCGCAGCGGCTTCCACTTACCGGGCAAAACCTTGTTCTCTATGATTGCCTTGCTCGCACTGTTAATGGTGCCACTTATGGTAGTGTGGAGCTTCGCTCAACGTTGGCGATTCCCTGACTTATTGCCGAGCCGTTATAGCTTACGTTTTTGGGAATACGAGTGGCAAAGTATTCTCGGTACGCTCGAGCAAAGCATGTTGATTGCGGTGATCAGTGCGTCTATTGCCCTTGTACTGGCGCTGATTGCTCATGAATACCGATTACGTTACCGCTGGCAGGTGCCGGGATACATCATTGCCGTGCCAATGTTGATCCCCCAGCTATCTGTGTTGTTTGGTATGCAAGTCGTCACGCTGTATCTCGACAGCAACGCGTACTTCTTCTGGGTATGCTGGGCTCACGTGTTCTTTGCATTCCCGTTTGTTTACTTGTCATTGGATGGCCCTTGGCGCAGCTTCGACAATGGGTTAACTCGTGTTGCCCTAAGCCTTGGTAAATCACCAATGCAGGCTTGGCTAAAAGTCAAACTGCCGATTCTTCTGCCTGCAATAGCGTTTGCTTGGGCGGTGGGCATTAGTGTTAGCTTGGCGCAATACCTACCTACACTCGTGCTGGGCGCTGGTCGCATCAGCACCATAACAACAGAAGCGGTAGCCCTCTCAAGTGGCTTCGACCGTCGTGTCACCGCGATTTACGCAATTTGGCAAGCTCTCTTGCCGTTAATGTTCTTCTCTTTTGCGATTCTACTTAGTCGTTTACACGTTAAGTATCGCCGGTTGTCTATTAAAGGTTTACTACCGAATGAGTCTTTGTCTCGAAAACCTCGCCATCCGTAAAACCAATGGCGACACACTTTTCTCTGCCTTCAACATGACGGTAGAGAAAGGCGAAATTGTTACCCTGATGGGCCCAAGTGGCTGTGGCAAATCCACCTTGTTGGATGCCATTGCTGGTCACCTGTCGTCCGAGTTCGACTATTCAGGCTCAATCACGCTCGACAATGAAAAGCTGGATGCTTTACCTGCGCACAAGCGCCAAGTCGGCATTCTTTTCCAAGACGATTTGCTCTTTCCGCACCTAACCGTGTGGGAAAACCTTGCGTTCGCACTACCCAATTCAATCAAAGGGGCTGAGCGTAAAGAGCGCGCGATGCAGGCTTTGAAGCACATCTCGCTAACTAAACTTGCAGAGTCTTTCCCTGACCAAATCTCAGGCGGCCAGCGCGCGCGTATCGCTCTCACTCGCATGTTGTTAGCGAAACCGAAAGTTGCATTGCTCGATGAGCCATACAGCAAGCTGGATAAAGATCTTCGCGTACAGTTTCGTAACTGGGTTGTGGAGCAACTTCAACAAGCCAATATTCCTGCTTTAATGGTGACTCACGATGAGGATGATATTCCAGAAGGCAGTCGCTGCCTGAACTGGCCTTGGGAGACAAGCCATGCTTGATAGCCTGAGTATCAAAATCATTAAGTGGCCATTGGCACAGAGCGCAAAACTTATTGATAAATGTGGCGTGACAGCTAACCAAACCACCTTATTTGGCTTCGCCCTTGGCTGTTTTGCCTTACCTGCATTGATGGCAGAGCAATACACGCTTGCATTAGCGTTTATTCTTCTGAATCGAATCTGTGATGGTTTAGATGGCGCGTTGGCGAGGATTCAAGGCATCACCGATGCGGGCGGCTTCCTTGATATAAGCCTAGACTTCTTGTTCTATTCTCTGATTCCATTTGGCTTTGTACTAGCAAACCCAGAACAGAACGCCGTTGCGGGCGCGTTCTTGATCTTCTCGTTTATTGGTACAGGAAGCAGCTTCTTAGCATTTGCGATCATGGCGGGTAAACGTGGTATCGATAACCCTGTCTACAAGCACAAATCTCTGTACTACATGAGCGGTCTGACAGAAGGCACAGAGACCATCGGTTGCTTCGTGCTGTTCTGTTTGTTCCCACAACATTTTGCCGTGATTGCGTACATCTTTGGTGCAGCGTGTTGGTTTACTACCTTTACGCGCATTTACTCTGGATTTCAAACATTAAAGTCGTAACCTTCCCCACGTTAAGAAGCATGTTGGCGCGAAAACAAAAACGATTGGCGCCAGTAAAAAAAGATTCAGTCAAACTCGTGTAAACTGTAGGCTCGTAGTCCAATTTTTTATTCATTGAACTATGAGCCTCGAAATAGATAAACAATGACATCAAAAAGAAGGTGAATTTGGAAGATAAAAGACTGATTCTCAAACAATATGAATCACATCGGCCGCCAGGAGATTTTCACACTCATAGTTATTCACATCTCGCCTACGTGCACCAAGGGTGTCAAATTGTATCAACGGACAAGCATAGTCTGTTATCCATGCCGGGCTCATTAGTCTATATTCCAGCCTATACACCGCACCGAGCAGAGTTTCTAAAGCGCTCGCAGGTTTCTCTTCTTAAGCTGCCCTCCAACTCAACCCCAAATATAAAAGCAGTCTGTATGCTGGACGTTCCACCAATCATCACACAGTTGTTCAGTGTTTGGAAAAACAAGACTCAAGATCCCAAGTTAGCCGACCAATACATAGATGTTCTTATCGACCAGTGCTCTCGTTGCGCACCGACAACTCACCCTTTCGTCGCGCAGGGTAGCATGGACCGACGCCTATTAATCATAATCGAAGCGCTCTCTGATAAACCAACCATTAAAATGTCTATCTCGCAGTTATCGCAAAAGACTGGTGCGTCAGTGCGAACATTAAACCGATTGTTCCTTTCGCACTTCAAAGCTTCTTTCAAAGAGATCCGAAATAAAGTAGTCATGGAGCGAGCGGAGCAAATGATGAAAAAAGGCATAAGCGCAACGGTTGTTGCGTTTGAGTTGGAGTATTCAAGTCTCTCTTCTTTTTCGACTGCTTATAACAAGCATCAAAAGCAGAATATTGATTAACGGTCAAATATGTACAGTGACCAGACGATATGGCGCGTTTTGTAAACAAACTGTCAGCTGCCCAAAAGCTTTAAACGACGCACCTCTCTACCATGTTTAACTACTCCTTTAACAAGGCATGAGGTTAAACGAATGTCCAAACTCCAGATCATATTTATCAGCCTAATCATGGCGTCCAGCTATTTTTTTGCCTCGAGCATGTATGTGCCAAGCCTCCCCGAGATACAGAATGCTCTGCACACCTCAGAGGCACTTGTGCAACAATCTTTGAGCGTATTTTTTATTGCACTAGCATGCAGTCAACTACTCGCTGGACCTTTTTCCGAAAGATATGGAAGGAAGCCCGTCGCCTTACTCTCAGCCGTCATTTTTGTGGCAGGCTCAGCGCTGTGCGCCCTATCACAAAGCATCGAGTCTCTTCTGATTGGTAGAGTTGTACAAGGTTTTGGCGTAGGAGGACTCTACTTGCTTTGTAGAACAATACTACAAGACGCTTTCGAAAAATCGGAACTTATGGGGATACTTGCCTGGTATGGGATTATTTTTATGAGCTTACCAGGCTTAACTCCAATTCTAGGTGGGTACCTCACAACACATTTTAGCTGGGAAGCAAACTTTATCTTTTTGCTCGGCCTAGCGGTTGTGACATTGCTTGTCATCGCAGTAATTAAACGCGAGACAATCAGTCAACATAACCCGGACGCAATCAAACCTAAGCAAATGCTAAAAGACTATGCTTTTATCACTTCAAACCTAACATTTTTGTGTTATCTCGCAATGATGATCAGCGGCACGAGCTGTCTTCTACTTTTCCAAGTGATGGGCTCCTTCGTTGCTCAAAACCAATTTGACATCTCAGTAGCAGATTTTGGATTAGGTGCAATGACGTTAATGATCAGTAGCGTGGTATCACGATTATTTTGGAATCAGTTCTTAAAGAACCGCCTAAGTGAGAATCTGACGCTTTTCTTCGGCTGCGTAATCCAAGTTTCAGGCTGTGCCCTGACTACATTCAGCCTTATGGTGAAAAGCTATTCATTCATGTTGTTGGGTTTCTGCGTGATGTCATTTGGGGTTGCGTTCTTACTTGCTATCGCGGGCGTTTCAGCCTTGTATATGTTTCCGAAACACAAAGGGCAAGTTGGCGCGATTTATGGAGCATTACAGATGATAGGAGCATTTGGTTTCACCTACGGTTTATCGATGTTGCCTGCGACTCAAAGCATGATGGTACTCACTAGTTGGATACTCGCTTTGACAAGCGCTATCGCATTTTTCATCATCTTCATTAAGCAACGTAGAGCAGTAGGCCAAGCATACACGCTCTCTGAAAATTAGTTCTTCAGAACACCACTGCTCGCTATTTATTACCCTGATAACTAACAGGGGTTTGGCCTCAAAGTTTCCATTCTGTTGAGGCCAAACTTCTCCTATCAGAATTACCAGCCGAAAATAAGCTGTGAGAGCACAATTCCCAACATAAAACTCGGTAAGTGCCAAGTCTGCTGCTTAGCTCGGTAATACTCTTTTTGTATATCTTCTTGGTAGCTCTTTATGGCTAATTCTTTAATGTAATTATTATGCATAACCTATCCTCATGACGTTTTGGTGTGCGGAGGATAAAAGCTCAAGTTAACTTTAGGTCAACAGTAAAATATCAATTTCGGATAACATTATTTCCGTAGGCTAAATTCCTTACGCTTAGCCATTAAACTCAACCAGTTGCATTTGTTTATGTCACAGTAATGCAGCTTCACTTGATCGTCGTCAATGGAACATCAATCTCTCACACCTTTCGATGTTCAAATGACATCAAGTTGCTAGCATGGGCCCATTCAAGCTAACTCCGGGCCTGTTATGACTCCTACTGTCGATCACGTACTTCTTAATATCGCACTCAACCTGAGCTCAAATCGCTCTCATGAGCAGCAATACCAAAACCTGATTGATGGAGTGGCACAAGTGTTCCCTTGTGATGCGAGTTGTCTGTTTATCTTTGATGAAGATGGCTTCCTAACGCCCGTTGCAGTAAAAGGCCTATCGAGTTCAGTACTCGGTCGCCGCTACTTTCCTAAAGCTCACCCACGTTTAGAGGCCATCATTCATAGTCGTGAGCCGGTTCGCTTCGACGCTGATTGTGCCCTGCCCGATCCATTTGATGGAACACTTTTAACGGAAGATCAATGCATTGACGTTCACGACTGCATGGGCTTTAGCTTGTACGTTGAGGGTCAACTTGTCGGGGCGTTAACCATGGATGCGCTGGCTGTTGGTGCCTTTGACCATATCGACCCAGTTGCGATCGAAACGTTCGCAGCGCTAACGGCGGCGACACTGCGTAACATTGCGCAACTAAAAGCCCTTAAAGCGCAGAACCAGAAGCAAAAGAGCGTTACGCAAACCCTGATCCAACAAGCGCGCTCACAACACAGTGACATGGTTGGCTTAAGCCCACAAATCAATCAATTACGAAACAACATTGCGACCGTTGCTCAGTCGGATTACGCAGTATTAGTAACGGGAGAAACGGGGACCGGTAAAGAGCTTGTTGCTCATTCAGTTCATGCTCAATCTCATCGCAATGATAAACCGATGATTTACGTAAACTGCGCTGCCCTACCCGAAGGTCTGGCGGAGAGCGAACTGTTTGGCCACGTAAAGGGCGCTTTTACAGGAGCCAATAGTCATCGTGCAGGTAAGTTCGAACTGGCTGATGGCGGTACAATCTTCTTAGATGAAGTGGGTGAATTGCCATTGATTTTGCAGGCAAAACTGTTGAGAGTTATCCAACAAGGTGAGTTACAACGCGTAGGTAGCGATCAGAATTTGATGGTTAACGTGCGCATCATCGCAGCCACCAACCGACAGTTAGAAAAAGAAGTAGAAGATGGCACATTTCGTGCGGATCTGTTCCATCGTTTAAACGTATTCCCAATCGAAGTGCCACCATTGCGCGCGCGTGATGGCGACATTCCGGTTCTAGCGGGATATTTGTTAGAAAAAGTACGCCAGCAATTTAACGCACCAAACCTTCACGTTCACCCTAAGGTACTGACTCAACTAGAATCTCTGCCTTGGTACGGTAACGTTCGAGAACTTGAACATACCTTAACGCGTGCGGCATTACATGCGATTCAGCAAGGCGCGAGCACCATCATGCTCAATCACTTTGATACTTCATTGGCATTGGATGATGTAAAAAACACATCGCATTACTTACCGAAAGACAGCCAACCAATGCGTGAGTTAGTAGAGAGTTATCAACGAGACTTGATTGAACACGCTTTAAGCCAAACCGGTGGGGTTTGGGCAAAAGCAGCGGAGTTTTTACAAATGGATCGGGGCAACTTGTATCGCATGGGTAAAAAGCTCGGCATTAGCAAATAGAAGCCACTACTTCGCTCTCTTCTCTTGAAGGGATAGAAACTTACGTCTTAAAAGATAGATTCCGGATCGCTCGCTTAGGCTCGTCCGGAATGACTACTAGCCCGAAGCAGAGCGAGCCGACGAAGGAGCGCAATCGGGAATCTCTAGCCTCCATACAACCGCATTAACTTTTCTTCTGTTTAACAAGCACTTCCACTTTCGACAGTTCAAGCGTTTATCTACGCGTTGCTTTTCTCATCACATCTGTATTTTTGTTGTCATTTGTACATCATTTACGTTGTCACAATTACATCAACAACGTCCCCCAATAAGAACAAAGTTATTTAAAATCAATAAGATAATAATTGGCACGCATTCTGCTCTATTGGAGAAAACAAAACGACTATTACTACAATCACTGGAGAACCCAATATGTTCTGTATTCAATGTGAACAGACAATCCAAACCCCAGCTGTAAAAGGCTGTTCTTTCGCACAAGGTATGTGTGGCAAAACTTCAGAGGTATCCGATCTACAAGACGTGTTGGTTTACACTCTGCAAGGGGTTTCTTTTTGGGCAGCACGCGCGCTTGAATTCAACATCATCAATGATGAAATCAACCAATGGGCTCCAAGAGCATTCTTCTCTACGTTGACGAACGTAAACTTCGATCCTGAGCGTATCCTTGAGTTAACTTCTCAAGCAGCAACATACAAAGCACTGCTAAAAGACCAAGTCATGACTGCCGCAACACTTGCTGACGAAGTCGTATTGAACGTACCTAACGTTGCGAACTTCGAACTGCCAAACAGCGCAGAAGAAATCCTAGCATTTGCTCCTCAAGTGGCAGTAAACCGTGGTAAAGACCAAGTACACGAAGACGTTATCGGCCTACGCCTACTTTGCTTGTACGGTCTAAAAGGTGCCGCTGCATACATGGAACACGCACGCGTACTTGAGCAAACCAACAATGACATCTTCGCGGAATACCACGAAATCATGGCTTGGTTAGGTACTGACCCAGAAGATCTAGGCGAGCTATTAGACTGCTCAATGCGCATTGGTCTTATGAACTACAAAGTGATGGAAATGCTGGATCATGGTGAAACAGCAACGTTCGGTCACCCAGAACCAACCACTGTTAACGTTAAGCCAGTGAAAGGCAAATGTATCCTTGTTTCTGGTCATGACCTTCACGACCTAGAGAAAATCCTGCAACAGACCGAAGGCAAAGGCATTAACGTTTACACCAACGGTGAAATGCTGCCTGCACACGGCTACCCAGAGCTGAAGAAGTACCCTCACCTAGTGGGTAACTACGGCAGTGCTTGGCAGAATCAACAGAAAGAGTTCGCTAACTTCCCTGGCGCGATTGTGATGACATCAAACTGCCTATTGAACCCGAACGTTGGCCAATATGCAGACCGCCTATTCACTCGTAGCATTGTTGGTTGGCCGGGTGTCGCTCACCTAGAAGGTGATGATTTTAGCCAAGTGGTTGAATGTGCATTAGCGCAAGAAGGCTTCCAGCATGACGAAATCGAACACAACATCACGGTTGGTTTCGGTCGCAACGCACTAATGAACGCAGCACCAGCGGTTATCGACCAAGTGAAGCAAGGCAATATTAAACACTTCTTCCTAGTCGGTGGTTGTGATGGTGACAAAGCAGAACGTAGCTACTACACCGACTTCACTGCAGAAACACCAGAAGATACGCTAATCCTAACGCTGGCTTGTGGTAAATACCGTTTCAACAAGAACACATTTGGCGACATCAATGGCATCCCTCGCCTATTGGATGTGGGTCAATGTAACGATGCGTACTCAGCAATCCAGCTTGCACTGGCACTTGCGAAAGAGTTCGATTGCGACATCAACGAGCTTCCTCTAACGCTTGTTCTGTCTTGGTTCGAGCAAAAAGCGATTGTGATCCTACTTACGCTATTCGCTCTTGGTGTGAAAGGCATCTACACAGGTCCAACAGCGCCTGCATTCCTAACGCCAAACTTGATTGCGATTATCCAAGAGAAGTTCGATATGCGCAGTATTGGAAATGTTCAGGACGATCTTAAAACCATCCTAGCAGCGTAATCGCCTCGCTTATCACGCGCCTCCTTAATTGGGGGCGCTTCTATCTATTGAGTACTCGATAACCAAAGAGATTGTTATGTTTTTTGAATGGCAAGGCAGTCAACCTGTCACGTTACGCTGTGTAGACAAATACCATGAAACTGCCGATGCAGTGAGCCTCAAGTTGGCAGACCTGTCAGAATCGCTCTTGTTTGAGTTTAAAGCGGGTCAGTTCATCAACCTTGGTGTTGAAATCGATGGCAAGATGGAGTTTCGTGCTTACTCACTCAGCTCTCTTTCCGGTGACGACTGCTTGCAACTGACGATCAAGCGTGTCGAAGGCGGTAAGGTCTCCAACTACATCATCGATAAGCTTCTCATTGGCGATACGGTTCAAGCTCTTCCCCCTACGGGTGATTTCAACTGCATCGATCATCCACCAATCGAGGTCAACGGTAGAAAGAAAGCACTGCTCATTAGTGCGGGCTGCGGTATTACGCCTGTATTCGCGATGGCAAAAGAATGGCTAGATAACGACGCTGGAGTTGATATTGAGTTCCTGCACATTGCTCGCTCTCAGCCTGAAACCATCTACTTTGATTTATTAGAGACCTACCATTCAGTTTATTCAGATTTCAAACTGAAATTGCTACTGAAAAACCGCGGTGAAACGCTTTACCCAGAAGGTCGTTTGAATGCCGAGTGGTTAAAAGAACTGGTGCCAGACTTTAAGCAGCGCACGGTTTATCTATGCGGTCCAAATCAGTTTATGCTTGATGTCCAAAGCTACCTAAGTGAACTTGGCTTTGATATGGCGAACTTTTTCCAAGAAAGCTTTACTCCAGCAGTGAGCGACGAAGCTGAAGTATCAGATGAAACGGCCAGTGTGTCAGTACCAGACTTTGCTCAGGCGATCGATGCGCAAAAAGGCCAAGTCCTTGCTGATGTGTTGGAAGGTGCTGCATTACCACTAATCGTGGCTTGCCGGAGCGGCATTTGTGGCTCTTGTAAGTGTAAGGTTCGCAAAGGCAGCGTTTCTTCAACTAGCCTTGAAACATTGACCCCAGAAGAAATTGAGCAAGGATACGTACTCGCCTGCTCTTCAACGATTGAATCCGACCTCGAAGTTCAGATTGGTTAAAGCCGTTGATACGAACACTAAAAAAGCGCCGTACTAGGCGCTTTTTGTTTGTGGAAAAGTGTTATTAAACTCAGAAGTTTCTTTATCTAAACTCAGCTAAACAGTAAAACCTTGAGTGCAGCTTCGCTATCTACATCCAAAAACTCTGGTGGGTTATCCAAACGCTCACGGAATGTTAGCTGTGGCGCTTCTTCCTTCATGCTTTCAATCAAGAAATCGCTGGTCACCGATGGCGAGTTTACACATGCTAACACCTGACCGCCTTCTGCTAGCAAATCTGGCAAACGGCGTAGAATCTTTTTGTAGTCTTTGGTTAGTGCAAAGCTGCCTTTCTGAAATGATGGCGGATCAATGATGATCATATCGTACTGACCTGACTTCTTGATCTTCCCCCACGACTTAAAGATATCGTGCCCCATAAAGCTCACTTGGTTGATGTTATGACCATTCAGCTTATGGTTCTCACGACCTTTAGACAGCGACGCTTTCGCCATATCCACGTTAACCACTTTATCTGCGCCACCAGCAATAGCCGCCACAGAGAAGCCACAAGTGTAAGCAAACAAGTTAAGTACGTTTTTGTGCTTGGCATTTTCACGAACCCAATCACGACCGTAGCGCATATCAAGGAACAGACCGAAGTTCTGGTTACGACCGATGTCTAGCTGGTACTTCAAGCCACTTTCTTCAACCACAGGTCGAGCATCTAGCTCACCCAATAGAATTTCAGAAGGTGCACCGTCAGCGTAACGGTGCTGAATCACGATCGTGCAGCCCTGTTTCTCTGCCCACAGAGCAGAATCAGAAAGCGTGTTCAATCCCGCTTTTAATTCGCTCAGAAACGACTCATCCACTTCTTTAAATAGATTGATGATCAACTGACCTTGTAACCAATCACACGTAATTTGCTCTAAACCTTCGAAGCGGCGGCCACGACCGTGAAACAGTCGGCGGATTTCGTTGGGAGCTTGTGTTAGCTCGGCTTCTAGATGCTGAAAAAACAGCGGAAGTTGTGATGCTTGCATCGAATTCTCTTATTCGTTTTCTTTGTGATGGTTATTTGATCGTAGGCCAGTTTAGTTCCCACGGAGAGAGCCAAGTGTCGATACCTTGGGATACCGTTTCATTGTGCCATTTGCTACCAAGTGCTTTGTGTTCACGCGGGTCGCAAACATAGCAATGTGTTTCATCTTGATACGGGAAACACAGCGAAAATGCATGCAAGTAGCCACGATCGGCTTCATTGCCTGCATTATAAATAGGATCGCCAACAATACCCGAGCCAACGGATTTTAATGCCACGCGAATTTGGTGCGTTTTGCCAGTGTGCGGCTTGCATAAAAACAGGCGCTCTCCCGGCTCTGCAGCGAGGGAGAAGAATTGGGTAATCGCTGGATTCGTTTTGCTGTTGACCAGCTTCCATGAAGAACGACGAGAGCGTTCCATGTCACCCACTACGAACCCTTGCTTCTTCTTAGGCTTTTTCGAACCAATCGCAAGATAGAACTTCTCGACTTCACGATTTGCAAATGCTTGCGATAACGCACTTGCTGCTTTCGCGTTGCGACCCAAAAGCAAAATTCCAGACGTCATTTTGTCGAGGCGGTGGATAAGATACAACTGCTCATCACCACTTTGTTTTGCTACTTCTTGCAGCAACATGGTATCTCCATCGTCCTTGTGTACTGAGACGTTGGGATGTTTATTGATGATCAGAAAATCTGGATGGGTGTGTAGAATGTCGAACATAAAAAACTGGCTCCACGTTTGGAGCCAGAAGTATACCGATTCTAAGCAATTAGGCGAGCTTAAACTTGCCCACCAGCGCTTCCAGTTCTTGAACTTTACGGTTCAGACCTTCTACGCTTTGCGAGCTATCATTGGCCAATTGTAATGAACGGTTTGAGATATCGCTGATCGAGGTAATGTCAGCAGCAATTTCTTTCGTCACTGCGGTTTGCTCTTCCGCCGCCGTCGCGATTGAATTGACCATGCTTTGAACGTGCGCCGCACCCGAAACGATTTCTTCCAGCGAGTTCACTGCACCAGAGCTTTGACTCACACCAATTTCAACCAAACGACAGCCATCTTCGGTGTAAGTTACTGCCTCTTGAGTACCGACTTGAATCGCTTGAATGATCTCACCGACCTCTTGTGTTGCCTTTGTTGTGCGTTCAGCCAGAGCGCGTACTTCATCTGCAACCACAGCAAAGCCACGACCAAACTCACCTGCACGTGCCGCTTCAATCGCTGCGTTCAATGCCAGCAGGTTCGTCTGCTCTGCGATATCTTCAATCACTTTGATAACCGCGCCGATCTTCTCACCATGAGAGCCTAGACTGTTCATCTGCACCGACATATCCGACATCTGCTGAGATACCTGTTGAATGCTTTCCACCATCTCTACAATCACGGTGCGACCTTGTTCAGCAGTTGATTCCGACTTGCGTGCTTCTTCAAACGTCGCAGCACCTTGCTCGGCAACTTGAGAAATGGTCAAGCTCAGCTCTTCTGCCGCAGTCGCAATCAAGTTTGCTTTATCAGATTGGCTGCTAGCACCAGACACAATATCTTGGCTCACAACGGAAAGCTCACCGGTAACAGATTTCACCTCTTCCGACACAAGCGAAATCGAACCAATAAGGCTGGTCAAAGACGCCTGCATCTTATTTAGTGACGTCGCTAGGTTAGCCAGCTCATCACCCGATTTATCCTCAATCGGATCGACGGTTAAATCACCTTCTGCAACGCGCTGTGCTAATTCATCTAACTTACTCAAACGGTTGGTGATTGAGTTCGACAACAAGTACGCAATCACACCTGTTGCAATCAAAGCAATCGAACCCAACACAGAAATCGTCAGCTCAATACTGTTAAACGAATCAGAGAGATCGAGTAATGCCTCACTGGTGCTTTGGCGACCATCGAGTGATGCGGCATCCAGAATGGATTCAAGCGGTGCTAGATTCGCATCATAAAGTGAGCGAAGACGAGCAACGTTCTCCTCAACATTTTCCAAACCAAGGTTGGTCAGAACTTGTAATTCAAAGTCACGGGTGAAGTTACTCATGTAACGCTCGGCTTTTTCAACGTTACGGTAATCTTCACCACCCACCGTTTCTAGGCGTTTAACTTCGGCAATAGCGGCAGAAAACTCCTTTTTATTAACTTGATACTCAGCTTGGGCCCCTGCAACACCAACGATACTACCCAACGCATCGCGATAAACATCGCCAGCTTCATCGATCAAAATAAGATACTGCACTGTTTCAGGAACGTCGTCCGTTCTCACCTCGTCAGCCACTTCGTGCGAGTTTAATACCTCTAGCATGATAATCCCGATCATCACTAGCATGATTGCCAAAATGGCACCAAAACTCGCGTACAGTTTTTTACGAACAGACATTGTCACTAATAACCTTCCTTACTCTGATTTCTTATTTCTAACTTAGTTAATCCACATATTTACACATGCTTTGTAAGGGTTATCGGAACGAACTTATGCAACTTGAGTACAAACTTTTGTGATCCACCTCACCCTGCGAGCTATCTCACAATTAATACCCATTATTGATATTAATTCCATCAATCCTATAAATAATGAATATAAAAAAGCGGGAGTCTATGAAGACTCCCGCTTATTAATTTTCGAATTTAGCTGATTGCTGTTCGCTTATAGCTTCTTAGAGAAGATACCCGCTAGAGCAATGATGCCGATACCTAGTAGCATGATTTCGCCCTTACCGCTGTCGAAACCAGACTTGATACCCATGAAGGCTACGATAGCGATAGCAACTGGGATTACGTATTTCACTAGGTTGTACCAAAGACCAAATAGTGGGAACGATACTTTACCGTCGTTCGTGATCTCTTTCTCAAGGTCAGCACGGTTTAGACGCCAGCCTGCGAAGATACATACCAACATACCGCCAACCGCTAGGAAGATCTTATCTGTTAGTAGGTCGAAGATGTCGAATGCACCTGTACCGAATAGTGTTGGACCAACACCGCCGAGTGATAGTGATGCAAACACACATAGTGATGCCATTACGACACTTGCAGAAAGTACTGCTGTTGAACGCTTCAGGCCTTTCTCATCGATTAGGTAAGAAACCACAACTTCCAATAGAGATACTGAAGACGTCAGTGCCGCTACTGTTAGACCGATGAAGAACATCAGAGCAAATAGAAGACCAATTACGCCGCCCATTTCAGCAAACAGCTGAGGTACAACAACGAATACTAGACCTGGACCTGCTGCTGGTTCCATACCGAATGCGAACATTGCCGGGAACATTGCAACACCTGCAAGGATTGCAACACCAGTATCCATCGCAGTGACCATACCGGTTGTTTGAACTAGGTTCTCTTTCTTCTTAAGGTAAGAACCGTACGTCATCATACAACCCATACCAAGAGATAGTGAGAAGAATGCTTGGCCTAGCGCCGCTAGAACAACATTGCTGTCTACTTTCGAGAAGTCTGGCATGAATAGGAACTCAAGACCCGCCATTGCACCCGGTAGCATCAGACCTTTCACCGATACAACGATCAGGATAAGGAATAGAAGAGGCATCAGGATTTTACCCGCTTTCTCGATACCGCCGGAAATACCCTTCATTACGATAACGATGTTAAGGAATAGGTAAACACCCATCCACAGTAGCGGTTGAACTGGATCAGAAATGAAGCCGCCGAAGCTGTCACCAATTGCTTCAGGAGTACTTAGTAGACCACCACCTACTTTGAAGATGTACGCTAGCGCCCAGCCACCTACTACAGGGTAGAAACCCATGATAAGTAGACCACTCAGTACGCCGATAACACCAGTAAATGTCCAACGACGATCAGTCGATTTGAAAGCACCTACTGCTGAAAGACCTGTCTTACGACCAATAGCGAATTCAGTAAGCATTACGCTAAAGCCGATAAAAATAACAAACAAAAGGTAGATTGCAACGAACGCACCGCCGCCGCTCTCACCCGCTGTGTAAGGGAATTTCCATATATTGCCTAAACCGACAGCGGAACCCGCTGCTGCCATTACGAAGCCTAGTTTAGACCCCCACGTATCACGTGGTGCTGCTGTATTTGTAGCCACGCTTTTTCTCCAAAGTATTTTGTTGTGTTTGCATAGAGATAGGCGTCTAGAATATGTTCGTGTAAATATTAATGTACACTTTATAAGATGTTTGTGTGACGCTCTATGTATGGTCAGTAAAGCAGTTTCAATTTAAAATTGGAACCCCGATCAGCACATTTATCGCACAAATGTATTATTGTTCACGCTAAATGCTGCTTTTTTGTGCAAAAGTTAATGTTTCGTCCGACTTTTCACACATCAGTAACACAAACCCCCGTTATAAAATTCATTTCACATTACAAAATCGTTCTGCCCTAGGGTTATGAAAATAGTTTCCCGTTCCGGCATTTACGCTTAATATCCATATTGGGCTTATTACTTTTGGCGTATATGGACAAGTTCTATCACTTTATCACCCTCGCTGGCATCGGGCTTTACTGGTTTCTCGTTGCTGGTGTTACTATTCGCGTCGTTTTAAAGCGTCGTGCTGTTAGCGTCTCCCTTGCATGGCTGATGATCATCTACATCCTGCCAGTGCTAGGTGTTGCCTGTTATTTCTTATTTGGTGAGCTTAACCTTGGTCGAAAACGTGCAGAACGGGCCAAAGTGATGTTCACACCGTTCCAACAATGGTTCACTCAGTTAAATGATTGTAACGCACATGTTCCAGAAGCAATGGGGCGTCATATCTACCGCATTGATGAATTGTGTAACAACCGTTTGGGCCTTCCAGCTCTGAGTGGCAACACGCTTTCGCTTCAACAGTCACCGGATGAGATCCTTCACTCCATTATTAAAGACATCGAAAACGCGCAACACAGCATCCGCATGGTGTTCTACATTTGGCATCCGGGCGGCTTAGCCGATTCTGTTGCTTCTGCATTGATTCAAGCTGCGAAGCGTGGCGTGGATGTTAAGCTGCTGCTCGACTCAGCTGGTAGCCCGCGCTTCTTCCGCAGCCCTTGGTACAAGATGATGAAAGATGCGGGCATCGATGTGGTGCAAGCATTAGAAGTAAAAATGTGGCGTATCTTTCTGCGCCGTCTTGATTTGCGTCAGCACCGTAAGATTATCGTTATTGATGACGAGATCGCCTACACAGGTTCAATGAACTTGGTCGATCCTGCTTTCTTTAAACAAAGCAGCGGTGTCGGTCAGTGGATTGACATCATGGTGCGCATTACTGGCCCGACAGTGAACGTATTGAGTGCTATCCACTGTTGGGATTGGGAAGTAGAAACTGGCGAGCGTCAACTACCGACTCACCCTGAATGCCGAGTCGATAATGATGAGTTTCAACACCCGATTCAAGTCGTGCCGTCAGGTCCGGGTATGCCGGAGTACTTGATTTACCAAGTGTTGACCTTGGCAATCAACCAAGCGAATCGATCTGTGAGGATCACAACACCTTACTTTGTTCCAAGCTCTGACCTACTTGAAACATTGAAGATGACCGCACAACGAGGCATTGATGTAGAGCTTATCATTCCCCATAAAAACGACTCCATGATGGTGCAATGGGCATCACGTGCTTTCTACAGTGAGCTGATGGCAGCGGGTGTGAAAATCTATGAGTTCTATGGTGGCTTGCTGCACACTAAGTCCGTCGTTATTGATGAGCAATTCTGTTTGGTCGGCACAGTAAACATGGATATGCGCAGTTTATGGCTGAACTTTGAAGTGACGCTTGCGGTAGATGATGAAGAGTTCACCAAACAAATGTCATCACTACAAGATGCTTACGTCCAACAGTCACATACGGTCGACAAAGATGAATGGGCAAAGCGCAGTATCTTTTCTCGCTTTTTAGAGCGCGTTTTCTATCTATTTAATCCATTACTGTAATAAATAAGATAAAGCCGCTAAATCTCAATAAAACCGACAGATTCATGCTGTCGGTTTTCTTTTTTACGCCCCATACCACTGTTTTTCGAGTGATGCTCGGACAAGTCGTTTCATTTCTATTTTTCCCTTGCAAACCACCCTTGCTCCATGTTTTAAATATTGAAAATCGTAATTTAGACAGGGAATTTTTATGTCAGAAGGCAAAAAGACCAAACTCGTCACCGCTGGTCGTGACAAGAAGTGGACTAACGGTGTGGTTAACCCACCAGTTCAGCGAGCTTCCACCATCGTGTTTGATACCGTTGCAGAAAAAAACCAAGCGATGATCAATCGCACTAACAAAACTCTGTTCTACGGGCGTCGCGGCACAAACACACACTTTGCCTTTCAAGATGCCATGGTTGAAGTGGAAGGCGGTGCGGGCTGTGCCCTTTACCCATGTGGTACCGCTGCGATTTCTAATGCGATCCTGTCTTTTGTTGAGACGGGCGATCACATCCTAATGGTCGATACCTGTTACGAACCGACCCGCGACTTCTGCGACACCATCATGAAGAAGATGGGCGTCGAAACGACTTACTTTGATCCTATGATTGGTGAAGGTATTCGCGATCTTATTCAACCGAATACCAAAATCCTTTTCCTAGAGTCTCCTGGCTCAATCACAATGGAAGTGATGGATGTTCCAACGATGGCGAACATTGCCCATGAGCGTGAAATCATCGTGATGCTTGATAATACTTGGGGCGCAGGCGTGAACTTCTCCCCATTTGACCACGGCGTCGATATCTCTATTCAGGCAGCAACCAAGTACATTGTTGGTCACTCTGATGTGATGTTGGGTACAGCAGTTGCCTCTGGGAAATATTGGGACCAATTACGTGAGCAAAGCTACCTGATGGGTCAATGCGTTTCTCCTGACGATGCATACCTTGGGCTGCGCGGTATTCGTACTTTGGATGTTCGCTTACGCCAGCATGCAGAAAACAGCCTAAAAGTAGCGCAATGGCTGGAAAATCGTCCCGAGGTCGATCACGTTCGCCACCCAGCTTTAGAGAGCTGCCCTGGCCATGAATTCTTTAAACGTGACTTTACCGGTGGTAACGGCCTGTTCTCGTTCGTCTTGAAAAGCTCGTACCCGAAAGCAACTACAGCATTGTTGGATGGCATGAAACACTTCAGCATGGGTTATTCATGGGGAGGCTATGAGAGTTTGATTTTAGCCAACGAGCCGAAAAGCTTTAACAGCTTACGTACCGTTGCAAATCCAAACTTCGAGGGCACACTGGTGCGTCTTCACATCGGACTCGAAGATGTCGAAGACTTAATTGCTGACCTAGAAGCAGGCTTCGCACGATACAACGCGCTAGTGCTAGAAAAAGAAACGTCTTTATAAGCATTCAGAATATCTATCAAATAGCCTCGCACTTCGAGGCTATTTTTCTTCCCTCTACCATCACTCAACTAAGTCATTGTCTCAATTAGAATTAACTAACATTCTAATATTCACCAGTTTAATGTTCATTGAATCTGTTGATTTTCTTTTGAGTAATCACAGAACAAGAAAATGTGCTACAAATGAACTTCTCATCCTCAAAACTTATCTTCTAATTTATAAAATTGACAAGAGGTCATACCACAAGGAGATAGTTTTGAAACTCAAATTCATAACAACAATGCTTTTCGTTTTAAGCAGCTTACCCTTTGCATCTGCCAACGCCAGTGGTTACACAGAAACCAAATACCCCATTGTCCTCGTTCATGGACTGTTCGGCTTCGATACCCTTGCCGGAGTGGATTACTTTTATGGCATCCCACACTCTCTAACCAAAGATGGCGCAACGGTTTATGTCGCGCAAGTGTCTGCGACCAACAGCAGCGAGGCACGTGGAGAGCAGCTTCTTGCTCAAGTTGAAACGCTACTTGCCGCAACAGGTGCAGAAAAAGTGAACTTGATTGGGCACAGCCATGGCGGCCCGACAACACGCTACGTTGCTTCAATACGTCCCGATTTAGTGGCATCCGTTACTAGCATTGGTGGTGTAAACAAAGGCTCCAAAGTGGCGGACATCGTAAGAAACACCGTTCCAGAAGGCTCCATCAGTGAAGGCGTAGCAGTAAAGTTGGCAGAAGGGCTCGTAACCTTGATCAACCTACTGTCTGGTGGTTCCGATCTTGACCAAGATCCGCTTGCTTCTTTAGCCGCACTCACCACTGAGGGCTCACTTGAGTTCAACCAATATTATCCTGAAGGTATTCCAACCAGTGCATGTGGAGACGGCGACTTATTGGCATCGAATGGCGTGTATTACTATTCATGGACAGGCTCTTCGAACTTTACCAACCTATTTGACCCAACTGACGGTGCAATGGTGGTTTTAGGCTTGGCATTTGATGGGCCCAACGACGGTCTTGTCGATGCATGTAGCACTCACCTCGGCAAAGTTATTCGTGATGATTACAAGATGAATCATCTGGATGAAATCAACGGACTGCTTGGTATCCACCACCTCTTCGAGACTGACCCAGTGACGTTATATCGCCAGCATGCTAATCGCCTGAAACTACAGGGTTTATAATAAGGAAGCCATCATGAAAAAAGTCGCTCTTATCACATTGTCCGTTGTATCACTGGTTAGTGTAGGAGCGGCTTACCTGTACCAACCTCAATCATCACATCTAATAAAGGCGAAATCACAACAAGACACCACTGTTGACCTATCCTCCCAGAAAGATTTCTTCGAATACTCTTTAAGCAGTTTGGGAGAGAAAGACCTTGAAGCGATAAAAGCGACTGTGAATGCTGGAGAGTCACAGAAAAACGCCCTCGGTATCAGTTCAGAGTTGTTCGACACCTATCTCGCTTATAAAGAAGCGCTCTCTAAGCTGGAACCTTTCGAAGGGGGGTCATTATCATTACAAGAATTAAAGCGGCTCGATGATGCGATCCTAGCGATGCAAAGAACGTTTTTTACTGACGAGCAAATTGCCCAACTGTTCGATGAAGAAAACAGGCTACGCCAACTAGCAATTGATAAGCTTGCTATTCAAGCAGCCAAGTTAGATGCGAATACTCATCAACAAATGCTAGAAGAAACCCTCGCTGCACAACCTGAGTACATTCAACAAAGTGAGCGCAATAACGCACTGGTCTTGCAGCTTAATCAAGCCTCAGGAATGGACGCACAAGAGAAGTATTTGACTCGTGTTGATTTAGTCGGTGAAGAAGGTGCTCAGCGCCTCCAAGCGCTGGATGACAAACGAGCGGCTTTTAATACCTCGCTCGATGACTATTTAAAAAAGCGAGCGGAAATCTTGAACAACGATTTTCTCGGCGAGGAAGAAAAGAAATTAGAAATTGCCGGACTAAGAGAACAGAGTTTTGAAGAAAAACAGTGGCGTCGCATCGAAGCATTAGAAAGAATTCATGATAGCGAACAAAGATAAAACAAGGAGTCAGGTGCAATTTATTAGTGAGAGTCACTCGCTCTACTCCCTTCGCATACAGACAATTTGAGTGCTCCATCCGATAAAACCGGAACAGACTAAAAATCTGTTCCGGTTTTATTTTTATCTCGTCACTTAGCCTGTTTGTTCCCAAAACAAAGAGGTACTAAACAATGAGCGCATTCCGTTATATCGTAAACTTTATTCAAACCAGCCATAATTACGAGATGAAGCGTGGGCTCTTGGCTAAGATGTTCTATTTAACGCCTGCCGAGAGAATCCAACGTTTAGACGAGGTCTTTGATACAACCCAATTTAGCGAAGAGGCTCTCTCCCTCGTGTCAGACAATGGCAGTGCGCATCCGGAAGCTCAAAAAGAACAACGATAAAAACAATGAATAAACGTAAGCTGGAATTGTATGAGGATCTATTCAAGAAAGTAGGTCCCGGAAAAACCCATATTCACATTGGCGAGATTGCGGATGCTTTCCATTGCAGTGATCGTCACGCTCGCACGCTATTGAAACAAATGGGCGAGTATAAATGGCTGACATGGACTCCCATGAAAGGACGCGGTCAGAAAGGTGAATTAGTTTGCTTACAAGAACCAGTCACCGCTTGCTATCAAGCCGTTGACCATGCCATTGGTCAAGAGCGATATGATCTCGCCCACCAGCTTGTTGGTTTCCATGACCGAAGTGTCGCCTCCAACTTAAAACGATACTTGGCTCATACCGCCCACAACAGCGAAAACACCATCTATGCACCCTTTCATCGTAAACTGGATTGGCTTCATCCCCACTTTGCGATGGGACGTACTGAACGCCACTTAATCCACGAGGTATTTCAGACCTTAGTAAGCCACGATGGAAGCGCCATTCACCCCAATCTCGCACACCATTGGTCTAGTTCACACTTCCACACTTGCTGGCGCTTTCATTTAAGCAGCAGTGCGATGTTTCATGACAAGACGAATGTGACCGCTGAAGACGTGGTAACTAGCTTAAATGCACTAGTGAACTCCCATTATTGGCGTGGTTTGTATGACCACATTGATACCATCTTTGCGGTGACACCTTATTGCATTGAAATCAGCCTTAGTGAAGCTGATCCATTACTTCCTTCGTTATTGAGTCGAGCCGAAACTTCTATCCTTCCTAGTCGTTTTGTTCACAGTGAAAAGTTGGCGTTCCAACCCATTGGTTCTGGCCCATTTTCTGTCGATATCAATTCAGATAAGGTTTTGAGACTCAACCGAAATGAACACTACTGTGGACAAACTGCATTAACAAAACACATTGAAATTTGGATCCATGAAGAGTGGAAGCAGGATAAGAAATGCGCAGAAAACTTCTTTTTTCTTGAATCAGGAGAGGAGAATTACCTAGTCAGCACTCAAAACATCGGTCACTTCTATGTGCTTATTAATCATAAAGAGCTGCAAACTGACTCAATCAAACAAGGCTTTTCTACCCTAATGAGTCGTGATAACAAATGCAGTTTAGCTTTGCCATTCCCGATCAGTTTTAGTTACGAAGACAATAATGAAAGCCGCCAATTTTCAGCAAAGCTTCAAGCAGCGTTGCCTTCATCTTCTGACCAAAATAAGTCACATCAAGTTGAGTATGGGCGCGCTATCTCAAATCAAGATATCACCCTAGGTGGGATTCGCTTAGAGGGGGATCAGAGCACCAGCTTGTTCGCTTTTTTCAAACTCTACCCTTATTGGCAACAATGTATGACTTGGCGCCAACATAGCCGTTTGGAAGAAATACTCAACCTAGCTCGATACGCTTCTTGTTCTGAGGAAAGAGAAGCCTTGCTCAATACTTTGCTTCATGAACTAGCAGAGCAAAACATTTTATCGATTTTAGCGACGGAAGATTTAACCTTAACGATTCCTTCCAGAGTGGCAGGAGTTGAAATCAATACGATTGGTTGGTGTAACTTTTCCAAGCTTTGGATACAGCCCAGTTAATGTTTAAAAGGTAACTGGCTTTACTTGGTGCTAAGTCTCTCTAGACAATACACTTTCACTAATGCCAGCCTCCTTCAACATTCGCTATTCAATAAGCAAAACCGCTCAGTGGGATTTTTTCGGGCAACTTACCATATGGTCATCGACCATACCGACTGCTTGCATGAAGGCATAGCAGATCGTCTCACCCACAAATTTAAAGCCTTTCTTTTTAAGGAACTTACTCATTGCTTTGGACTGTTCCGTAGAGACCGGCACTTGGTTCATGTCTGTCCAATGATTCACTATAGGTTTGCCATCAACAAACTGCCATAGAGCATTAGATAGGCTGCCATATTCTTCGATTAGTTGCTTTGCCGCTTTAGCGTTGCTAAATACCGAGTTAATTTTGCCACGGTGCTTAACCACGTCGAAATTTTCAACGATAAACTCAGTACGTACTTCATCACGTTGAATGAGCTTATCTAAGTCATAGTTTTCGAATGCTTGGCGATAGCCTTCTCGCTTTTTCAAAATCGTAATCCAACTTAAACCGGCTTGCGCGCCTTCTAACGTGATGAACTCAAACAACACGTTATCGTCATAAACGGGTACACCCCACTCTGCATCATGATATTCACGCTCAAGTGGATGGTTCATCGCCCATGCACACGTATTTTGTTCCATATTCAATCCTTATAAAAACGCCCCTGACGTTAGCCAGAGGCGCTTTAGAATGTTACTTAAACTCAGCCGTTATTTTGGCACTGCCACCCTGTGGAATAAACGATACAACACTGGAACGACAATTAGTGTCAGTACGGTCGCAAAACCCAAACCAAACATGATGGTTACGGCCATCGGTTTAAAGAAGATATCCGGTAGTAGTGGAATCATACCTAGAATCGTAGTAATTGCTGCCATACATACAGGACGAACACGACTGACCGCTGCATCCACAACTGCGTCGTACGCTTCTTTGCCCGACTTCATTTCAATCTCAATCTGATCAAGCAGTACGATACCATTTTTCAGCACCATACCTGATAAGCTCAAGAAACCTAGCAATGCCATAAAGCCAAACGGCGTATTCAGGGCGAGTAGACCGGTTGTTACACCGATCAATGCCAGAGGCACCGTTAGCCATACAATCAGTGGCTCTTTGATTGAGTTAAACAAGAAGATAGTAATCAAGAACATGAACAGGTAGCCCATCGGCATCGTCGTAAACAATGACGCCTTCGCATCGCCTGATGATTCATATTCTCCACCCCACTCTAGCGAGTAACCAGGTGGCATTTCGATGGCTTCAATCGCTGGCTGCAGACGTTTTTGCAGTGTTGCTGCCGTTTCTTCACCTAAGATATCCGGATCTGCCATCACCGTTAGCATGCGCTTACGGTTCTTACGAACGATAATTGGGTCTTCCCAACGCATGTCGTAGCCCATGGTCACTTGTTGTAGAGGAATAAATTCACTCTGCGCAGGGCTCCAAATCTTCATGCCTTCGATGTTACGAATGTCGATACGCTCATCTTCAGGTAGTCGAGCAACGATTGGCATTAGTGTAGTGCCATCACGGTACAGACCGATCGTCATGCCCGAGAACGACATAGATAGGAAATCATCAACGTCAGACTTAGTAATGCCGTAACGACGAGCTTGGCTCTCGTTAAATTGAGGCTCTAGCACTTGTGTACGTTCACGCCAGTCATGACGGATGTTAGTCGCACCAGGATCGGCGTACATTACGTCCATCACTTGCGCTGCGATAGTACGAAGCACAGTAGGATCAGAACCAATGATACGCGCTTCGATCTTCGCACCGCCACCAGGCCCCAATTCAATTTGCTTTAACTTGTAGTTAATTTCTGGGTAGTTGGTTTTGATGTGCTCTCTAAAGCGATCCATTAATGGCGCTAAGGCTTCATAATTCTCAACACGCGTGGTGATCTCACCGTAAGCCGCGTAGCTTTTCTCTGGCGCATAAGTCAGCATGAAACGCTGCAAGCCTTTACCAGCCGTTGTGGTAATGTGATCAACGTGATCTTGCTCAGCGAGCCAACCTTCCAGCTCTTTCAGCGTGTCATTCGTCGCTCGAATATCTGTCCCTTCAGGCAGCCACACATCCAATTGGAAAATAGGCGTGGTTGAAGATGGGAAGAAGGCTTGTTTAACGTAGGTAAACCCGTAGACACTTGCCGCCAGTCCCGCAACCAACACAACAACAGTGAACCATGCGCGGCGCATACAGAAGCTCAAGAACTTCTTGTACATGACAAACACAATGCCATTGTATGGATCATTGTCTTCGCCCTCGCCACTCTTAATTTTCTGGCCTTTGAAGAAGATGTCCGCAAAGAATGGCGTTAGCGAGATTGCAGTGAACCAACTCAGCATTAGGGAGATAAGCAGTACCGTAAACAAGGTACCACAGTACTCACCCGTCGAGTCTTCAGACAAACCGATCGGTGCAAATGCAGTGACCGCGATAACCGTCGCACCCAATAGTGGCCACTTGGTTTGCGTGACAATGTCTGTTGCTGCTTGCAGTCTCGTTCGCCCTTTTTGGGTACCTATCAATATCCCTTCCACGACCACGATGGCGTTATCCACCAGCATACCTAGAGCAATAACCAAGGCACCAAGTGAAATACGCTGCAAGTCGATGGCTAAGTACTTCATGAAAATGAAGGTACCTAATACGGTCAACAACAAGATCAAACCAATCAGCAAACCAGAGCGCAAACCCATAAAGAAGAGTAGAACAACGATTACGATACCAACCGCTTGTGCCAAGCTGATAACGAAACCACTAACCGACTTGTCCACTTCTTTCGGTTGGTTGTAGATCTCTGAAATCTCAACGCCAACGGGTTGCTGGTACTTCAGCTCTGCAACACGACGGTCAAATGCTTTGCCCACTTCAACAACGTTCACACCCTGAGCAAAAGAAACACCCAAGTTCAGCGCCAATTGGCCGTTATAGTTGATGATGTTGGTTGGGACATCGACGTAGCCACGTTTAATTTCGGCAACGTCTTTCAAGAAGATAAGCCCTTGTGCACCCGACTCGGTCAACAATAGATCGCCAAGCTCATCAACACTTTGGAACTCACCAGTTGGTTGAATGCGGATGTACTCGTCACCAATTCTTATCGCACCAGCGTCAGAAACGACGTTTTGGGTCGACAGTAAGTTAAAGACGGTATTTGGAGAAAGACCAAGACTGCTTAGCTTCTTCATCGAAATTTCAATGAAGACTTGCTCTTGTTGTTGGCCTGAAACCGAAACCTTGCTCACCCCATCAACCAGTTCAAGCTCACGCCTCAAATAGTCAACATAGTCGAGCAGTTCTTTATAGCTGTAACCATCACCAGTGACCGCAAGCAAGATCCCATATACATCACCAAAGTCATCAATGACCGACGGTTCGTTCACACCCGGCGGTAATGAGCCTTTTAGATCGTTGACCTTACGGCGTAACTCATCCCATATTTGCGGCAAGTCATCTGGACCATAGTTGTTTTTCATGGTCACGGTGATTTGTGATAAACCACGGCTAGAAATCGAGTTAACTTCATCCACATAAGTGAGCTGCTGGATGGCTTTTTCCAGTGGATAAGTCACCTCTTCCTCAACCTGTTGCGGGGTTGCACCAGGGTAAGAAGTCACTACCATTGCATCTTTGATCGTAAAGGCCGGATCTTCTAGGCGACCTAAACCAAAGAACGCGGAGACACCACCAATCAAGAAGATCAGCGATACCATCCAACTGATTACACGGTTACGAATGAAATACGCCGCGATACCCGTTACGTTTTCATCATCATCTTTTTGAGGCGCAACATTGTTTTGTTCACTCATTGAGTTGCCTCCTGCTTAACCACTTCCACTTTCATGCCATCTCTTAATCGGGAAACACCAGCGACAACCACTTTGTCGTCAAGCTCTAAACCATCGAGAATCTGTACCGAGGTCTGCGACGCTTTGCCAGCGCGGACTTGCTTACGAGTCACCGTATTGTCGTCATTCAAGACCCAAACAAACTTGTTCTCGCGACTCAGATCATCACCATCAGCATTGAAGATCGCCTCAATTGGCACGTTGATGCCGATATTGAGATCGAGACCTGTTTTCTCATCTTTTGATGTTACATCCACTGCCATACCGTCAAGGATATATTCATCTTTAGGCATTGGCAGCGACAGCGTCACGGTAAAGGTGCCAGTGTCTGGATCAGGCTGTGTTGTAAACTCTTTGATGTGCGCTTCATATTCGTTACCACTAGGTACACGAACCACAGCATTGATACCCGATAAAAGCTCCTCTGTCGGAGGCTGGTTCACATACAAACGATCTGGGAGCTGAATCAGAACCTCAACGCGGTCCACACTGTGAATGTTCACAATGTATTGACCAACTTGAATGTTCTCAAACTGGTCGACGTTTACGCGAGAGATGATGCCGTCAACTGGCGCTTTCAGCTCCGTAAATGACAAGCGTAGTTTTGCAAGCTCCAGCTCTGCTAGTGCAATTTGGCGTTGTGCTGCAATTTCATCAAATTGAGATTTTGCCAGTAAGCCTTTTTTCACTAGAGGCGCTGAACGGCGATATTGACTGTCTACAACAGAAAAACGTGCCGATGCGTTATCGACATCCAGTTGGTAGTCGGTTGGGTCTAGCGTGGCAATCACGTCACCTTTAATGACCTTGTCGCCCTCTTTGACTAATACCCGGCTTACCTCTCCCGCCACACGGAAACTCAGATGTGAACGATCAGCAGCATTCGCTACAGCGGGGAAATACAAGTTGTCATCAACCTTTTTTCCTTCCAAGGAAGCAACGCGAACACGAGGGGTTTCTAATTCTCTTTCCGGCCCTTTATCACCACAGCCAGCAAGTAACATCGCCGAACATAGAGTGGTTAAAGCTAAGACTCCTTTCATATTACAATCCTCGCTCCTTCACCCACTCACGAACCTTAATTCCCGGCTCAATGACATTCACGCCAGATACGATGATTTGGTCACCATCATCCAAGCCCGCCTCAATTTGTTGTTTCTCATTTAGAGTGACAGACGCTTTTTCGACAATGCCTTGGTCAGTGACTCGCCAAACGCACGTCTTACCATCTTCAGTGAAGATCGCTGAACTCGGGATTCTTGTTGCGCCCGCATTTTCAGACACTAAATGTACGTTCCCAGACATACCAGGCAAGATACCTACCCCTTCAGGGCGTGCCATTACCATGGTGACTTTATAACTGCCGGTTTTTGGGTCCGCTTCAGTATCAATTTCTTGGAAAGTCAGGTCAAACGACTGCTCAGGAAACGCATCAAACGTCATCGTCGCGTACGCATTGGCTCCTTGAGTAAATTTACTCAGCAAGTGGTCTGGTAGCTGGAACAGCACTTTCATCACTTGATTGGTTTGAATGTTCATGACGCCTTCTTTGGCCGCCACGTATTCATGATTTTCAGCAGGAAGATAAGAAATTGTGCCGTCATAAGGGGCAACAAGTTTAGTGTATCTCAGGTTAGCTTTAGCCTGATTCCACTGTGCTTTTGCCGAGTTGTGATTGGCTTTTGCTGCGTCGAAATCTTGCTCGGACACCACTTGCTCTTTACGAAGCTTTTTCGAACGTTCGTATTGAACATCGGCTAAGGTGTAATTCGCGCGAGCTTGTTTTTCTAGGAGTGAGTACTCGTCAGGGTTGAGCACGGCAAGTACATCACCTTTGTTAACCATTTGTCCAGCATTCACTTCTATTGATTGAAGTAAACCTGGCACTCGGAATGCGAGTACTGCTCGGTCACCGGCTTCTGTGGTGGCAGGAAAATGTCTTTCAAACTGAGCATTGCCTACAGAGACCGTGAAGAGTTTGGCGGGCCGAGATTCGGGTTCAGGGACTGGTGGTAGCTCTTTTCCACATCCTGAGAGAACCGTCATGACAGCGATTGGAATGAGCGCTTTTCTCATGTTAATTCATCCATTTAAGATCCATTCCTTTTAAAGTAGATGAATTTATGGTGTTCTTCTAGAGCATCAGAGCAAAAAATTTCTTTAAAAATAGCAATTTGAGACAAAAATAAAGCAGACCGAAGCCTGCTTTATCAATAAATTAGTAACTAATCACTAGAGCTTATTAAACTCTCTGTTTACGCGATAAGTATCAGAAGTGACATACGCTTCCATGTTGCGGATTTTTCCATCGAGGCGGTTAAAGTCATTTTCCAACACGCTTAACAGCTGATCTGGGCTTTGTCCTTTCTGCCAAGGCTTACTTTTCAGCGTGTGCTCTTGACGAGACTTAATGTTTTCAGTGTAGGTCACCGGCTGCTTTTCTAGCATGAAGGTCATCGCAATATAGGCCAACAAGACTAGGAAAGTACCGCCCAACAAAGCAGCGGAAATCACAACGATACGAATCAACCAAACTTCCGCGCCAAAGTAGTTTGCGACTCCGGCACACACGCCGGAGATTTTGCCATTTACTGGGTCACGATACAGTTCTCGTTTAATCATACTTACGTCTCCACGTTGGGGATTCTGAGTCTAGGATACGCTCCAATGTTTCAACTCGAGACTGCATCGCTTCCGCTTTTTCAGACAGTACCTGAAGGCGCTCAAGATCTTGGCTCGACAGTGCACTATCTGCTTTGCGTTTGCTGCGATAGTGTAAGAAGAGCCATAGTGGAGCGACAAAGATTAAAAAGACAATCAATGGTCCAGTAATAAAAAATGTCGACATAAATGGCTCCTTTCTTATTTATCGTTCGATGACATCTGTTCTTTCAGTTTTGCCAACTCTTTTTCAATTTCGTCTTGTGCTTGTAGCTCGGCAAACTCTTGGTCTAGTGACTTTGCGTTGCCTGTTTTCGCGTATAGGTCTGCTTCTGCTTCCATCTCGTCAATCTTACGAGAGTATTGCTCAAACTTTGCCATCGCTTCGTTTGTGCGACCTGCATGTAGCTGCTTTTGTACATCACGACGGTTAGATGCCGTTTGGTTACGAATTGCTAGCGCTTGTTGCTTCGCACGAGTTTCCGTGATTTTTGCTTCTAACTTACCGATTTCGCCTGTTAGCTTCTCGATCGTTTCTTCTACAAGTGTTTGTTCAGTGTGAAGACCTTTAATCACTTGCTCTAGCTTTTGCTTTTCAATCAGAGCAGCACGTGCCAAATCTTCACGCTCTTTCACTAGTGCTAGGCTTGCTTTTTGGCCCCACTCAGTGATTTGCTCTTCTAGTGCTTCGACTTTGCGAGCCAACTCTTTTTTGTCTGCAATCGCTTTCGCCGAGTTAGTACGCACTTCTACAAGTGTGTCTTCCATTTCTTGGATGATAAGACGGATCATTTTTTCAGGATCTTCCGCCTTGTCTAGCAATGCACTGATGTTTGAGTTAACGATATCTGCAAAACGAGAAAAAATACCCATAACGGAACTCCTCTTTTTTCCTATTAAAACTCGACAAGGCGGTGATTCACCTTGTGTCTTCCTTTACATATAACAAGTAGCGTGCCAACTTTTATTGTCTATATTAAACAATAGCTTACGCATTTTGTTGTTGTTGCATACCGTTATGCTATGATGGTTTTTACCAACTGTTGGTAAATTTCACCAACTTCAATACTGTAAATCTTGGCCAGACAGAAAATAAGAAGGATTTTATGAAGCAGAACCTCATTGGTGAATCGCCCGCCTTTCTCGCCGTATTAGATAAAGTATCACAACTTGCGCCGATTGAGCGGCCCGTTCTTATTATTGGGGAACGAGGCACAGGTAAAGAGCTCATCGCGCAACGTTTACACTATTTATCAAAGCGTTGGGATAAGCCACTGCTTTCTCTAAACTGTGCGACATTAAGCGAGGGTTTGATTGACTCAGAGCTGTTTGGTCACGAATCGGGTTCATTTACAGGGTCGAAAGGCAAGCATAAAGGCCGCTTTGAACGCGCCGAAGGTGGCACCTTGTTCCTTGATGAATTGGCGACCGCGCCACTCCTCGTTCAAGAAAAACTCCTACGTGTGATTGAATATGGCGAATACGAGCGCGTTGGTGGACACACTGCACTAACTGCAGACGTTCGCTTGGTTTGTGCAACCAATGCTGATTTACCAAAACTGGCAGAGCAAGGGGATTTCCGTGCGGATTTGCTCGACCGTTTGGCATTTGATGTCATTATGCTTCCGCCACTGAGGGAGCGAAAAGAGGACATTCTTTCCCTTGCCGAGCATTACGCGATCAAGATGTGCCGTGAATTGCAGTTGGAATACTTTGTTGGCTTTACGGAAGAGGCACAACAGTCACTGCTCGATTACGAATGGCCGGGCAACGTTCGTGAATTAAAGAATGTGATTGAACGAGCAATCTATCGTCACGGTCTCAATTCAGATCCTATCGAACACCTTATCTTCAACCCATTTCAAACTGGTTGGGATAACTCACTCGGCCACACTGCCGCTCAGGAAGAAACCGAGACAACAGAGGCCACTCCGCACTCCGCAATCCACTTCCCTCTGGACTACAAGCAGTGGCAAGAAGATCAAGATATTGAATTGCTAAACCGAGCACTAGAAGAAGCGAAGTTTAACCAACGCCAAGCCGCAGAATTATTGGGGTTAAGCTACCACCAGCTTAGAGGTATGGTCAGAAAATATGGCTTAGTCGGTCAAGGATAATTGCCACATGCCCTCTCACTCGAGTAATGGCTCACTATACTGAAGGAAAACAAGCGGTTTTAGTAAACGCGAGTGTTTTACACAAATTAGTGAGCAATTTGAGAGGCAAATAAGGTCAACAACCAGACAATGATACGGTAATTTGATCTAACACCCCGCGACTCAACGATTTTATGTTTGGAGCGAGTTGGCAAAGGTGATAAATTAGCGAGATCATTTTCGCTTGTCATCCTTGAAGCAAAAAGCTGAGGGAGCAAGCAAAGTCCAATGACCATTTCATATTATGAAAGCTTTTATAAGACTATCGCTGAGCCTGATTGGTATTAGCTTACTCACCGCATGTGGTGATGAAATCGATCACAATGATATTCGAGAGAATGGCTTTGTGTTTTGTGGGCAAGGTAAGCCAACCACGTTTAACCCTCAGCTCATTGACAGCGGTATCACTGCCGAAGCACTTAGCCCTCAGCTATACGATACGCTGCTCACACTTGATCCCAAAACCCATCAACCCGTTGCAAATCTTGCAGAAAATTGGTCCGTTAATGAAGAAGGCACCGAATACACGTTTAATCTTAAACAGGATGTTCAGTTTCAAAAGACAGCATGGTTTACACCTACCCGACCTTTTAATGCACAAGATGTGGTATTCAGCTTCAAGCGAATCATTGATGTAGACCATCCGTTTCACGACGTCGGTGGTGGTTTTTATCCATGGTTTGCAGGTTTGGATTTCCAAAACTTGGTGAAAGATGTTGTCGCTGTGGATAACGACACAGTGAAGTTTGTGCTCTCTCAACCTAATTTTGCCTTTCTAGCCAATATTGCGACCAGTCATGCCGTGCTACTTTCTGCCGAATATGGCCAGCAACTCGCAGTAAAAGATGAGAAAGAACAGATCGATATGTTACCTATCGGTACTGGTCCCTACCAACTAAAAGAGTACCAAGTGAACGACTTGATTCGTCTTGAGCGCCATCCTAAATATTGGAAGTCACCAGCCAAGATGGAACAGGTGGTGTTCGACATTTCTCACCGCGGTACTGGCACGCTCGCTAAGCTGCTGAGAAACGAGTGTGATGTGCTTGCATCACCAATTTCGAGTCAGATTCCAATCATTCAAGAAACGGAAGAGCTAGAGTTAACCGCAACGCCTGCTAATAACGTCTCATTTATCGCGATTAACACTGAACACCCAGCTCTGCGCGATGCTCGTGTTCGCCAAGCATTGAACCTAGCGATCAACCGCCAGAACATTCTTGATTCAGTTTATTACGGCACTGGTACTCAAGCTTACACCCTACTTCCACCTAACTCTTGGGCTTACCAAAAAGACAGCGTGAAAATACGTTATGACCGTAATTATGCTCTAGCCCTTCTTCGAGAGGCGGGTTACGAGAAAGGTCTGCAACTGACTATGTGGGTGCCATTGGAACCACGCGCCTTTAACCCAAGTCCGCGTAAGACCGCAGAGCTGATTCAAGCAAACTTCGCAGACATTGGCGTCGAGTTACGACTGCTGACTGATGACCGCTTTGAACGTACCCAACTGGAAAACATCAATGATGTAGACTTGCTGCTCACTGGTTGGATTGGGGATACGGGCGATCCGGATAACTTCTTCCGCCCTCTGCTGTCTTGTGAATCAGAACGCGTTGGTTTGAACGTTTCGATGTGGTGTAACGATGATTTTGACTTCTTGTTGGATCTTGCACTAGAAACTCAACAGCAACGTTACCGCTTGAACCTATATCGCCAAGCGCAGAATATTCTCAATGAAGAATTCCCAGTTATTCCATTGGCTCACGGCGTTCAATTCCGTGTCCACGACAAATCGCTGAAAGGTTTTAAATCGAGCCCTTTCAATGCACAACCTTTTGATAGAGTTGAGAGAATCCATTAATGTTTTGGTACGCCGTAAGACGTCTTAATCTATTTGTCATCACTTTGATGATTCTCACGTTAGTGGGCTTTTCGCTATTGCGTTTGGATCCGAGTTCTCATTGGGCAAACGTTGAATTTTGGGCAGGTTGGCAAAGCTACCTTGTTGAGCTATCACAGCTCAATTTTGGTATCAGCAAGAACGGACATCCAATTTACGATGAGTTAGCCATTGTCTTCCCTGCAACACTCGAGTTGTGTTTCTTTGCCTTTGTCGTTTCATTGCTTATCGGCATCCCGCTGGGCACGATTGCAGGCATGAAACAGGGTAAATGGTTAGATACCAGCATCTCATTTATCTCTATGTCTGGTTACTCGGCGCCTATCTTCTGGGTTGCGCTGATGTTGATCATGATGTTCTCGTTGCAGTATCACGTGTTCCCCGTTGCTGGCCGCTATGACTTACTGTACGAGATTGACCACGTAACGGGTTTCGCGATCATTGATGCATTCATGGCAAAGGGTGAATACCGAGCACACGCGCTGCAAAGTGTTATCGAACACATGATCTTGCCATGTTTGGTATTAGCGCTTGCTCCTACTACCCAAGTTATCGGCTTAATGCGCGCATCAGTGGCAGAAGTGATGAGCCAAAACTACATCCGTGCTGCACGAATCAAAGGTTTATCCAACCGCGAGATCGTGACACAACACGTGCTACGTAACGCCATTCCGCCTATTGTGCCAAAAGTTGGTGTTCAGCTTTCTAGCATGATCACGCTAGCGATCATTACTGAATCTATCTTCAACTGGCCGGGTATTGGTCGTTGGTTGTTGGATGCACTTTCAAATCAAGATTACGCTTCCATTCAGGCAGGCGTAATGGTGCTAGCAACCCTTGTTTTAACTGCCAACATCCTTTCGGATTTGATTGGTGCCATGATTAACCCTCTGGTGAGAAAGGAATGGTATGCTAACAAATAACGTTTATCAGGAAGAACGCATTCCAACTCAGTTCGAACGATTCTGGCGTAGCTACCGTGCCAACAGCTTGGCAATGTTTGGCTTGTGGTGTCTGATTTTCATCATCCTGATCACCATCTTTGCGCCATTACTTGCGCCTTATGATCCACAAGCTCAATCGGGCGAACTACTTGTGCCTCCATCATGGGCACCAGCAGGTGCCGTGGACTACTTTCTTGGCACAGACGACTTGGGTCGTGACATCCTTTCGCGTCTGATTATGGGTTCTCAGCTGACATTCGGTGCAGCCGTCGCCATAACGGTCATTGCTGGTTTGATTGGCTGTTTTATCGGTGTTTTGGCAGGCATGACTAAAGGTCTGTTATCGAGTACTTTGAACCACTTGCTCGATACCGTAATGTCGATCCCATCTCTACTACTGGCGATAATCTTCGTGGCTTTCCTTGGCTTTGGTGAGTTCAACATCCTTCTGGCTATCTGCTTGGCTTTGATTCCGCGCTTTATTCGCTCTGTGTACATCGCGGTCCATACGGAAGTAGAAAAAGACTACATCATGGCGGCTCGCCTAGATGGTGCCAATGACTTCTACTTACTGTGGAACTCGATTCTGCCAAACGTACTCACTGTTATCGCGGCAGAAATCACACTGGCACTATCTGTAGCAATTTTAGATATCACAGCACTAGGCTTCCTTGGTTTGGGTGCTCAAGCACCAAGTACTGAATGGGGCGCAATCCTTGGCGACTCCGTTGAGCTGATTTACATCGCACCATGGACTGTGACGCTACCGGGTCTCACCATTATGTTTACCGTGGTTGTTCTAAACTTAGTGGGTGAAGGTGTACGCCAAGCGCTCAATGCGGGGATCGAATAATGCCGTTACTAGATATTCGACATTTAACCATTGAAATTGAAACGCCATCAGGTTTGGTGAAAGCCGTCGACCGCATGAGCATTACCCTAAATGAAGGGGAAATCCGTGGTCTAGTGGGCGAATCAGGTTCAGGTAAGAGTCTGGTTGCCAAAGCAATTGTTGGCGTTTGTAAGGACAACTGGAAAGTCACCGCGGACCGAATGCGCCTTGGTAACATTGACTTGCTTCAATTGACACCGAAAGAGCGCCGACGAGTGATAGCTCGCGATATCGCGATGATCTTCCAAGAGCCTTCGACCTGTTTAGATCCTTCTGAAGAAGTAGGACGTCAATTGATCGAATCGATCCCTTCTCGCTCTTTCGAAGGAAAATGGTGGGAACGATTCAAATGGCGTAAAAAACAAGCGATTGCCCTACTCCACAAAGTGGGCATCAAAGATCACAAACGCTTGATGGGCAGCTACCCTTACGAGCTAACCGACGGTGAATGTCAGAAAGTCATGATCGCGATGGCCATTGCAACCAAGCCAAAAATCTTGATTGCCGATGAACCTACCAACGACCTTGACCCAATCACGCAGTCACAAATCCTGCGTTTGTTGAGCCGAATGAATCAGCTCAACAACACCACGATTGTGTTGATTGGCCATGACTTGACCACAATTACTCAATGGGCGAATCGTATTACGGTAATGTATTGCGGCCAATCAGTTGAATCCGCTGACACCGAGAAGTTGGTTGAGGCTCCGAAGCATCCATATACTGCGGCACTGCTCAAAGCAATGCCCGACTTTAATGATTGGATTCCTCATAAGCAGAAACTGCAATCACTACCGGGGTCAATCCCCCCTTTGCAGCACTTGCCAATCGGCTGCCGCTTAGGGCCTCGTTGCCCTTATGCACAAAGACAATGTGTCGAGATACCCCATACGAGACGTATCAAGACTCATAAATTTAGCTGTCACTTCCCATTGAACACGGAGAAACATTCATGAGTGCGTTGCTTGAAGTCGATAACCTATCGAAACAGTTTGTCACGCGCTCAGGTCTGTTTAAACGCACAGTCAAAGAAGCGGTTAAACCGGTTAGTTTTACCCTGGAGCCGGGTCAAACTATTGGCTTTATTGGCCAAAACGGCTCAGGTAAATCAACCCTAGCACGAATGTTAGCGGGTGTGGTTGAGCCAAGTTCCGGTGAGATTCGTGTAAACGGTGAGCGCCTTGAACACGAAGATTACTCGACGCGTTGTAAGTTAATTCGCATGATTTTCCAAGATCCAAACACCTCTTTGAACCCGCGTATTCAGATTGGCCGCATTTTGGAAGGTCCGTTAAAACGAAACACTAACATGCCGCCGGATGCACGTATGAAGCGTGTAAAAGATACTCTGTTGCGCGTAGGTTTACTGCCAGAGCATGCTTATTTCTATCCGCAAATGCTTGCAGCAGGTCAGAAGCAGCGTGTATGTCTTGCTCGTGCTCTTATCCTGCAACCTTCCATCATCGTTGCTGATGAGGCACTAAACGGTCTAGACATGGCGATGCGCTCTCAGATCATCAACTTATTCTTAGAGTTGCAAGAAGAGATGGGCTTGTCGTTTGTTTACGTGTCTCAGCATATTGGCATCGTGAAACACATTACCGACAAAGTAATGGTGATGCATGAAGGCGAAGTGGTGGAGTTCGGCGAAACAAACCAAGTGCTGACCAACCCAGAGCATGCGATTACTCAGCGATTGGTAGAGAGCCACTTCTACAAAGCGCCAAACCACTAAAGATTGAGCGAGTAGTAAGTTTCTAGTATTCGCTTCCTCTGAAAGCCTTCCTCTAAAAACAACAAAGCCTGCATCAGCGCAGGCTTTTTAGTCTCTGAATTTCAGAACGCAATTGGTAATGCTTAACGACGGCTCGCTTGCTTACGCAGTTCGAAATCAAACTCATCTGGAAACAGCACCACGCCTTCTTCATTCTGGTTCGGGAAAACCACAACAGACAGCTCATCATCTTCTAGACCCGACGTCCAACGACTGTGCCATTTGTTCAAAGAGATAGCCTCTGGCTCACACTCTTCCCAGTCGCCTGTCGCCCATTGCTGTGCAAACTCTTCGTTTGGCCACACTGGTACACAATCGTCGTCTTCTGTGTTTAACATCACGCAGCCGTGTTCGTCCTTCAGAATCCACACTTTGCGGTTTGCTACGATTTCCTTCACACAGTATTTCAAACGCTGCTCTTCGTTGTAGCGATTGATGGTGTCCATTTGCTCTTGGGTTAATGCTTCAGACATGTTCGTCTCCTATTCCCATAGAAAAATGCCCACCTATTGGCGGGCATTTACAGTATACGTCGGTAATAATGAAATTACACAAGCTCAGTTTGAAGCCAAGGCCAGCCTTGCTTCTTACGGCTTAGAGTGTTTTCCATCATTAGCATGCCGTCTTTCTCGTGCTTAACAAGCTTCTCAGCCCACTCACCTTTGTAAAGAAGACGAGTCTGAGCTGTAGTGATGTCTGTTAGCATAACAGCAGCGAATGCTAGGTTGTCGTTTGCACAACGCGCTTCTAGATCGGCTTCTAGTGCTTCGATCATGCCGTCAACTTGCTCTAGAGTTGCAAGTTCAACCTGACCTACTACTACGTCACGACCGTTGAATGGGTAACCTTTAAGGTCTTTTTCAACAAGTTCAGCCGCAGATAGACCTTCAATGTTTGTCTTAGCAATTAGAAGGTCTTTAGTGAATGCGTCAACGTCTTGTACGTCTGCGATAGCCGCTAGCTCAGCAACAGCATCTTTGTCTTTTTGAGTACAAGTTGGAGAAGCAAAACCTACTGTGTCAGATAGGATAGCTGACATCATTAGTTTAGCGATTTGAGGCTTGATCTCGTGACCTTCAATCTTGAACATGTTGAATAGTACTGTGTTAGTACAACCAACAGGCCAGATCCATGCTTCCATTGGGTTCACTGTCATCACGTCACCTAGACGGTGGTGGTCAACGATACCCGCGATTTCAGCTTCAGCGATGTCGTCTGGTGCTTGCGCTAGATCTGAGTAGTCTACTAGCCAAACAGTTTCGCCAGCTACTGAAGTGCGTAGCTCAGGAACTTCTGCGCCAGCTACTTCTAGGATGTGCTGAGTTTCACGGTTAATTTCGCCCTGACGAATTGGCATTGCTTCTACGCCACGCGCCTTTAGAAGTTCAGTTGCAACTAGTGCACTACAAATACTGTCACTGTCTGGGTTCTTATGACCTACAACTAGAATCATGTCTCTTCCTATTCAAGTCAATTTGATGGCTTCCTAACAGGGTGAATTGCATAACGAATTACACCGAGGAAGCGGGTTTGCTCACAAAGGCGCTTACTTTACCTGATTTGGGGCAGATTGACACGAAGAAAAGTTGTTACGGCCTATTGCGAATAATTCTCACTTTCATATAATGAGAATTATTACCATTTGCATTTAAGCTTACTATGAACGCAACCAAGATTTTTAATTCAGCACACCCGTTGCTGCAACCTGCTCAATTTCGCCTTGCTTATAAGCGACTTTTGCTACCCGTTGCGTTGCTCGCGCTATTAGCAAGTGAAGCGACAAGAGATGTCACCGTCGCCACGCTATCGGATTCGTTCTGGGCCGTTTCTTGTTATGTTGCTGCAACGCTCGCGATATACCACTACCTGTCGAACTTCATGTCGAAGACTAATCGATTAACCGCGCTTTACCACCGCTCTCGTAGCCATCAAGTGTTCTTTGCTGCACTGCTTGGTGCGCTTCCTGGTTGTGGTGGTGCAATTGTTGTAACAACGCAATTTATCAGCGGACGTGTTGGCTTTGGCGCTATCGTTGCCGTGCTTACCTCAACCATGGGCGATGCGGCTTTCTTGTTGCTTGCGGCCAAGCCTGCGACGGGTTTTAGTATCATCGCTTTGGGCATTGTGGTTGGTACGTTGTCTGGCTGGGTGGTGAACGCTTTCCATGCCGATGATTTTCTGCGCCCAAAACAGAAAGAACAATCACCTCAAGCACAGTGCTGTAACAGCCATGGCGACACACATACCCCAATGGAGCAGCGCGCGATTAACTTGCAAGGTGCGTTTTGGAAATGGTTGCTTTTGCCTGTCACTATCGTTGCAGTACTTGGCTCTTTTCAAGTCGATATTAACCAAATGCTTGGTTTGAAAGACAACACCATGGAGTGGTTAGGGGCGACGTTTGCGGTGATCAGTATGTTCCTGTGGGCAATGACCAAGGAACTTGGCGACTACCAGTCGACCGTATCGGAAGATGACAAAATCATCGACTCCCACCCAATTCAAAAAGCGGCGCAAGATACTAACTTTGTTAGCGCATGGGTAATTTTGGCTTTCCTCGCTTTTGAGCTCACCACGTACTTCTCTGGTCTGGATTTAGGCTCTACGTTCTCTGGTTGGGGGATTTGGATGCCACTGATTGGCCTTGCAATTGGCCTGCTGCCGGGCTGTGGGCCACAAATTCTGGTTACCAGTCTGTATATCTCAGGCGCGGTACCATTATCGGCACAGTTATCAAATGCTATTTCAAATGATGGTGATGCCCTATTCCCTGCCATTGCTATGGCACCGAAAGCGGCGTTAGTTGCGACTGTCTACTCGGCCATCCCTGCGTTGATTGTCGGCTACGGGTACTTCTTCCTATTTGAATACTAATCGCCTGATACACATGTAAATGGACATAAAAAGAGCCTCAATCGAGGCTCTTTTTCAATCTAATCAGGCTATGCGGTCACGATAGCTTTAGCATTCAGACCCTTATCCAAACTGACCAGCAATAACTGACATGGCTCTTGATTGAGCTTCTCCCCGTTCCAGTAATCATACCAATCTGTTGGTTGGTCTGCGGTAAGCGTAAACTCTGTCGCTTCATCGTTCGCGTAGTTGAACAAACAGTGCAGATCGTTTTTAGATGTTAGTGGTAAGAACGCATGGTTTAAACCTAACGCGGTAAACTTAGCCGATTCTTGATTACGGCGTTGACGCAGCATCAGTTTCGCTAGCGTCTTACTCGCAAATGGAGTGATTTCTGGTAGAGGATCACCGGAAAGCAGTAGGCCACCACACGCAAGTAACACGTTACGGTGGAACTGATAATCTTCACGCGAAGCTGCTTGGTTAGGTAATGAAGTGAACGTCGCGCAATCTGGATCGATTTGCCACAACTTGCGATGCTGCCAACTGCGGAAAAAGGTCTCTTTCGCGATTTGTTCAAAGCGATGGCTATGGCGCTCTACATCGTCAGAGACACGCATTGCATCGACTAAGCCCAAAGAAGGCCACATTGGCGCGTTACAACCTAATAGCCATGCATCTTCAGCCCCTTTCGCGATCGCTTCCATCCCCATACGGTAGGCTTCTACACCGGTTACGCCCGATTGACTGCGCTTACCTTTTAACGTGCCCCAGTAGTTTGCGTCTAATTTGAATAACTCAACGCCCCACTCTTGACGCATGACGGACACGACGTGGGTTAGATGATCTTGCACTTCAGGATTTGAAGTATCGAGAATGTACCACGGTGTACAACGCCAACCGCCATAAGTGACATCTTCAGCTTTCAGTAGGCTGCCATCATCGTGACGCACAAACCAATCGGGATGCTTTTTGAAGATTTCTGATTCTGGCTGAGCAATGAATGGTGCCATCCAAATGGCTGGCTTTTTGCCTTTCGCGCGAATGTTGTGAATCAACTCTTTCACACCACCAGAGAACTTATCCGAAGGCGTTAGCCAATCTCCCATAAATGCTTGGTAGCCATCATCTAGCAGCACCCATTCGAGCTCGGCTAGGTTGTCTTGCATACATTCCACGTTTTCTAAAACGTTGTCTTCGGTCACATCCGCGTAGTAGGCATACCAAGAGCACCAGCCAATTGGCGCATCCTGAGTGACACCATTGCGCACTGGGTGATGCTCGGCAAGCATCTCACTGTATTGTTGGTAAAGCTCAGACAGAGATTGACCGCGTAATATGGCCACAGATTCCAGTGTGTTATGTTCCCAATCCGCTACTTGGGTATGTTCTCCATCAATAGAGGCAGAAAGAACCCAATGTTCACCGTGCGTCTGCACCTCAAAATAGCCTGCAAAGCGATGACAAGACGTAAAGCCAAACAAGGTGTAACCTGCTGAATCTTCAACAGCTAAGTAGTTGTAGTAACGCTTAGGTTCGCTCTCAGGGTAAATACGGTAGGAATTATTGTTATCTGGGCAGCGACCAATATCGATAGGTTGAGAAATGGTACCGCTGGTCTGCGCCAACATTTGGAAACCGTCGCCAAGCACTGTTGCACCTTGCTCATAAAGAAAAGGCATTTGGAACAAGACTTCACGATCGGTGAAGGTTTTATTGTGTATCCCGGCAAAAGAAAAATGGATTTGGTTGCCTACGACTTCAAATTGAAGATCGTTATCACTCACTGAAATCTCAGTGTGATTGGCCAATTGAATGGTCTGAGCCATAGAGAATCTACTCACTTAATTATTATTGTTTCATTAAGCGCATTATCCTCCCCTTCTCTGACCCAATTCGTTATCAACGTCACGAATCCGTTGCATCTCAATTTATTCAAACTGGTTATTGAGAGAATGCTCACTGAATTTTGGTCAAAAAAATACCAGCCCGAGGGCTGGTATTTCATTCATAGCTTAGTGCTCTGATTAAGCAACTTCGATCGGACCACCGAATGAAGTCACTGGTGGAACTTTACCAGTGAATTTCTCGAAGTCTACGATACATGTGTTCGCAGAAGTCGCTTGTGCTAGCTCAGAAGAACCGATGTCTTGAGTTAGTGTGTTAGGGTCACCGTAAGTACAAATTGCACCTACTTTCTCGTTTAGAGGACCGTACCACGCACCTTCTTCGATACGGATAACACCACGTGGGTAGCTATCAGTAAGTACAGCACCAGCAAGAAGCTGACCACGGTCGTTAAATACACGTACCAAGTCACCGTCTTTAATGCCTTTTGCTTTTGCATCAACTGGGTTGATGTATACAGGCTCACGACCTTGAACAGCGTAAGTTGCACGGAAATCTTCAGATTCACACATCTGAGAGTGCAGACGCTTGTCCGGGTGGCAAGATTGTAGCCAGTACGGGTGTTTGTCAGAGCCAGGGCCACCGTGTGAACGTTCTGATTTCTCGAACCACATTGGGTGTTCTTGACAGTGTTCGTAACCGTAACGACCGATCTTACGAGAAGTGATCTCGATGAAGCCAGAAGGTGTACCCAGTGGGTTGATTTCTGGATCTTGACGGAAGTCAGCGTGACGAACCCAAGGCTTACCTTGACCGAAATCTAGTACGCTCTTCTCCCAGAACTCATCAAATTCTGGCATTTCGAACTTACCGTCGTTCGCTTTCTTACAATCGTTGTACAGGCTGCGGATCCATTCCATCTCGCTCATGCCACGAGTGTACTCGTCGCGACGACCAAAGCGTTGAGTCAGTTCACTCATGATTTGGAAGTCTGGCTTAGATTGGAACAATGGGTCCACTAGACGATGCATAGCAATCAGACCTTTGTTCGAGTAAGAACCGTATACGTCGATATCGTTACGTTCCCACTGAGTACATGCTGGAAGCACGATATCAGAGAAACGACACGTTGCCGTCCAAGCGAACTCAATCGTTACTACTGTTTGTAGTTTCTGGAACGCTTGCTTCATACGGTTACGATCTTGGTGGTGGTGCCATGGGTTACAACCCGAGATCACCATCATCTTGAAGTCTGGAAGCTTAACTTTACCACCGTTGTAGTTGATCTGTTTGCCTGGCTCTAGCAGACAGTCGATCCAACGAGCAACAGGGATAGTACGGCTATAGCCGTTAAAGTCATTGTTGTCCCACTTTGGCTTCATACCTGTATCTAGGTTACGAGGGAAACCACCAGGGCCCGCGAAACCAGTTGAAGGAACACCGATACTTGAGTAGTGGTGACCATAAGAGATACCACCGCCAGGTAGACCGATTTGACCAACCATCGCTGCAACTACTGCTGCTGCCCAGTATGGCTGCTCACCGTGCTCTTGACGTTGGATACACCAACCCATAAGGATCTGTGTACGACCGTTCACTAGCATGCGTGCGAATTCACGAATCTTGTCCGCTTTCACGCCACAGATAGGTGCAGCCCACTCAGGTGTTTTAACAACTTTATCTTTCGTTTCACCTTGAACGTACTTGATGAAATCTTCGAAACCTAGACAGTAAGTTTCAATGAACTTCTTGTCGTATAGGTCTTCGTTGTACAGTACGTGCGCAACAGCAAGCATGAATGCTACGTCTGTTAGCGGGTTAATGTATAGGTGATCGTTCTCTAGGTAACGTTGAGTCTTGTTCTTAACTGGGTCTACAGAAAGAACATTGATCTCGCCTTTCGCTACTTTTTCCTTCAACTGCGCTAGGTAGTTGAAAGATTCGTGCGTTTCACAGTTCCAACCTACTTGTAGGTTTTTCACTGGGTCGTTTGCCCAAAGAATGATGTTGTCTGAGTTCTCTAGGATTTCAGACCAAGACGTACCTTGTGCGTAAACTTCTGTTGAACCAAGTACGTAAGGCATGATGGTTTGACCTGCACCAGTCGAGTAGTCACCTACTTTAGTGATGAAGTTACCGTGCATACCTACAGCACGTTGCATGTGTGCTGTACAGTTGTTGAACGCACCAGTTTGGTTCCAACCAGTTTGACCTGCGTGTAGAGCCCATGGACCGTATTCTTTCTGAACACGCTCTAGCTCACGGTAGAACAGGTCTAGAGCTTCATCCCAAGTTACACGGATGAAACGGTTGTTACCGCGCGTCTCAGCGCTGTATTTGTGCTTCTTCAGCCAATCTAGACGAACCATTGGGTAACGAACACGTGATGGGCTGTAGATGATGCCCTTGATGCCGTTCAACATTTCTGTTGGGTTCTGGTCTAGCTCTAGCGGTTTGATCTCTTGAACTTTACCCGCGTAGATGTGGGCGCGGAACGCGCCCCAGTGTGAACCTGTTACTTTCCAAGTACCAGTAGACTCAGCTGCGTTTGCAGATGCTGAAGCCAATAAGCTTGGACCGATAACTGACGCTGCACTTGTGGTTGCTACACCTTTAAGAAAACTTCTTCGTGTAATAGCCATTTATTTTTACTCCAATCCGACGCTTATTAGTGGTGACCTTCAGCATAATCTGAAGAGTGCTTCTGTAGGTACTTCAAGATCAGTGCTTCACTGTCTGTATCTAGGTTAACGAACGCTAGCATACCGTCGAACATACCTGGCCATGTGTTCGCATCGAAGTGCGCTTCAGCTGGTTGTGTGTGACATACAGAACAGTTAGTTTTGTAAGCTTCTTTCGATTTTTCCCATACAGGGTTGATGTCGTTCAGCATAGATTCTTTCTTGATCCATACTTTCGCAGCTACTTTCTCCCAAGGAAGACCAGTTAGCTCATCAACTTTCTTCTCACCAGCCGTAACAATGTTCGCGTCTGTTGATGCTTCTTTCAGTAGAGATGCTACTGCGATGTTTTTACCGAAGTCTTCTTGAATTACACGACCGAAGCCTTTCGCTTTACGCCAGCCGTCGATTTCAATTTCAACGTAGTCGCCTTTGTCTTCAAGAACTTTTACAGTTGATGCTGGGTTTAGTAGACCCGCTTCTTTAGCACCTTTGTCATCGAAGTAGATTGGTAAGTGACGAACACTTACTAGTTGCTGACCTACACCGTAATCAGTGTTTGAAGTCATACCTTCTAGGTCACCAACAATACCACCAATGCTGTCCATACCAGCTGGTAGTTTGTGTGCGATGCCTTTGTGACAGTCTACACAGCTTTGATCTTTCTCAGCTGCTTGTTTCATTTGGATACGAGCGGTTGGAGACATTTGCTCGAAGTCCATTGAATCGTAGTTGTGACAGTTTTTACACTCTAGAGATTTGTTTGCAGAGAAACGATCCCATTCGTGTTTAGCAAGTTCGATACGACGCTCTTCGAAAACACCCGGTTCGTCGTAGTTGCCAAATACTTGTGCAAATACTTCTTTAGACGCTTGCATCTTACGAGCAATCTTATCTGTCCAGTTGTGTGGAACATGACAGTCAGGACAAGTAGCACGAACACCAGAGTGGTTTTTCCAGTGAACTGTGTCTTGCAGTTCAACGTATACGTTGTCACGCATTGTGTGACAACTAATACAGAATTCTTCTGTGTTGGTTGCTTCTAGGGCTGTGTTAAAGCCACCCCAGAAAATAACACCAGCGATGAAACCGCCCATAGTCAGCACGCCTAGGCTGATATGGACTGCCGGGCGCGTCATCGTACGCCACAGTTTAATGATTAATGATTTCATTATTTGCTCTCTTAAAATCTTTTCTAAAGTGTGGTTATGAGCTCACCGGCTTACATGCCGTGCGCGCCTGGAGGACCAAAGAAGAACACTTGAAGTGCCCAAACAATAAATCCGTAGCCGCCTACGAAAGCCACACTCAGAATTGGGAAGAGAACAACTGCAATGAAGAGGAACGACTTCCACTCCAGTGAGCGTTTTTCACCACTCTCAATTTTGTTAACATCACTCATACATTTGCCTATTTTGTATCTAGTGTTATTGGAAAGCCCGCGTCACCAAGCTTAAGTTTTTTACAATCTCTATGGGAAAATGTTAGACCATACTAATAGTAAGGTTCAATCAAATCTGATGCTCCTCCCCTTGTTATCCAACACTTTTTTGAGCTCATCCAGAGATGTGTTTGATTGATATTCTTTGTGAAAAAATATTAATGGATGTGAAAAAATAAGTCTTTTGCAGACATGTTAAGAATACAACACAAGATTAACTTTGTTTACAATTTTCTGGATTTTTTCGTGCTACTAAATCGCTCTTTTTCCGACTAAAGACAAGCAGTTGTGATCGTCTTGTTAAGAAAACTTCACTAAATCATCGTGCTTTTTCAAACGTAAGATTGCAAAAAACAGACCTCGCTAATTCATAAACCAACCGCTCTTCGTTAGAATCAAAACGTTTGTTTCCGGAGAAAGTTTATGAATCAAGTTGTGGATATTAATTGGTTTGAACTCGCCCTTTTTAGCTTGATTCTGCTCATTCCACTCACCATCAATAAACGATACAAACTTGGCATTGCCAAAGACACTGTCATTAGCGTTGTGCGTATGACCGTTCAATTGGTTCTTGTCGGTGTGTATTTGGAATACCTTTTTAAGCTGAATAGCTTGGCAGTAAATTTGTTGTGGCTAGCGATTATGATTGTGGTTGGGGCGAGCTCAATTGTGAGTAAAACCAATCTACCCAAAAAACCTCTCATGTGGCCTTTAATCGCAGGATTGTCTAGCAGCTTATTCCCTTTGCTTGCGGCGATTGCTTTTGGCCTCGTCAAGCCAGAGCCCTTTTACAACGCGCAGTATATGATCCCTTTAGCAGGCATGCTGCTAGGCAACAGCTTGAGCAGCAACATCGTTGCCCTGCAGAACTTATTCACTGCTTTCGAGCAAAGAAAATCTGAATATGAAGCCGCTATATCTTTAGGTGCATCACCCAAATACGCCTCCTTCCCTTTCCTTCAAGAAGCGCTTCGTAAATCTCTGGCGCCTATTCTCGCCTCCATGGCAACGACTGGCTTGGTGACGCTTCCCGGCATGATGACAGGCCAAATCTTAGGTGGCGCTAGCCCGATGGTGGCCATCAAGTACCAATTAATCATCATGCTAGCGATTTTTGTCATGCTCAGTGTGTCTGTGGCGATTACCTTAGAGATGACGCTGAGCTGTGTACAAACAAAAGAAGGCCGCATAAGAGTGAAGTTTATCAACAAGGATAAAGCTTAAAGTTGGTCACTTCGCCATCACATAAGCGTCTCATTTTATGAATTTTTCTCGATCAAAAAAGATACTCACGATCTTTGAGACAGGTTATCCACAGAAAATGTGGATAAACCCCAAAAACCCATAAGCAACCAGAAACATAAGAGCAACTTTGAGACTTACCTCTCCTCATCAATCAAACGATCACAGATTGGTCATAGAAGCGTCATCGACTGCCTCTAGAGTGCAGTTAACCGACGAAAGGAGAATTCATCATGGATAGGTTAATCACGCGAGAAAAACTCGATGATTTAGTGTCAGAAGTACCTGTAGACTGGCTAACACAAGAGCCTGTAGAAATGACATCTCACTGGATCCCAAATGAATTTGGTATCAACGAAGAGCTCGTCTAGCGCAACAGCTAAAACATTCAGATAAAAGAAAGGCAAGCCACGTAGCTTGCCTTTTTTGAAAATTATTTCAGATGCTTATCTTCATCACGCAGGTAAATCATCCAGTACCACATGCCAACGAAGACACCACCACCGATAATATTACCAATCGTCACGGGGATCAGGTTGTTGGTCAAGAAACCGATCATGTTCAGATCCGCGTAGTCTGCAATGTTGGCACCTGTCATTTGCCAGAATGACTCTGGAGCAAAGTATTTAATACCAATCGCCATTGGTACTTGGAACATGTTCGCAATACAGTGCTCAAAACCTGCAGAAACGAACATCGCTACCGGCAAGATCATTACTGCGATTTTATCTGTCAGGGTGCGGCCGCTAAACGTCATCCAAACTGCGATACATACTAAAACGTTACACATGATGCCCAGCGCGACGGCTTGGAAGAAACCGTGATGCAGCTTATGTTGCGAAATTGCCATCGCATTCAAGCCCACTTGTCCACCGTCGAACATGTATTGCTTAGTAATAAGCATACAAACAACAAGTAGGACCGCACCAACCAAGTTACCGAAGTATACAACCAGCCAGTTCTTCATTAAGGCTTTCCATGAAATCTTGCCACTTGCACGTGCCACCAGCGTAAGAACCGAGCTGGTAAACAGCTCACCGCCAGTAACAACCACCAAGATCAAGCCAAGGCTGAATGCCAAACCACCAATAAGGCGTGTAATACCCCAAGGGAGATCACCAGCACCAGTGGTTACGGTTGTGTAGAAAATAAAAGCAATACCAATGTGGATACCTGCAGAAATCGCCAGCAGGAAAGATTTCATCGGAGCTTTAGTTGCTTTGCCAACACCTACTTCGGCGGCACGTTCAGCAGCCTGAGGTGGTAATAGTGAGTCAAACTGATTGAAGTTCATGGAAGTGTAACATTTAGAAACAATTAACGAGGCGCGGATAATCGCTCCATTTCCAGACTTTTTCAAGGGCTATTTTTCATGTTTACCAAATTTGTTGTTGCTGAGAGAGTAATCGATAAAATTCAACAATGAGTTATTGTCCTAACCATTATTAATATTTGGTTCAAATGTTTACTGTAGAATAAAATTTCCGCGTTATATCAGGCCTATAGCGCTACACTTAACATTTCTAAGGCTTTTCTATTGCTCAACCTTAGTTTTCAGACTAGCTTGGTTAAAAAAGTACGAAGGAATTACCTATGAAATATTCAGCTGACCATATCGCCGAACTGAACCTACTTCTTCAATTCGATTTAAGCAGCGCAGCTACTGGCATCAAAGTCCACAAAGAAGCTTCTGAAGAAATGCAGGCAGCCGTTGCGCGTCTGTACGAAAAACAACTATGCACACAGCCAGATGGCGGTTACCTAACTGACGAAGGGATCGAAGTTGCAGAACACGCGGATAAGATCCTTCGAGTGCTTTCTGCTGAATAATGATATTTAGACAAATCAATATCTGAATTTAAAAAGCCACCGCAATGGTGGCTTTTTTGATAATTAAATTTATCTAGATTCACTATATTAAGCGATCAGTTTTCTCACTTTTCCAAATGGCTGAATTTTATCATATGCCCAGTTAAAGCCCGTCGCGTAGAATAAGAAGAAAATTAAAAAGCCAGCCTCTAATGCCAATGCTTGCAGCAAAGTGTTCTCCAAGAACCACGCAATCACAGGAATAGACAAGAAGATCAATCCACCTTCAAATCCCAACGTGTGACCAATTCGCATCGCTAGACTGCGTTCCTCTCGGTTTGAACCAAACCACTTATCAAAGTACAGGTTATAAATGTAGTTCCAAACTACAGTGTAAAGACTCAAACCAATACCGACCACCGCTAAATCACTGGATCCCTTCCCTGTAATCAAAGAAGCAGCAGGGATAATGATCGCGAGAGCAATCATTTCAAATAGTACAGCGTGAAAGATACGTTCGTTGCGAGTCATGATGTTTTACCTAAATAGTTCTACTCAATGACTGGCATTTTATCTATCATTCAGATAATCAAAAGTTAGATACCATCGGTAAAAGCGATATGTTTACTATTGAACAACTGCAAGCGTTTGTGACCACGTCGGAAGCGGGCTCCTTTTCAGCCGCTGCCAGAAAGCTCGGCCGGGCACAATCGGTGATCAGCCAACACATCATGAACATGGAACTGGATTGCGGTGTCGATCTATTTGATCGCTCTGGCCGCTATCCCAAGCTAACTGAGAAAGGTCATGAGCTAATGCCTTACGCACTTGCGACGCTCAGTCAACTGGATCGACTGAATAACAAGGCATCTCAACTTTTCTCTGCGCCAGCAAACAAGTTAGTGCTCGCTGTTGATGAAGGGATTCCATTAACTCGCCTCCCTATTGCATTGAAGAACTTAGAGCAAAAATTCCCTAACCTTCAGGTAGAGTGTCTCACGGCATCAAGCCCAGACATTATCGAGCTCATCAAATCTGAGCGCGCGACGACAGGCATTATTCTAAGTGATTTACAAATGCCCAAGAATGTTGATTTATCTAACTTGGGGAATATTGGTTTCGACGTGTTTGTATCATCTGAACACTCTTTAGCAAAACAGCCCATCCGAAACATCGATGAACTTAAGCAGCATCGCCAACTGGTGATCCGTTCAAAGAATGAAGATGTGAGTGGTCTTAATCAGGCGTTCAGCCCAGATATCTGGTACGCTGATGATTACTACATATTATTAGAACTGGCGAACAAGGGATTTGGCTGGTGCTTTCTTCCTGAGCATTTGGTGTCTTACGCGCCAAACACCTTAGTGAAACTTGGCGAAGAATTAACAAAACTGGCATGGCAAGTCAACATTGATTTGATACAACATCAGAAATGGCATTCCGATCCCCTACACCAACAAGCCAGATTAGAATTACAAACCCTGTTTGAATGAACTCAGGGCTGACAGTAGGAACATTACCGATGGCAAATACATTGATCATAGGTGCAGGCTGGCTAGGTACCCCACTTGCACAAACGCTCATTGACCAAGGGCATCAAGTTATCGTCACGCGACGTAGTCAAACTCGATTGGATGAGTTTCCAATACCTTCCGTTAAAACTGCTCTACTCGACCTCAATGAATCGAACTCTGAGCAGCGACTCATTAATATTATCAAACAGCACCATATCGAACGTATTGTCGGCGCTTTCCCTCCTGGCTTTCGTAAAGGGAATGGACAAGAGTACGCACAGCAATGGCAGCGCTTAACTGAAGCGGCAAAAGCGAGTAGCGTTGAAAAGATTTTGATGGTCAGCTCAACGACGGTATACCCAAACCTAGCCGTCGATATGAAAGAAGAAGACGCCACACTGGCATTGGCCCAAACGAAAGAACACTTCTCAGACAACGCTCGCATCATGCTACAAGCCGAGCAATACGTCATTGATTCCTGCATCGACTACGCCATCGTCCGTTGCAGTGGTTTGATAGGCTCTGACCGCCATCCTTCTCGCTTTGCACTGCGATTAAAACAAGTGAGCCGTAAAGCCCCAGCAAATATGGTGCATCAAAACGATGCGGTAGCCGCGACAGCTTTCGCGCTCAATCAAATTGCTAACGAAGTGGTAAACGCCACAACGCCAAATACCGTAAGCAAAGCCGAGTTTTACCAAGCGGCCATTACGAGAAGTGATTTAGATATTGCCCTTCCGCCAGTCACTGAAACTGCCGATAAACGAATCCTTGCAGACAAGCTTATTGCGCTTGGCTACCAGTTCCAATTCAACTCAACGCTGGATGCACTATGAAGCTTTATCAACACATTGAAACCTTGTGGGATTACATGCAACTCAAGCAGGAACTCACACCTGCTGACTGCTTATTTGTTATGTGTAGCAATGATTTACGTGTTGCCGAATACGCCGCAAAGCTTTACCACCAAAAGCTTGCGCCTATGATTGTATTTTCTGGCGGTGAAGGCCGTTTTACGGATGGCTTGTTTGACAAAAGCGAAGCCGAAACCTTTGCAGAAATAGCAAAACTTGCTGGTGTACCAAACGAAGCAATCTTAATCGAAACACAATCAAGCAACAGCGGTGAGAACGTTCGATTCACGGAACAATTGTTGATAGAAAAAGGGGTTAGCTGCGAGTCTCTCATCTTGGTTCAAAAACCATTTATGGAACGACGCGCCATCGCGACCTTCGAAAAACAGTGGCAATCACCTTATTCACGTCTGCAAGTGACCTCTACTGCGCATCCTTTCTTTGAATACATTAACGAAGAGATGCCTCTGATGATGGTACTGGAAGCATTGATGGAAGATTTTTCTCGCGTAAAGACTTATCCAGAGAAAGGCTTTCAAACGAAGCAAGAGATTCCTGCACACGTTGAATCTTCTTATCAAGCCCTACGAGAAAAGTTCGAGTTTGGTCTCGCGTAACCCCTCGCTCAGTGACTAACAACCAGACAATAAAAAAGCCACCGAATTCGGTGGCTTTCTCTTATCTAGATTGGCTTACTTACCAAGTGCTTCTTTGTAGTGTTGACGACAAACCGATACGTAACGATCGTTACCACCGATTGCAACCTGATCACCTTCTCTGATTGCAACGCCATGCTCATCAGTACGAATAACCATGTTTGCTTTGCGACCGCAGTGACAAATCGTTTTTAGCTCAACCAGCTTGTCTGCCCAAGATAGCAGGTACTTACTGCCTTCAAAAAGTTCGCCTTGAAAATCGGTGCGAAGGCCATAACAAAGAACCGGAATATGCAGCTTGTCCACCACCTCTGTGAGTTGGTAAACCTGCTCTTTAGATAAGAACTGACACTCATCAATCAGAATACAGTGACGTTTTTCAACCTCATGCAGTGCTGCAATCTCTTGGTAAAGGTTGCTATCTGGACGGAACAATTGCGCGTCTGATTGCAAGCCAATACGAGAGCTCACTTTACCCACACCGTAACGGTCATCTAACGCTGCTGTGAAAATCACAGGCGTCATGCCACGTTCTTGATAGTTAAATGAAGATTGAAGAAGAGTTGTCGATTTACCCGCATTCATTGCTGAGTAATAGAAATACATCTGAGCCACAGAGCACTACCTTCGTTAAAGTTTAGAATTTATAAAAGCTTGTAAAGAAAAGGGCTGAATCATCAGCCCTTTTAAAAGATTCAATTACTTACGACGCCACGTTGTGCCTTCTGGACCATCTTCCAGAACAATGCCCATCTCCGTCAGCTTATCACGAGCCATATCTGCGTTAGCCCAGTCTTTCGCTGCACGAGAGTCGTTACGTAGCTTAATTAGTGCTTCGATTTCAGCCACTTCATCATCGTTACCAGCGTCACCTTTTAGGAACGCTTCTGGATCTTGGTGAAGAATACCGATCACGTCAGCCAGTTCACGCATTAGCGCACCTAGCTCGCTCGCTTTCTCTAGGTTTTCTGTCTTAAGACGGTTTACTTCACGCGCCATGTCGAACAGTACTGAGTAAGCTTCTGGCGTGTTGAAGTCGTCGTTCATCGCTGCAGTATAGCGAGATACGTACTCTTCACCACCTGCTGGCGCTGCGTTTAGATCGAGACCACGTAGAGATGTGTATAGACGCTCAAGAGAAGCACGTGCTTGATTTAGGTTATCTTCGCTGTAGTTTAGCTGGCTACGGTAGTGGCCTGACATTAGGAAGTAACGAACCGTCTCAGCATCGTAGTGACCAAGAACATCACGGATAGTAAAGAAGTTACCCAGAGACTTAGACATCTTCTCACGGTCTACCATTACCATGCCGCTGTGCATCCATGTGTTCACGTATTGAGTGTCGTGTGCACAGCATGATTGCGCGATTTCGTTCTCGTGGTGTGGGAACTGCAGATCAGAGCCACCGCCGTGAATGTCGAAGTGGTTACCTAGGATTGAAGAGTTCATTGCAGAACATTCGATGTGCCAACCTGGACGACCTGGCCCCCATGGTGATTCCCATGTTGGTTCACCCGGTTTAGACATCTTCCAAAGTACGAAGTCCAGTGGGCTGCGTTTTGCCGTTTCGATATCAACACGCGCACCAGCTTGCAGCTGTTCAAGGTCTTGCTTAGACAGTTTGCCGTATTCGTTGAACTTGCCTACTTCAAACATTACGTCGCCGTTATCTGCAACGTATGCGAAACCGCGCTCGATTAGCTTTTCAACCAATTCGATGATTTCAGCGATGAACTGAGTTGCACGAGGCTCAACGTCAGGGCGTTTCATGTTCAGTGCATCGAAGTCAGCGTGCATTTCGCCAATCAGGCGCTCTGTCAATGAATCACAAGATTCACCGTTTTCTGCTGCACGTTTGATGATTTTGTCATCGATATCAGTGATGTTACGTACAAACGTTAGGTCATAACCAAGGTAACGCAAGTAACGAGAAACCACATCGAAAGAAACGAAAGTACGACCGTGACCGATATGACAGAGATCGTAGATGGTAACTCCACAGACATACATGCCAACTTTGCCGGCTGTAATTGGTTTGAATTCCTCTTTCTGTCTTGTGAGTGTGTTATATATCTTTAACATGATCTCTATCTATGATTGTGAATGGATAACAAGAAGGCCGAGTATAACAACTCAGACCTTATTAGGTAATAGCAATTCACGGATAAAACGATAATCGGCTAAACTTCAAGCACAAAACTATTAATTTGTTCTTCCTGAGTTTTTAAAGCGTAATAACTTAGGCTAGAATCGCAGTTTCAATACAACACAGTAAAGGAAAGTAGCATGATCACCCTTCACACTAATTTTGGTGACATCAAGATTCAACTAAACGAAGAGAAAGCGCCAGAGACTAGCGCAAACTTCCTTCAGTACTGCCGCGACGGTTTCTACGACAACACTCTTTTCCACCGTGTTATTGACGGCTTCATGATCCAAGGTGGTGGTATGGAGTCTGGTCTACGTGAAAAAGCATCACGTGCACCAATCAAGAACGAAGCAAACAACGGTCTTAGCAACAAAGTTGGCACACTTGCTATGGCTCGTACTATGGAGCCGCATTCAGCAAGCTCTCAGTTCTTCATCAACGTAAACAACAACACGTTCCTAGACTTCCGTAGCGAAAGCCTAGATGGTTGGGGTTACTGTGTATTCGGTGAAGTAATCGAAGGCATGGACATCGTAAACAAGATCAAAGGTGTGAGCACTGGTTCTTACGGCATGCACCAAGACGTACCTCTAGAAGACGTAGTGATCACTGGTACAACAATCGAAGAGTAATTCTTTAGAATTGCTGCCAAGAGATAAGTTTGTGGGGAGGCGTCGCTTCCCCTTATTTCTATGACGACATTATTTATATCTGATCTTCATCTTACCCCATCACGTCCTGATATCACGGAGTGCTTTGTTACGTTCATGCGTTCAGAAGCAATCCATGCCGACGCACTGTACGTGCTTGGTGATTTGTTCGAATTCTGGATTGGTGACGATGACAACACCCCTTTTGCAAGTCAAATCCGTAGCGAATTTAAAGCTCTGACGGATTCTGGTGTGCCAACCTTCTTCATCCAAGGCAATCGAGATTTCTTACTGGGTAAACGCTTTTGCAAAGAAACCGGTATGACATTGCTTGATGATGTCTGCACAATTGATCTTTATGGTCAAAAAGCCGTGATTCTGCATGGCGATACACTTTGCATTGATGATGTGAAATACCAAGAGTTTCGAAAAACCGTTCATAAGCCATGGCTTCAATGGTTGTTTAATCGTATTCCCTGGTTCGTTAAGAAAAGAATTGTCGCTAAAGTTCAGTCAGACATTCGAGACGACAAACAAACCAAGTCTCTCGACATCATGGACGTTAACCAAGGCGAAGTAGAGCGCGTTATGTCTCAAAACTGCGTCAACCTGATGATTCACGGTCACACGCACCGCCCAAATACACATATTTTTGAATTAAATGGTGTTAAAACAACACGTATTGTCTTAGGTGATTGGTATAGCCAAGGCTCGGTTTTAAAAGTAGATTCTGGCAATTTTGACTTGCAAACACGACCGTTTGACACAGAATTGAAGTAAAGCATGTCGAGCGTGTAGAAGATTGACGCGCAAAGCATAGAAATTTTACAGAAAATCGCTATCATCGTATTACTCAGTTAAACAGAACAAAGTACCGCATTGAAGTATTCATATGTAGCTCGCCAACCGATACTGGATAGAGAAAAGCGTACCATCGGGTATGAGCTTCTCTTCCGTGACGGTCCGAAAAATACCTTTCCAGAAGTAGAACCTGAGCTGGCTACTAGTCGACTTCTATCTGACCATTTCCTCACCACGCACTACAGTACTCTGGGTGATAAGCTCGGCTTTGTTAATTTTCCATACCAAAGCTTGGTCAATCTCGTCCCTACTCTGTTTCCCAATGAATCACTCGTGGTTGAAGTATTGGAAGATTGTGAGCCAACAGACGAGTTACTTCATGCAATCAAACATCTACATGCATCTGGCTATCGCGTTGCGTTAGATGACTTTGTTCCGACTAAAGCTTGGAAGCGTTTTTTACCTTATGTTGCGATCATCAAGTTCGACATTCGCTTAGTCCCTATCGAAAAGGCCGCGATTTACATTCAATCACTTGGCCACTTTGGTATCGACTTTTTAGCCGAGAAGGTCGAAACCTATGAAGAGTTTGAACAGGCAATGGATGCTGGTTTTAACTACTTCCAAGGCTACTTTTTCAGTAAACCTGAGATGATTCAGAAAAAACGCCTTAACCCGGCGTTTTTGACGGTTATTCAACTGTGTAAAGAGATCGCAGACAAACCCATCAATTTCAATGAAGTCGAACGCCTGTTTTCAATCGATGTGACCCTGTCTTATAAGCTAATGACTTATGTAAACTCGGGTTACACGCTCACCACTAAGATTAAGTCTTTCCGACAGGCGCTGGTTTATCTTGGTGAAGAACGCTTAAGACGCTTTATTTCTCTTGTTGCCATTGCTTCAGTGCACGAAGATAAACCTGACTCTTTGTACTCTTTAGCGATTCAGCGCGCGCGTATGTGTGAAATTTTGCTCAGCCAGATGAACACTAAATACGATCCCGGCCAAGCGTTTTTAACAGGAATGTTCTCACTATTAGGTTCACTATTAGACCAACCGCTTTGCGACGTGATCAGTGACATTCCAGTTGATGAGGAAATCAAGCAAGCGCTCACAAGTCGCAAAGGCGTATTAGGCTATCTTCTTTCGATGATCATCGCTTACGAAAAAGCCGATTGGGAAACAACGGAAAAGTACGGTAGCGCACTTAAACTGACTGAGCCACAATTAGCCAAAGCGTTCAGCCAATCCACAGCTTGGGCTCAAGAACTGCTGTCTCAAACGCCCTAAATCGCTATAATGCCCCAAAGAATACCTCCAGCCTCACTTATGTGAGGTTGTTTGTTTTTACCGCTTAATTAATCGAGATTTCATTTTATGGCTTCTTCTTGTCCTTGCGGCTCTAACCGCACCTACCAACAGTGTTGTGAAATTGCCCACAATAACCATGCTGACGTCACCACTCCGGAGCAGCTAATGCGCTCTCGTTACAGTGCGCATGTACTAGGTCTGGTGGATTACGTGGTGAACACATACCACCCAAGCTGTAATGCAGAAGAGCAACGTGAAGGCATTGCCCAATCCATCGACAGCGACTGGTGCAAGCTTGAGGTGATAAAAGCCGAAGCGAGTAGCAACGAGAATGAAGGTTTTGTTGAATTCAACGCTTACTTTGATGAAGACGGCAAACGCTACTGCATGACAGAACGTTCTCGTTTCGTGAAAGAAGATGGGCTTTGGTACTACATTGAAGGCACATTTCCTGAAGAAGAGTCGGAACAAGATCCTCGCTTAAGCCAGCCAGTGAGTAGCCTAAAAGTAGGTCGTAACGATCCGTGTATCTGTGGAAGTGGTAAGAAGTTTAAGAAGTGTTGTGGGTAAGATCATCCACGCTTAGCTTATTGAGCTCGCTTTGATTAGATTCCTGATCTCGCCTAGGCTCGTCGGAATGACGTAAATATATGTATCTGTTTGAAGTAAATAACTCTACTGCAAACACCATTAGAAAATATACCGTCATTCTGAACAGCGAGGGACGAGCGTGATTCAGAATCTAATCGCCACCAGCACTGTTGTCAGGGTTTACCTCGAACCAAGAACACTAAACTAAAAAAGCCCCTAGGCTCGAGAGCATAGGGACTTTCACTTATCTACAACAAACTTATTTATGACGCTCTTTCAGTTTGTTCACTACGTCATTCATCGATAAGCCTTGGTCTTGAAGCAATACCATTAAGTGGTAAATCAAATCTGCCGATTCACACACTAACTCCGCCTTATCGCCCGACGTCGCCGCAAGCGCGACTTCAACGCCTTCTTCGCCCACTTTTTGCGAAATACGCTTGGTGCCACGGGCATAAAGACTGGCAGTATAAGAGGAATCTGGGTCGGCACTCTTGCGGGCAGCCAATAGCTGCTCAAGTTGATGAAGCCACACCATTTGTGACTCCTCTTGAGGGTCCACATCCCAGCAAGTTGTATTACCCAAGTGGCACGTAGGACCAATGGGATTCACCTTCACCAGTAGCGTATCGTTGTCGCAATCTAGCTGCATGTTCACTAGTTGCAATACGTTGCCAGAGGTCTCACCTTTCGTCCAAAGACGTTGCTTGGTACGAGAGAAAAACGTCACTTGACCTGTTTCGCCCGTTTTTGCCAACGCATCTTGGTTCATGTAACCCATCATCAGCACTTGGCTTGATTGGAAATCTTGTACGATGGCAGGTACCAGACCATCCACCTTTTCCCAGTTGATTCGCTCAGCTAGCGAACTTACTTCGGCGGCTTTCACACTCATAGTCGTACCTCAATGCCTTGTTGTTTCAAATACTGCTTTAGTTCACCAATATTGATGACTTGCTTGTGGAATACCGATGCGGCAAGCGCGCCATCCACATTTGCTTTTTGGTAGGCTTCTGCGAAATGCTCCATGGCACCTGCACCACCCGATGCAATCAATGGCACGTTACACACTTCACGCACCATATTCAGTTGTTCGATGTCGTAGCCGTTACGTACACCGTCTTGGTTCATCATGTTCAGCACGATTTCACCAGCGCCGCGCTTTTGTACTTCTTGCACCCAATCACGCGTTTCCCATTGGGTCGCTTTGGTGCGTTCTTCATCACCAGTAAACTGGTAAACCTGATACTTGCCCGTCTCTTTGTCGTAGTATGAATCGATACCAACGACGATACATTGCACACCAAACTTATCAGCAAGGTCAGTAATCAACTGAGGGTTCGCCAAGGCAGGAGAGTTAATAGATACCTTATCTGCACCAAACTCAAGAATGCGCGCCGCGTCTTCTGCTGATTTAATGCCACCAGCCACACAGAACGGGATATCAATCACTTCTGCAACGCGAGCGACCCAACTTTTATCGACGACACGACCATCACTTGAAGCGGTAATATCGTAGAACACAAGCTCGTCTGCGCCTTCTTCAGCATAACGCTGCGCCAGAGGAACGATGTCACCAATAATTTCGTGGTTGCGAAACTGGACGCCCTTCACCACTTGTCCATCACGAACATCAAGACATGGAATTATTCGCTTTGCCAACATGCAAACGCCTCCTCTGCTGTGAACTTACCATCTAACAATGCACGACCAACAATCACGCCAGCAACACCGCTGCCTTTTAGTGCTTCGATATCCGCTAATGAACCGATGCCACCTGAAGATTGGAACTGCACTTGCGGGTACTGTTTACATAAGTCGACGTAAAGCTCAACGTTTGAACCTGCTAGCGTACCGTCACGAGAAATGTCCGTGCAAAGCACATGCTGTAGACCTACCGTCAGATAATCGTTGACCAAAGCTTCGATAGTCACGCCTGAATCTTCTTGCCAACCAGAGATCGCTACCTTACGTGTGCCGTCTTGATCGATGTTGATGTCTAGCGCGAGAACGATTTTCTCTGCGCCGTATTTTTCCATCCAACCTTTCACAAGCTCTGGCTGTTTTACCGCTGTAGAGCCAACTACAACGCGCTGCGCACCGGCTTCTAACAGATCAATCACGTCCTGCTCTGTACGCACTCCACCACCAATTTGGATGTTCGCTGGCGTACTTGCTAATAGCTTTGCAATCAAATCAAGTTGACGTGCTGTGGTGTCTTTCGCGCCAGTTAAATCCACTAAGTGTAGCCAGTTAGCACCTGCTTGGTGGTACAAATTAAACTGCTCTGCTGGGTCGACTTTGTACTCGGTAACTTGACCGTAATCACCTTGATAAAGGCGAACCACCTGTCCTTCAATTAAATCAAGAGCTGGAATAATCACACTAAATCCCTTTTATAATTCTAAGAAGTTTTGAATAAGCTTCGCGCCCGCTTTTGAAGAACGCTCAGGGTGGAATTGCACACCGTAGTAGTTACCGCTTTGTACTGCTGCTGTGAACGGGTTGCCGTATTCACACTCAGCAATCGTGTACTCCCCGACAGGCATTGCAAAGCTGTGTACAAAGTAGAAGTACTCACCTTCTTCAATGCCTTTGAACAATGGGTTACCTGCTTTTGCAGACACTGTGTTCCACCCCATATGCGGCAGCGGTAAATCGCCGGTTTGTAGCAACTTCACTTCGCCATCACAAAGTCCAAGACACTCGACTAACTCGTCGGCTTTCTGGCCTTTTTCTTGAGACACTTTGCCCAACAGTTGCATGCCTAAACAGATACCTAGCAATGGCTTTTCTACCTGTTTTACCAAGCTGATAAGATCGCGTTCTTCTAGGTTCTTCATCGCTTCACTGGCGGTTCCCACGCCCGGTAGAAATAGCTTGTCAGCTGCCAATACAACTTGTGGATCTTTTGAAATCGTTACGTCATAGCCTAGGCGTTCAATGGCAAACTTCACCGAAGAGACGTTGGCACAGCCAGTATCGATAATGACAACTTTCTGTTCTGTCACTGTTTTTCTCCTTGCTAACGTGAGCCTTAAAGCACGCCTTTACTACTTGGTAGCTCAGTGCCTTCTACTTTGATTGCTTGGCGTAAAGTACGACCAAACGCTTTAAATAGGCTCTCAATGATGTGGTGATCATTGTTGCCCGCAGAAGAAAGGTGCAGCGTACACGCTAGGGTGTCAGTCAGAGAGCGGAAGAAGTGAACCACCATCTCTGTTGAAAGGTCACCCACTTGCTCACGGCTGAATTGCGCGTCGAACTTAAGGTAAGGACGACCAGATAGGTCCAGTGCACATTGTGCCAAGCACTCATCCATTGGCAGGCTGAAGCCAAAGCGACCAATACCACGTTTGTCACCCAGTGCTTCTTTCAACGCCTGACCCAAAGCAAGAGCGGTATCTTCTACCGTGTGGTGATCATCAATGTGCAGGTCACCTTCTACTTTGCACACCATCTGGAATCCACCGTGCGTCGCGATTTGATCCAACATGTGGTCAAAAAAGCCAAGACCAGTAGAGATGTCATTGCCGCCTTGTTCATCAAGGTTAACTACAACTTTGATGTCTGTTTCTTTCGTGGTGCGAACCACTTCAGCAACACGTGCCTTCACCGTGAGATCTTTTAGGATCTGTTTCCAACCCATGGCTTCTGGGTTGTATTGAATGCCACGAATTGCCATGTTTTCTGCAAGTTGAAGATCAGTTTGACGATCGCCAATCACAACAGAGTTTTGGAAATCCACTTTGCCACCTTGAAGGTACTCTTTTACCAAGCCCAATTTAGGCTTACGGCAAGAGCAGTTATCTTCATCAAAGTGAGGACAAATCAGCACATCATCGAACTTCACACCTTGAGATTCAAAGATCTCCATCATCATGTTGTGTGGAGCATCAAAGTCTGCTTGTGGATAGCTGTCGGTACCCAAACCATCTTGGTTAGTTACCATCACTAGGCGGTATCCTGCATCCTGCAACGACAACAAGCTTGGGATAACAAATGGCTCTAGCTTTAGTTTGTCTAAACGGTCGACTTGAAAATCAACTGGCGGCTCAACAATTAAGGTGCCATCACGGTCGATAAAAAGGATTTTTTGTTGTTTGCTCACTCGAACTTCCTTATTGCTATTCTTTTGGCGCTCCCGCTATTGAGCAAGAGCGATAAATTTTTCTCTACTTATGCGTAGTAGTTTCTAATAAATCCAAGTGTTTTTTCGCACTCGTCACGGTTACCCACACTGATACGTACGCAGTTCTCAATTGGCGAGTTACGTAAAATAATCCCCGTCTCCCAAGCGGCTTTGAAAAGCCCATCGCCATCTGGGAATTTCACCAATAGGTAGTTCCCCCACCCTTCAAACACTTCCAACCCCGGAATCATTGAAAGACCAACTTGCAAGTAGGCACGGTTTGCATTCAGATCGAGAACTTGGAACTTCGCTCGTGCTAAGCCAGCTTCCGAAAGCGCCTGAGTCGCAATTTCTGCTACTGGCACCGGTACTGGGTACGGTGCGATAACTTTAAGAAGTACATTAATCAGCTCTTCGTTCGCAAGCGTAAATCCACAACGCAGACCAGCAAGCGCGAAAGCTTTCGACAGAGTACGCAGAATTGCGAGATTCGGGTATTGCGCCAGTAAATCTACCGTTGATGCTTCAGGGCAAAAATCAATGTACGCTTCATCCATCACCACGATTGCACGGTCTTTTGTCATCTCAAGCAGAGAGACAATATCTTCGCGCTTAACTAAGTTACCCGTTGGGTTGTTTGGCGAACATACAAAAACCAGTTTCACGTTATCCAGATTAGCTTCGACACCTGCAAGGTCTAGTTGCCAATCTGACGTTAGTGGCACGGTTTTACGCTCTACACCGATGGTTTCTGCGCTGATGGCATACATACCGTAAGTTGGTGGACAGTAAAGAATCTCATCTTCACCCGGCTCACAGAATGCACGAATCAGTAGTTCAATACCTTCATCTGCACCGCGAGAAGTCAGCGTTTGTTCTGGCTTTACACCCGCATAGGCTGCATAAGCGGAAATCAATTCTTTCGGCTGACATTCGCTGTAACGATTAAGACGAGCGAAGTCCGTTTTGTATTCATTATTGAATGGCGATTCGTTGGCATTTAGCCATACGTCACCGGTACCACCAATTCGGCGAGCCGATAAATAAGGGGTAAGTTGTTGGACTTGTTTACGCGCTAGCTTTTCCATCTCATTGTCCTCTTACTTCGCTGCCAGTTTTTCTACGCGGGTCAATTTTTCAGTACGAATAGTCACTGCACGTTTGTGCGCATCCAGACCTTCCGCTTCAGCCATAGTGACCACCGTTGGTGCAAGGTTCTTCAGACCATCAGCAGACAGTTCTTGAACCGTCATACGCTTAGAGAAATCCGCCAAACCTAAGCTTGAATAAGTACGCGTGTAACCGTAAGTAGGAAGAACGTGGTTAGTACCCGATGCGTAGTCACCTGCTGATTCAGGCGACCAATCACCAAGGAAAATAGAACCTGCGTTGTCTAATAGAGGCAGAAGTTCGCGTGGATTCTTAGTCTGAACAATTAAGTGCTCAGGACCGTAGTAGTTCGAGATGGAAACCGATTGAGTCAGAGACTCGGCGATAATAATCAAGCTTGAAGCTAATGCTTGCTCGGCAATATCCGCACGCGACAGTTCTTTAAGTTGGCGTTGAACCGCGTCCGTCACTTGATCCGCAATCACAGGTGAAGGTGTCACAAGTACCACTTGAGAGTCAGGGCCGTGCTCCGCTTGGCTTAGAAGATCTGCAGCAATGAAATCAGGGTCTGCGGTTTCATCGGCAATCACTAACACTTCTGATGGACCTGCTGGCATATCAATCGCTGCGCCACGGAAATCATTACTTACCTGACGTTTTGCTTCTGTCACGTAAGCGTTACCTGGACCAAAGATCTTATCAACTTTAGATACGGTTTCTGTTCCGTAAGCCATCGCTGCGACGGCTTGACCACCGCCAACGTTGTACACTTCATCAATACCACACAGTTTTGCTACATAAAGGATCTCGTCAGCAATTGGCGGTGGAGAACAAAGCACCACTTTACGACAGCCTGCAATTTTTGCAGGAACACCAAGCATCAAAACAGTCGATGGTAATGGCGCACTGCCACCGGGAATGTACAAACCCACTTTTTGAATTGGGCGCGTTACTTGCTCACAAAGTACACCCGGTTGAGTTTCTACTTTGATTGGCTGTGGCTTTTGCGCTTTGTGAAACTTAGTGATGTTTTCATACGCTTGCTCTAATGCGCTTTTCATCTTTTCAGAAAGACGCGCTGACGCTTCATCGATTTCTTGAGCGGAAACACGGATGGATTCCGGTTTCACACGGTCAAACTTCTCCGTCAGTTCCAATAGTGCAGCATCGCCTTCTTTGCGAACTTTTGCGATTACTTCAGAAACCGCGGCAGTGATATTCGCACCTTCAGTAATTGCAGGACGTTCTAGGATTGAGTCTTGCTGCGTTTCACTTAGCGATTGCCATACGACTGTTCTCATTGCGATTACTCCATCATTTTCTCAATTGGTAGTACTAGAATTGAGCTCGCACCCAGTTCTTTAAGTTGTTCCATGGTTTCCCAGAACAGGTTTTCAGTACTTACCAAATGAACCGCAACTTTTTGCTTGTCGGCAGACAGAGGTAACACAGTCGGATCTTCCGCACCAGGCAGTAGTGCTTTGATTTGGTCTAGCTTCTCAGCTGGTGCATGTAGCATGATGTACTTAGACTCTTTCGCTTGCTGTACGCCTTGCATACGAGTTAACAGCTTTTCGATTAGCGCTACTTTATCTGCATCAAATTCACCAGTGCGTTGGATGAGTGTCGCTTTTGATTTGAAGATAATTTCAGCTTCTTTAAGACCGTTCGCCTCTAGCGTTGCACCTGTAGAAACCAAGTCAGCGATTGCATCAGCAAGGCCCGCGCGAGGGGCAACTTCTACAGAGCCTGTAAGCATACATGTTGAGAAAGGAACGCCCGCTTCATCCATGTAAGCTTTTAACAGTTGTGGGTATGTCGTAGCGATACGTTTGCCAGCGAGGTCTTGAGGGCCGTTGTACTCTTCGTCTTTGTCGATTGCGATAGATAAACGGCAGCCACCGAAATCAAGACGACGAAGTTGAACAAATTCATACGGTTCACCCAAAGCTTTACGATCTAGACGAACTTCTTCCAGTTCATTTTCACCGATAAAGCCAAGGTCTACAACGCCATCCATAATTAGACCAGGAATATCGTCGTCACGAACCAAAAGTAAATCAATTGGCATATTTTCAGAATGAACCACTAGGCGCTCACCCATCACGTTGAATTTCACGCCGCATTTTTTAAGTAGAGCTTGGCTCTCTTTGCTAAGACGACCTTTTTTCTGAATTGCAATTCTTAAGCGTTGTGTTTGCATTGCTTTATCCCTGTGCCAGATTCGGTAATTTGAATATTTTTATAAACCAGTAAAACTAAAAAACCCTCGAGAGATTTTGGTCTCCCGAGGGTTTGAAATCTGTTTTCACTTTGATCTTCACCTCCGGGAGTTTCCTATCTCCCGGGTATGCGTGCATCTCCCGAAAGACTAAATTGGGTGATGATGGTGATGAATGTTCATTACAAAATTACGCATACTTATTTCAAGGCTCTTCTCATTTGCTTTGTTAGTAACCACACTAACTAAGCTGATTACTTTTTTCAACCCTTAATTTTAAAAAAAATCGAATTGTATAATACAAATAAAAAAGGAGGCCGAAGCCTCCTATAAATTTACTTTTTAATTCAGTGAATTACGCACTCTGACAAGATGCCATTTTTGACTTTGAAAGCCATGACAAAATCGCGCAAACGATAACGAATGTAATCGACGCTGCGATGAAAGAGAACGCAATTGAAGCTGTCATACCAAGAGCAATAAAGCCCACGCATGAAACAAGCGCGACTGATAATGCATAAGGTAACTGTGTTGATACGTGATCGATGTGGTTACAGCGTGCACCTGTTGACGACAGAATCGTTGTATCTGAAATTGGTGAACAGTGGTCACCAAATACTGCACCAGCTAGAACCGCACTTAGCATTGGTAGCATTAGTGCCACGTCTGTTGCGCCAGCCATGTCACCCGCGATTGGAAGCATGATACCGAACGTACCCCATGACGTACCTGTAGAGAACGCCATTAGGCCAGACAGCAAGAACAGGATAACTGGTAGCCAATGTGGGTTGATGTTGCCTTGCGCCATTGTAGATAGGTAAGAACCCGTCTTCATGTCACCGATAACTGAACCAATAGTCCAAGCGAAAACAAGGATAAGGATTGCACCAAACATTGACTTAGCACCAATCCAAAGCGTGCGTGCAATCTCAACCATTGGTAGACCTTGCTTAATAACAGTGAACAACGCAACTGCTAGACCAAGTAAACTACCGTAGATTAGAGAAGTACCAACATCCGTGTTTTCAAACGCACCCAACAGCGCAAATTCTTTACCATCTGCTGCTAGCGCTTGACCACCGGTGTAAAGCATTGAAGCAATAGTCGCCACAATAAGCGTTACGATAGGAAGAATTAGGTCAGAAACCTTACCCTTCTCGCTTTCACGAATATCTAGCTCTTCGTTTAGGTCGTGTGCTTCTTGTGAGTCGTTCTCTTTATCTTTATCAAAACCACGGCCTTGAGACGCTGCGATTTCATGTTCACGCATCTTACCGATATCTAGACCAAACCACGCCACTGCAAATACCATTAGTAGAGCAAATACTGCGTAGAAGTTCATAGGAATAAGACGAACGTAAGCACCAAGAGCAGAGTACTCAGTGATGCCGTGCGACACCAAGATACCACCGATGATGGTAATGATGTACGCACCCCAACTAGAAGCTGGCATGATCACACACATTGGTGCAGCGGTTGAGTCAAGGATGTACGCAAGCTTGGCGCGAGAGACGTAGAAACGGTCTGTCACTGGGCGAGAGATCGCACCAACGGCAAGACTATTAAAGTAATCGTCGACAAAAATGAATACGCCAAGGAAGGCTGCAAGAAGTTTAGAGCCGCGTTTACTTTTTACTCGTGTTTGCGCCCATTCAGCGAAAGCGCGAGTACCACCAGAAAGTGTTAACAGTGCTGTTGTCATACCTAAAAGGATTAGGAAGCCAACAATGCTCATGTTCCAAGTATTAATACCACCGTCTTCAATAAAGACAGAAGAAACTTGAGAGCTAACATAACCTACCGTGTTACCGATAGACCAATCGTTAAGTAGCACCGCACCCAGTACGATACCAACACCAAGAGAAACTAAAACACGTCGAGTTAGAATCGCCAGCGTCAGTGCGACAATAGGCGGTAATAACGAAACAGGAGAATGTGCAAAATCTATTAAATTCATGATCTTCAAAAACCAAAGTTTGGCTAGAGATCTACTGCAGACAAGTCACGTAGCATACGGTACGTGCTCATGTTGAACTTAGCGACAGGGAAGCGAACACTCCACCCAACCCTACAGTAGCGCTCCATAGTTTAATGTAAATATACTATGGCAGTGTTGTTCCTTTCAGAGACAACCCCAGCAAGTGGCTTCGATAGGCCACCTACTTCGGCAATCCTCGCCTTCCACTATTATTCATTGGCATCACCCCAATAATAGCTACTCTTCGAGACTGCACCTCTACGGCAATAACAAACATTTAACTGTCAATTGTACAAATTAACAACAATTTGTCTGCAATATTGCATCAGGTGACAGCCATTGTACTCATGAGGCCTACCAATGCAACACATCAAACTAAATTAAATGAATAAATAATCGCACTTTCGATTTATAAATGGAATGTGATCAAATCATACATTACGCAACTGCAATCACTTCTATGTTGTCGTTTATGAAACTTTATTACTACTATTAAATTCGTCATAGTTTTACGTGTAACAATAAATGAAAGAAATATGACGACAACAACATTCACAATCTCACCCTTCTCTGTCAGAAAAAGAGAAATTAAATTCAAGCGATAAATAAACATGAAGGTGATCGAGAAAAAGATGGTATCTATAAAGAGAAAAGTGTTGGAAATGACTAATTAGATTTCAAATTGATTAATTAATATTGTTTCCTCCCCAAAAAACTAAAGAAATTTAATCTAAATCATGAATTAGCATTTGCACATATGAGAAAGATAAAGTTAAATATAAGGACACTAATTTTTAAATCTAGATTCGCATTTTATTTATCGTCTCGATAAGCAATGTAGAAACTTTTAACCTATTAATAGGAATCGTTATGTCTGAGCTGACTAAAACACTTCTAAATATCCGTAGCCTCCGTGCATTTTCTCGTGAGCTAACTCTAGAGCAATTGGAAGAAGCTCTAGATAAACTAACTATCGTTGTTGAAGAGCGTAAAGAAGCAGAAGAAGCAGACCGCGCAGCACAAGCTGAGCAAGAAGCGAAACTAGCAGCTATCGCAGAAAAAATCGCTCAAGACGGTATCGACGTTGAAGCGCTAATTAGTGCACTTGCTGGTGAAACAAAAACTAAAGCAAAATCTAAGCGTGCTCCTCGCCCTGCTAAGTACAAATATACTGATACTAACGGCGAAGAAAAAACTTGGACTGGCCAAGGTCGTACACCTTCTGCAATCCAAGAGCAACTTGATGCAGGCAAATCTCTAGACGATTTCCTAATCTAATAATAGATTTATGAAATTTAAAAAGGTTCCCTAGTGGAACCTTTTTATTTATAAATAGATACAAAAATGGCGCATTCAAAATGCGCCATTTTTCGTATGTGATAGGTTGGCTAATTCAACATAATAAATTAACGTTCCCAGTATGCTTCTTCCAAGCTATCTTCACGCTCAGGAAGGCCACGAGATAAACGTGGAGAATGCTGTACTAGCACCTCATAACTCGCACGGTTTGCATATTTACAAACTTGAGAGAATGAAGAGTAAGTTAAATACTCATTATTGTGCTTGCTTGAGTTAGGCACATTTTCTTTGTGGTATTTATTTGCAGCCATATCGTGAAGAACCGCAGACAATGCTGCATCACCTGCACCATTGGTGTTCTTAATCTTTTCAGGACCACCCATGTAAGGCGAGATGTGCGAATATATTTTAATTGCGTTTTCGCATGAATCTTTCTTCGCTGGTCGGCTAAATTCGTAACGGTTGAATTCCGCAATAGAGCCAGGAAGCAAAGGTAATGACGTTTCACGCTTAGCGCTGTCTTCAGTGTAACCTGCCATAAATAGACCAACAGGGCCTGCTGTACAAAGCACTAGGTCAGCCCATTCAAGCGTTTTATCTGAAGCAGCTAATGGGTCAGATTCACCCGTTAACGCTTCTGCTTCATCTTCGTTCATTGCTACAACAGATACGTTGTCGCGAATAAACTCTTGCCAGAATGTTGGATCGTCTTGAATAACAAATTTAGTACCTAGTGTTAATACCACTGGTACATCGTGTTTCTTAGCGTATTCAATCGCGCGCATGGTTGCTTCAGGCATTGGATCGCCTTCTTTACAACGAACTAGGTACGCAGTAAGAACCAGAGCAGATGCACTCTTGAAGATTTTCTCAGGGATATTGTCTGGGTGAAGTTGGTTCATTTGGCCTTCGCTGATTGCGAAAGTACGTTCACCATCTTCAGTAATAAGAGCGAAACAACGACCAATTGCACCATCAACGCCTTGTAGGTAGTTCAGGTCCATACGGCTAGATGTGTTACATAGGTAACGGTAACCGTAGCTGCCGATTTTGATATCTTGGCTCATTACACCTAAAAGCGTCGAACGGTCATCTGCCAATACTGAGTAGTTATGTAGCGTATTACCGATCGTACCACCTGCATACTCGTTAGTAATTAGGCAGTCTTCTTTTAATTGTTGGTAAAGCGCTTCAGCTGTCGCATCATCGATTACCAATGAGTGTCCTTTACTCAAACCGTACTTTTCAATCACTTCCGTTGTCACTTTCGCTTCAATATCAACCAGCGTTTGATCAATGCCGATGATATGAGTGCGCGTCATCTTCTTGCTTTCTTGTGCTTGGCTCACTAATGGGTCGCGAGCATGAACAGGAAAATAGTGCTTGGATTTGCGTTGTCCAGGAAATTTCATATTGTTAGTCTGAGTAAGGGATGAAAAGGAGAACGGATTCTATACCGCTGACAATAAAGCAGCAATAAAAGCGAGTATAGCAAACGTTTGCACCCTACTTTTTATTTTCTAACGCTCTATTCGCCTTCCATGAAACCTAAATCTGGCAGCTGTTCGAGGTGTTCGGTATAGCGTTTTAGATTGAACTCACCACCATTTTTCATTACGTCAAAAATCTCAATCGACATTGCACAAGCCATCATTGCAACGGCATCTTCACGTGACGTACCTGTCATCATTAGTCGCATTAAGGTTTCTTTTACTTTTATTGGGTTGCCATCTTCGAGCTGGTTTTCAACAATTTCAATCAACTCAGCTTCTTGCATAAATTGGTTTTCTTCGGTCATTTGATATTTCCTCTTGGATTTTTGCCAACTATGCCATATATAACCCTTCTATACTTATCGAATTCTCACACACGGTTTGTTTTCGGTGAAATTTACATCAAAATCGAAGTGTGATTTCGATCTCGGATCTGTCCCCGGTCAGTGGATTCTGGTAGAATCTGCGTCCCGTTAATTTTAGTGGTGTTTAGTAATGTCTGATAACAGCCAAAAGAAAGTCATCGTCGGTATGTCCGGCGGCGTTGATTCATCTGTTTCTGCGTATCTTCTAAAGCAACAAGGCTACCAAGTAGAAGGCTTGTTCATGAAGAACTGGGAAGAAGATGACAACGAAGAATATTGTACAGCAGCAGAAGATCTTGCTGATGCTCAGGCAGTATGTGACAAGCTAGGCATTCACCTACACACCATCAACTTTGCTGCTGAATACTGGGATAACGTATTTGAGTACTTCCTTGCTGAATACAAAGCAGGCCGTACACCAAACCCAGACATTCTTTGTAACAAAGAAATCAAGTTCAAAGCATTCCTAGAATTCGCTGATGAAGTGCTTGACGCTGATTACATTGCAATGGGTCACTACGTGCGTCGCTCTTTCCCAGAGAACGGTGAAAAGCCACAGATGCTACGTGGCCTAGACAGCAACAAAGATCAAAGCTACTTCCTGTACACATTAAGCAACGAGCAAATTGCACGTAGCCTATTCCCTGTCGGTGATTTAGAGAAGCCAGAAGTACGCCGCATCGCAGAAGAGCAAGATCTGATCACGGCGAAGAAGAAAGACTCTACGGGTATTTGTTTCATCGGTGAACGTAAGTTTACGGAATTCCTAGGTCGCTACCTTCCAGCTCAACCAGGCAACATCGAAACGCCTGAAGGCGAAGTGATTGGTCAACACCAAGGCTTGATGTACCACACATTAGGTCAGCGTAAAGGTCTGCACATCGGCGGCCGCAAAGGTGGCGGTGGTAACGAAGACCCATGGTTCGTTGGTGAGAAAGACCTAGAGCGTAACGTTTTGATTGCCGTTCAAGGTAAAGACCACCCAATGCTTAAATCAGAAGGTCTACTTGCATCACAACTTCACTGGGTAGATCGTGAGCCAATTCGCGATGTTATGAAGTGCACAGTGAAAACTCGTTACCGTCAGGAAGATATTCCTTGTACAATCATCCCTATCGATGATGAAAACATTAAAGTGATCTTTGACGAACCACAAATTGCTGTCACACCAGGTCAATCAGCTGTGTTCTACAAAGATGACGTGTGCCTAGGTGGCGGCATCATCGAGCAACGCATTAAATATTCTCAAGCTTAGGAGTCGTTACGTGGCGAATACACTTTATGACCGTACTATCGCTTTTGCAGGTATCTGCCAAGCTGTTGCTCTAGTTCAACAGGTAGCGAGAGACGGACATTGTGATCAAGATGCCTTTGAAACGTCAATTAACGCCATTTTGAATACTAGCCCAGCGAACACCATTGGTGTTTTCGGTCGCGAAGCCGACCTTAAGCTGGGTCTTGAATGCTTGGTGAAAGGGATTGATAGCACCCCATCGGGAAGTGAAGTCACTCGCTACATCATCAGCCTAATGGCATTAGAGCGCAAGCTATCGGGTCGTAACGATGCAATGTCACAACTTGGTGATCGCATCCAAATGGCTCAGCGTCAAACGGAACATTTTGAATTGCTAGATGATCAAATGATCAGCAACCTAGCAAGCATTTACTTGGATGTAGTCAGCCCTATTGGTCCTCGTATTCAAGTAACTGGTACTCCATCGGTACTGCAACAAACCTCTAACCAGCACAAAGTTCGTGCGCTGTTGTTATCGGGTATTCGTAGTGCAGTACTTTGGCGTCAAGTTGGCGGTAAACGTCGCCACCTAATCTTCGGACGCAAAAAGATGGTAGAGCAAGCGCAAATCCTTCTTGCTCGAATGTAATAAGGTATCTAGTAAGCAGCTCGCGTTTATCGCGAGCTCATTTTTTTAGACCAAAACAAATCTCGCGCAAACGTTTGCGCAATATTCGTGACAATTGCCACAGTTATTGGTATAAAGCTCACGAAATTTAGAAACCCAATTCAGGAGAACATCATGGAACTGTCAGCATTGACTGCTGTTTCACCAGTAGACGGCCGTTACGGAAGCAAGACAATTGCGTTACGCGAAATTTTCAGTGAATACGGTCTACTAAAGTACCGTACTATCGTTGAAATCCGCTGGCTACAAAAGCTTGCTGCTACTGCTGAAATTGCAGAAGTGCCAGCGTTTAGCGCAGAAGCAAACCAATTCCTAGACGACCTTGCTGCAAACTTCTCTGAAGAAGATGCACGCCGTATCAAAGAGATCGAGCGTACAACTAACCACGACGTTAAAGCGGTTGAGTACTTCCTAAAAGAGAAAGTAGCAGACGTTCCTGAACTGCACGCAGTAAACGAGTTCTTCCACTTTGCATGTACTTCTGAAGACATCAACAACACTTCACACGCTCTTATGCTTAAAGAAGCGCGTGAGAACGTGATTCTTCCAGAAATCCGTAACCTAATCGACGCTATCAAAGCACTAGCAGTGGAATACCGCGATATTCCTCTACTATCTCGTACACACGGTCAGCCTGCTTCTCCATCTACTATGGGTAAAGAAATGGCAAACGTGGCGTACCGTATGGAGCGTCAATTCAAGCAAATCGAAAACGTTGAGATCCTAGCGAAAATCAACGGTGCAGTAGGTAACTACAACGCACACCTTTCTGCTTACCCAGAGCTAGATTGGCACAAGTTCTCTGAAGAGTTCATCACTGAGTCTCTAGGCGTTACTTGGAACCCATACACAACTCAGATCGAACCACACGATTACATCGCTGAGCTGTTCGACGCTATCGCTCGTTTCAACACTATCCTGATTGACTTCGACCGTGACGTTTGGGGTTACATTGCACTAGGCCACTTCAAGCAAAAAACTATTGCTGGTGAGATCGGTTCTTCAACCATGCCTCACAAAGTTAACCCAATCGACTTTGAAAACTCAGAAGGTAACCTAGGCCTTGCGAACGCTGTATTCGGCCACCTAGCACAGAAACTGCCTATCTCTCGTTGGCAGCGTGACCTAACTGACTCAACAGTTCTACGTAACCTTGGTGTTGGTGTTGGCTACGCAATCATCGCTTACACTTCTACGCTTAAAGGCATCAGCAAGCTAGAAGTAAACCGCGAAGCACTTCTTGCTGAACTAGATAAGAACTGGGAAGTACTAGCAGAGCCAGTACAAACAGTAATGCGTCGTTACGGCATCGAGAAGCCATACGAGAAGCTAAAAGAGCTAACTCGTGGTAAGCGTGTAGACGGTGAAGCAATGCGTAACTTCATCGACGGTCTTGAGCTTCCTGAGCACGAGAAAGCACGTCTGAAAGAGATGACGCCAGCGAACTACATCGGTCAAGCTATCGAGCTGACAGATAAGCTGTAAGAGAATCGAGAATCGAGAATCGAGAATCGAGAATCGAGAATCGAGAATC